>CAZOLW010000017.1:0-88034 GCA_964580775.1 uncultured Chitinophagaceae bacterium | reverse complement strand
CAATTCAGTGGTTTATAGAAGTACAAGGGAACATTTGCTGGAAGTAAAAGCTTTATTAAGTGACGGCTCAGAAACTATTTTCAAAACTTTATCTATTGATGAGTTTCATCAAAAATGTGAACTGGATAACCTGGAAGGGAAGATTTATAAAAATGTAAGAAGCTTATTAAGCAATTACGATAACCAGGTTGAGATCAGGAAAGAGTTTCCTAAAAAATCAGTTGAAAGGAGAAATACAGGTTATGCCATTGATCTGTTGGTTGAAACTGCTCCGTTCACTGCAGGTGGTGAAGATTTTAATTTCTGTCAACTGATTGCGGGTTCAGAAGGAACGCTGGCTTTTCTTACAGAAATTAAATTAAATGTTGTTCCATTGCCACCAAAAGAAATTGGTTTGTTATGTGTACACTTTAATTCGATTGATGAATCATTAAGAGCCAACCTGATTGGATTAAAATATAAACCCAGTGCAAGTGAACTGATCGATCATTATATTTTAGAATGCACCAAGGGAAATATTGAACAGAGCAAGAACCGTTTTTTTGTACAGGGCGATCCGGGTGCTATTCTTGTAATTGAATTTGCAAAAGAAACAAGGGAAGAAATACTGGAGATCACCAAACAGGTTGAAGCAGATATGCGTGCTGAAGGTTTGGGTTATCATTTTCCTGTTTTGTTTGGAGCTGATACAAAAAAGATATGGACACTGCGTAAAGCAGGATTAGGTTTGCTCGGTAATCTTCCCGGCGATGAAAAAGCTGTGCCGGTGATAGAAGACACTGCAGTGGATGTTCATGATCTTCCTGCTTATATCCGTGACTTCAATGAAATACTCAAGAAGCATGGTTTGTACTCTGTGCATTATGCTCATGCAGGATCAGGTGAAATTCATTTACGTCCCATTATCAATTTAAAAACAAAGGAAGGCAATCAACTCTTCCGCACGATTGCCGAAGAAGTGGCAACACTGGTAAAGAAATACAATGGTTCATTGAGTGGTGAACACGGTGATGGACGTTTGCGTGGTGAGTTCATCAAGCAAATGGTGGGAGAGAAGAACTATGATTTACTGAAAGAGGTGAAGTACAGCTGGGATCCGAATAATATTTTCAACCCCAATAAGATTGTTGATACACCTTCCATGAATACGATGCTGCGTTATGAACCCGGGCAATTTACACCTGAGTTCAAAACCATTTTTCGTTTTCATCAGCAGGATATTCTGCAGCATGCAGAACAATGTAATGGGTCGGGTGATTGCAGGAAAACACATTTGAGTGGAGGAACTATGTGTCCATCATTTATGGCAACCCGCAATGAAAAAGATACTACAAGGGCAAGAGCAAATATTCTGCGTGAGTTCTTAACTCATTCCAACAAGCTGAACAGGTACGATCATAAAGAAATTTATGAAGTAATGAGTTTGTGTTTGAGCTGCAAAGCCTGTAAGAGTGAATGTCCGTCGAATGTTGATATGGCGAAACTGAAAGCAGAATTTCTGCAGCACTATTATGATGCCAACGGTGTTCCTTTCCGCTCAAGGATGATTGCCAATTTCACTGCCAGTGCAAAGCTGGGGTCGATTGCACCATCGGTTTACAATTTCTTCATGACAAATAGTTTCACCGGTAGCATTATTAAACGTACAGTTGGGTTTGCAGTGAAACGATCCATGCCGACATTGAGTAAAGTAACATTGAAGGACTGGTTTTCAAAACGGCCAACAGCCAGCAACCATCAACCAACAGCAAAAAGAAAAGTATATTTATTCTGCGATGAGTTTACCAATTACAATGATGCACATATAGGTATTACTGCTGTTCAGTTATTGGAGAAGTTAGGTTATGAAGTGGTGATTCCCAAACATGAAGAAAGCGGAAGAACCTGGTTATCGAAAGGGTTGGTAAGGAAAGCGAAAGTAATCGCCAATAAGAATATTGAAATGCTGAAAGATTTGATTTCAGACGAAACACCATTGCTTGGTATTGAGCCATCGGCCATCTTAACTTTCCGTGATGAGTATCCTGATCTTGCAACAGATGAAAACCTGGCTGCTGCAAAGTCGATGGCAAAAAATGCGTTATTCATTGATGAGTTTCTCGTTAAAGAAATAGATAGGGGAATTATCAGTAAAGAGTTATTTACAAAAGAATCAAAATTGATTCAGCTGCATGGTCATTGCCAGCAAAAAGCAGTTGGTTCACTTGCAGATTCAGTTAAATTATTATCGTTTCCTGAAAATTATAAAGTAGAGGCCATTCCTTCCGGCTGTTGCGGCATGGCAGGATCATTTGGTTATGAAAAAGAACATTATGATGTGTCGATGCAGATAGGGGAGCTGGTGTTATTTCCAACTATCCGCAAGCAGGAAGCAGAAACGATTATTGCTGCACCGGGTACGAGTTGCCGTCACCAGATAAAAGATGGAACGCAGAAAAAGGCCTTACATACCGTTGAAGTATTTTACAATGCTATGCTGTAATGAATTTATTTTAAGTGTATGTTCAAAAATTATGTATCCTTTTCTCTGTTGATGATTCTGTTTGCTGTAACAGCCTGCACCGTCAGTAAAGATCCTGTACGTAACAGGATAAAGCAATTGCAAAAAGGAAAACTGAAAGATGATACGAGCTTTGTTTATGTATTACCCTATGAAAATCATAAATCTCATCTGCTGGTTCAAGGATATTTCAGCAGATTTACTCATAAGAACAGGGCTGCACTTGATTTTAAAATGAAACGGGGAACAACCATTTGTGCTGCAAGAGAAGGTTTGGTTGTAAGAATGAAAGAAGATGGGAACAGAGGTGGATTAAAAGATAAGTTTCGGCAATATGGAAACATCATTGTTATTCAGCACAATGATGGATCGAGGGCAGGTTACTGGCACCTGCAATTAAATGGCGCTTTGGTGAATGTGGGTGATACTGTAAAACAGGGACAGCCGATTGGCTATAGCGGAAAAACAGGGTACACCATTTTTCCGCATCTGCATTTTATTGTGTGGCGTTCGGCGAGTGGTAACTGGCAACCAATGGGAACACGTTTTCAGACAACAAAGGGAATAAAATATCTTCGTCCGATGAGGAGATATAAAAGAGTTGATTAATCAGCAGAGCTATTTTCCATTAATTTCGTTTTATGACTCCAGAACGCCGTGAACGATTACTATCTGTCCTCCGCAAACGACAACCCGATTTAACTGTTGTACTCGAAAATGTATTTGATCCGCATAATATTTCAGCTGTAATGCGTACATGCGATGCAGTTGGCATACAGGAAGTCTATGTTCTCACCAATAAAATTCCAAAGCATAAAAAATGGGGAGCACGCAGTTCTTCCAGTGCAGCCAAATGGTTAACGGTTCACCAGCATGAAGATGCTGAGCAATGTTTTGCTGACATCAGGAAAAAATATGAAAAGATTTATACCACTCATCTCAGCAGTGATGCCGTGAGTTTGTATGAAATAAATTTTACCTGCAGTGTAGCATTGGTATTTGGGAATGAGCATAACGGTGTAAGTGAAGAAATACGGGCTATGGCCGATGGTAATTTTCTGATTCCTCAAATGGGCATTATTCAATCGCTGAATATTTCTGTTGCCTGTGCAGTGAGTATTTATGAAGCACTGCGGCAAAAAACAAATGCCGGTCATTACAAGCAGCAAAGGCTCGATGACGACACATTCAATACATTATTGGATGAGTGGGGATTTCGGGCTGATGACCTGGATGCAATACAGGAAGAACTGAAGTAATTTTATGCAGATGAAAAAAATCCTGTTTTCCATACTCTTTATTTTTTCATTCAGTTTGCTTAATGCACAATCTATTAAACGATGGAAGATGGAAGATTTGCTGAAATATATTGAACAAAGTGATTCTGCTTTGATTGTAAATTTCTGGGCAACATTTTGTGGGCCTTGTATTGAAGAGATTCCTTACTTCCAGGCAATTGCAAAAAAATATGAAGGAAAGAAAGCTAAATTGTTACTGGTGAGTTTAGATTTTGAAGAATACTATCCTCAAAAGATCCGTGAGTTTGCCAAGAAGAGAAATTATACAGCTGAAATCGTTTGGCTGGATGAAGAAAAGCCGGATGAGTTTTGTCCGAAAGTTGACAGCAGCTGGACAGGTTCAATGCCGGCGACCTTATTCATCAATAAAAAAACAGGTTACCGGAAATTTGTAGAAGCAGAAATGAAACCAGGTGAACTGGAGAAAGAAATGAAGCTGATGCTTGGATTGCAATAATTGAAACGATATTATCAAAAAGCCTGCTTCTTTCAAAGCAGGCTTTTCTGTTTAGGTAATTTAGAGTTTATGATTTTCGTTTAATACTGCATCCCATTGCTTTTGATTTTGTCATGCTCACTGTTTTTCCTGTCACCAATTCATCAATTGCAACTTTCAAATGATCCCTGGTACTTTCGGAAGGTGTCTTTGGATTGTCTGTAATTGCTCCATGATACACCAGTTTCATGTCCTTATCAAACAGGTAACATTCAGGAGTAACTTTCGCACCAAATGCATTGGCCATAGCAGAGTTGTCATCCATTACATAAGGCCATTTGTATTGCTGCTCTTTGGCATACTCTTTCATCCGTTCTTGTGAATCATCACCGCTTCTCTGTGTTTCATTTGAATTGAGAACAATTACTCCAATGTCTTTTGCTAAAGCATAACTGTAACCATCGGTGGCCACCTGTTGATTTTTAATGACCCATGGACAGGTATTGCAGCTGAATACAACCAGTAGCCCATTTGTCTTTTTCACATCATTAAAGGAAAATTCTTTACCTGAAACATCCTTCATTTTTACCGCAGGTGAAGGAAGACTGCTTCCAATACTTAATTCATCAGGTAAGAAACGAAATGCCATCAATATAAGGATGGCAGCAAATGAAAGAATTATTTTTTTCATGATGAAAGTGTTTGCTTAAAGTTACGAAAGTTCCTGTTTTTGTTCAGTACCGCTCATCTCTTGTTGAAGCCTTTTATCTGAATGCTTTTTGAGTACTTTAATGCTGACGTTCAGCTCAAAACCAATCAGTAATACAAGTGAAATAGAGTTGATAAAGATCATGAGTATCAGGATGGTACCGATGGAACCGTAAATACTGTAGGAAGCAAAATTGTTGATCCAGAAGGAGAATAAAAAGGTGAAAGCAATAATGAGGAAACTGGCAATAATTGAACCGGGCGATATAAGTTTCCATTTCTTTTCAACCGATGGGGCATGCCGGTAAATAAATGCAATAGAATAAAAGAATAAACCAACTATCACAACCCACCGTAATACAATGATGAGCCATTTTACAAATTCATTATCAATATTCAGCTGGCGAAGCAGCCAGTTGAATAAAGCACCCTGTGTAATTAATAAAATTATACTGGCGGTGAAAAGCAGCATAATGATGAAGGTTAACTTGATGGCTTTCCAGCGGTAAGCAAGGAAAACCGTGCTTTCTTTTTCATGAATCGACCGGTTGAAGCTGTGAATAATCCCCAATACGGCATTGGATGCAAAATAAATAGACGTAACAAAACCAATGGAAAGCAAACTGTTCTTGGGACGTTTAAAAAAATCTTCCAGGAAACTTTCTACAATATCCCTTGTAGCTACGTTGGGAGTAAGATCACGGACAAATGAATTTACCTCATTGTAAAACTGATCTGCAATTGGAAATAAAGGAACCAGAGAAAATAAAAAGATACAGGCGGGTGGGAGTGCCATTATAAAATTGAACGAAATAGCTGCTGCCCTTTCTGTAAACCCAACTTTTTTTACCTGGGCAAAAAAGAATTCAATCACATCATACAAAGCGATGCCTTCAAATCCTGGAGGTCGCCAGCGTTTACTGAACCTGATCAGTGAACGGATAATGGGCAAATGATATATAAAACGTACAACAGTCATCCTTGCTCAAAGTAAATATTTTTAGTGACTTACTTACTGAATCTTTAAACTGTCTAACCATTGCTGGTAAGCTTTTGCATTCTTTAAATGTTCTGCATCGGTTGCTGCAAATGCATGATAGCCGTTGCCATTTGGTTTGGCGCAGAAGAACAGGAAATCCGTTTGTTTTGGATTAAGCACTGCATCAATTGTTGTTTCAGATGGAGTACATATGGGACCGGGCGGTATTCCTTTATTCTTATACGTATTGTAAGGTGATGATGCCGTTGAATTAATATGACCGAAAAGAATCCGTTTGAGTGTGAAATCGCCAACAGCAAATTTTACAGTTGGATCAGCGCCAAGGTACATGCCTTTATTAAGCCGGTTAAGATAGGCACTGGCAATGGTTGATTTCTCATCATTGCGCAGTGTTTCTTCTTCCACAATGGATGCAAGTGAATGTACCTGTTCCGGTGTTAAGCCCAGGGCCTTTGCTTTTTGTTTACGTTCCGCATTCCAGAATTTATTCCGTTGTTCGTACAGTTTGCTGATGATTTTTTGCGGACTTGTATTCCACAGTAACGAATAGGTATTGGGGAATACAGCTGTCATGATTGTATTGGTATCAAGCCTAAATTTTTTCAGCGAATCATTATTGTTGAGATAATGGAAAACTGTTGCTGAATCTGATTCAAATTTTCTTCCAATCAATGCAGCCAGATCTTTTTTTGTACGGAGTTTGGTGATGATGAGATTTACAGGAGTTTGAGAACCATTTCTCAGTTTCCTGATCAGTGTAAATAAGCTGCTGCCATTGGCTATTTCATACTTACCCGGACGAAGACGTTGCCATACTTTTAATTTGCCGGCTGCCAATTCAAATAAACCAAGGCTCTTGATAAACCCTGAATCCTTCAATGATGTTAGAACGGCTTCTTTACTTGCCCCGCCGGTATGGATATACAGATATTTTTTCGGTTCATTGAAATTGGTTGCTGACCCAAAAAACTTCCAGGCCATTACCAAAACAATTACCAGCAGGAGAGCAAAAATTAAACTAAGATTTTTTTTCATGTGTTCATTTTTATTGGCTTTGTGGCCACATAGTATATCCCCAAAAATTATCATCGCTGTTTGTATAAATTAGCTCGATAATTTTTATGGATATTTCATACAGTTTGTTCAACAGAATTGTTGCAGATGAAGTGTGTGACACAACAACAGTCGGGCCATGTTCTAAAGATGAGATCAAAATAAATCAAAAAACCCCGACTGTAAGGTCGGGGTTCAATAAATAATTTTATAACCCTTATTTAGCCGGAGTTGTTGCCGGTAAAGTAGGAGTGCTGTTATTCGCAGGAGACTGTTTAACCGGTTGATTGGTTGGAACCTTTTCAAGGCTGCCACCACCTGTACCGGCAGAATCTGAAATGAATACAGTTGAAACCAGGCACAATACACCAGTAATGGCTGCAAATAACCAGGTTCCTTTTTCAAGAACATCGGTTGTTTGTTTAACACCCATAAACTGGTTGCTGAAACCTGCCACTGAACCACTGAGTCCTCCACCTTTTGGGTTTTGAACCAGTACAATAAATCCTAAAATAACGCTGGCCAATATTACCAGTATGATGAATAACCAAGTCATTTGTTACAATTTTAATTCTTCAATTCGGGATGCAAAATAAACGCTTTTTTCGGGATGCAGCAAACTTAATTTGCGGTATAAGTCAATGGCTTGTGAAAGTTTGCCCTGTTTTATAAGCACATCTGCCATGGTTTCAGTAAGCACTTCGGTTTGCTGGTTACTTTCGGTGGCCATACTTACCACAGCTTTTTCTTCGTTGGGATTGAGCTCTTTCTTTTCTTCCACATAGATCTTTTTCATAGAACGCAGCCACTGGGTAAAGGTTTTTACTTGCTGACCGAGTTTATCATCGCCCGATTTATCTTCCCGGAGTTTAATGCCCTGTGAGGCAAAATAATCAACCGTATGAAAAGGCTCGAAGGTGAAAACGGGTTGATCACCTGGCACAGAAGCAGTATTTGCTGTTTCTTCTTTCATTTCATCAACTGCAATAATAGCCTGTGCATTTGAAACGGCATCAGTTATTGGTGCTGTTTGTTCCTCTTTAAACGTTTCAGCTTCAATCATGACTTCTGCATCCTGAACAGCATCCGATACAGGTGAAAAATCTTCTTCTTTCAATGTTTCTGCTTCAATCATTACTTCAGCATCCAGCACCGCATCATTAACCGGAGCCACCTGTTCTTCTTTGATGGCTTCCGCTTCTATCATTACTTCTGCATCGAGAACTGCATCTGATACAGGTGAAAAATCCTCTTCTCTGGTTGTTTCCACTTCAATATTTGCTTCAGCATCAAGAACGGCATCTGTATCATTGGCCATTTTCTCTTCATCAGTTTCGGGCACTAATTCAAAATCAGTTTGCTTCCTTTCTTCTGTGAAAAAAGATACTGGTGGAGTTTGAAGAACTGTTGCTGTTTCTTTGGGCTTTTCAAATTGCTTTAATTGCAGGTTGAACCACAATGGCTGATTGAAAAAGATACCTGCCTTTTGTGTTTGCTGTGAAGCTGATGCATCAGCTGATTGCTTCATTTTTGCAGCTAACAGGAATTGTGCTGTTCCAAACCATGGGTATTGGTAAACGAGTTGTTCCAGCTCCACTTTTGAAGTTTCTTTCAGCAATGAAGGTTGCTGTATCAGCCTGCTAAATAAATCAGCGTTCATCATTGCAGCAAAGTAATTGAAAAAATTACCAGTTTGAGAAAATGCGGTTAAATATTTCGTCGGTCATATTTGTAACAACCAGATCCGTTAATGAACTTTCTGCCTGCGCAAGAGATAAACTGGCTGAGAAAGGAAAATTTCTCGTAAGATCGGCTTCAAAACTTTTTTTATCATCCAGCCTGTTTTTAAACACAAGATGAACCGTTACGTTCAGGTTATTGGAAGCTGCCTGTTGATTGGAAATACCCGATGTGGTAACATAATAGTCTGTGATCTGTCCGCTTACATCATAATGGGCGTCGTCATTATTTGTTTGTGATAATCTTGTTTGATTGACTACTTTCTGACGAAGCTTATCTGTTAAACGCTGACTCAACTGTGGATTGACGATCCTTGCCCTGTTATCAATATAGTGTACGTTCACTGT
This sequence comes from uncultured Chitinophagaceae bacterium, assembly GCA_964580775.1. GTDB lineage: Bacteria > Bacteroidota > Bacteroidia > Chitinophagales > Chitinophagaceae > Lacibacter. Next base: position 78,952 of record CAZOLW010000017.1, on the reverse strand, counting down.
TTTTACTTCTGGAGGGATGGACACATCTTTGAAGGAATAGCAGGAAGATAAAGCCAATAGCCACCAGCCAATAGTCAACAGCCACATGCTTTTCACTATCGACTTACGACTAACGACTAACGACTTTCTTCTAAAGTTCTTCAATATCATACTCCTTCAGTTTTCTGTATAATGTTCTTTCGCTGATGCCGAGATCGAGTGCTGCATCACGGCGCTTGCTTTTATGTTTCTTCAGTGCCTTAATGATCAGTTCTTTTTCTTTATCCATGATGTTGAGGCTTTCTTCCACTTCCACATGATCCTGTATATCGCCATTCCCATTTCCGTTAAAGATCATTGGTTGTGATGATGAAGAAGAACTGATGACCGGTTGATTCACTTCCATTGGCTTTGGTTCTGCAATCATGTTTTCATTAAAAAAACTGCCCGGCATTTGAACCTGTGATCCGCCACTCTGGATTACTTCAAGGAACATTTTCTTTAATTCTGTTACATCACGCTTCATATCAAAAAAGAGCTTGTACAGAATCTCCCGTTCATTGGCAAACTCAGCAGCACTGCCTGTTGGAGCATGTTGATGAGCCAGCACCGGCAGACGATTGAAACTTCTTTCGGGTAAGAAAGGAGCTAAATCTTTTGCTGTAACAATTTTATTGGTTGAAAGAACGGAAATCTGTTCTGCAATATTCTTTAATTCCCGCACATTACCGGGAAACGGATAACTGATTAACAGATTTTTTGCATCATCTTCCAGTTGAACAGGAGTTGTTTTGTAACGTTCTGCAAAGTCAACAGAAAATTTTCTGAACAGGAGAGGGATATCTTCTTTCCGGTCTCTTAATGATGGAACACGGATCGGAACAGTATTCAAACGGTAATATAAATCTTCCCTGAACTTATTATTATGAGTAAACTCCAGCAAGTCTTTATTGGTAGCTGCAATTACACGTACATCCGTCTTCTGTACTTTAGATGAACCAACACGGATGAATTCGCCTGCTTCCAGTACACGCAGCAATCGAGCCTGTGTGCCTAAAGGCAGTTCACCAATTTCATCTAAGAAAATAGTGCCGCCGTTCACTGTTTCAAAATATCCTTTTCTTGCATCTAATGCACCGGTGAAAGAACCTTTTTCATGACCGAATAATTCGGAATCAATCGTTCCTTCAGGAATGGCACCGCAGTTCACCGCAATGAATGGATTGTGCTTTCGTGTTGATAAGGAATGAATAATTTGAGAGAATACTTCTTTACCAACACCGCTTTCACCATTGATGAGTACAGTAAGATCAGTTGATGAAACCTGTACTGCCACATTCAATGCATGATTCAATGCCGGTGAGTTACCGATAATGCCGAACCTGTTTTTTATTACTTGTAAATCCATTGTTATTATTTTTCAATTGTACCCAGCAATGTGCCTTTGGTACAACTGTTGACTTTTACCATTACGTAATCGCCTTTCTTTAAATCATAATTTTCTTTCGGGAAAACGATCACTTTGTTTTGTGAGTTGCGACCCATCCAGGAACTTTCATCTTTCTTGCTGTTACCTTCAATCAATACTTTATAGGTTTGACCGATATCACGCTGATTACTATGTAACGATAAATAATATTGTTTGTCAACGATTTCCTGCAAACGTCTTTTCTTTACTTCTTCCGGAATATCATCTGCATAACGTTTGGCAGCAAGTGTGCCCGGACGTTCACTGTAATAATACATGTAACTGTAATCGTACCTGCTGTAATCCATGATGCTTAATGTATCCTGGTGTTCTTCTTCTGTTTCTGTACAAAAACCTGCAATAAAATCGGAACTGATACCGCAGTCAGGAACAATTTCCCTGATGCGGTCTACTTTTTTCATATACCATTCACGGGTATAAGTTCTGTTCATTAACTGTAATACTCTTGTATTGCCGCTTTGCACAGGCAGATGAATATAATTGCAGATATTTTCATATTTCGCCATGGTAAACAGCACGTCATCTGTAATATCTTTTGGATGAGAAGTTGAAAAACGAACTCTCAACTCTGGAGAAACCAAGGCCACTTTTTCCATCAGCATGGCAAATGAAACAGCCCCCTCTAAATCTCCCCCAAAAGGGGAGACTTTTGAATCCGCTGAAAGTTCAGGAACCCAATAATAACTGTCAACATTTTGTCCGAGTAATGTTACTTCCCTGAAACCTCTGTCGAATAAATCCTGCGCCTCAGCAATGATTGATTTTGCATCACGGCTTCTTTCACGGCCACGTGTAAAAGGCACCACACAAAAGCTGCACATATTATTGCAGCCACGCATAATGGAAATAAATGCATTCACCCCATTACTTTCCAAACGAATTGGCGAAATATCTCCATAGGTTTCATCCCGGCTCAACAATACATTCACAGCTTTTTGTCCGCCTTCTGCTTCTTCTATTAAAGCGGGCAGAGAGCGGTAAGCATCCGGGCCAATCACCAGATCAACCAGCTTTTCTTCTTCCAGTAAATTTGATTTTAAACGCTCTGCCATACAACCGAGTACACCTACCAGTAAACCCGGTTTCTTTTTTTTTGCCTGACGGAATTCGGTCAGACGTTTACGGATGGTTTGCTCAGCCTTTTCACGGATGGAACAGGTATTGAGCAGAACCAGGTCAGCTTCTCCGGCAATTTTTGTTGCTCCAAAACCAGCTGTATTGAGAATGCTGGCAACAATTTCACTATCGCTGAAATTCATTGCACAGCCGTAGCTTTCGATATAAAACTTCTTTTTATACTCGTTGGGGTCGTTGGCAAAAGGAGAATAAGCTTCGCCCTGACGGTTTTCATCATGCACTTTTGTATCTGTCAACAAATCCATCATATTTACGCTTATTGAGCTGGCAAAGGTAGGAAAATATAAGCGATTTGGTGACAGATTGACAGCATATATAGTACCACTGATGGAATAAGAAAGGGTTGGTGTCCTGTTGAAAATTATCTTTAGGCTCTCAAAAAACTGAACCCGTTGACAATAAAACCGTTTTTCCTCTTATCTGTACTTTTTTCACTTCTGTCTTTTGTTGCTTCGGCCCAAAAAAAGGATAATGGAATGGTCATTGGTTCTGTGCTTGACACATCCAGCTCAAGGGCAATTGTGGGGGCAACTGTTTCCATCATTCCTTATAAAGATTCAACGAAACTTTCTGTATTTCTCACCGATAAAAACGGGGCATTCACTTTCAGTAACCTTGAGTTTGGATATTACCGTTTAACGATCACGGCTATTGGCTTTCGCACCAAAACAATTGACAGTATTCATTTACGAACAGAACGCTCAGATTTTAATTTGAACGATATCGGCATGGGAAATCAATCAGTAGAGTTGGGTGAAATAGTCATCTATATTGAAAAGCCACTGATCGAATCGAAAGATGGAAACATAACATTTAACGTTGGAGAAAGTGCCTTAAGTAATGGAAGTACTGCAACCGAATTATTAAAGCAAACGCCATTAGTTACAACTGACCCCAATGGAAAGATTTTAGTACGGGGAAAAGAGCCCAAGATATTAATTGATGATAAACCGGTTGAGCTGAACATGCAGCAACTGCAGGATCTGCTGGAGAGTATGCCGGGAAGTACCATTGAAAAAATTGAAGTACTTACCAACCCTCCGCCGCAATATGCCAATGAACAGGGAGGTGTTATTAATATTGTTACTAAGAAAGGAAGAGTTGGTTTTGGTGGCAGGGTAAACCTGTATTACGGATCAAGAGGTGAAATTGGATTCAGCAGCAATTTCAATTACCGGAAGCAGGGCTTTGCAGTTAACCTGAATGTGGGTATGGGTTACAACCGGTATGAAACGGATGGTTACAGCAACCGCACAAATATATACACCGATTCATCGAATCAGTTAAAGATTAACAGCAATTCAATCAGCAAAACCTTACGCCCCAATTTTCGTTTCAATCTTGATTATGATCTCAACAAACGGAATACGGTAAATTTTGTAGCACAGTATAATCAGAACGAGTTTGATAACAGCGGCTTTAACCGTTATAAAAATATCAACAGGTTTGATTCCATTTCCAAACTGAGTGAACGCACTGTCGCAACAGAAGGTTATAATCGGAGCCCATCTTTGAATTTTACCTACACGCATAAAGGAAAAACAGCAGGGGAACAGTTGCGTGTTATTGCTTCTTATAATATTGGATGGAACAAAAACGTACGTAATTTTTTCCAGGAATTTTTAAATGCTGATGATACACCAAAAGGGATTGACAGTACACAAAGGCAATCAAATGATACAAGGAATGATGGTTATAGTGTTGTTATTGCCTATGCTAAAATCCTGAAAAATAATAAAACCAGTTTTTCAACCGGAGCTGCTTACTACCGCAGCAACAGTCATATTCTTTTAACAACAGAATTCCTGAAAAAACCAGAGAACAGTTTTCAGAAAGTTGATTTGCTGAGTAATGATTTTGAGTTTCACCAGGATGTGCTGAATGCAAGGTTTTCCATGAAGCATATTTTTAAACCGGGTTTTTCCATCAGTGCCGGTGCTGCAGTGGAGCAAACAAACATTCTGTTTGAATTATACAGAGATGGGAATAATGTGTACAGCAGATTTTATAATCTGTTGCCATTTGCTAATTTCAACAGAAGCTGGGAAAATAAAACCAATCTGACCTTTGCTTACCGCAGAACGATACGCAGACCCGGCATTGGTGAACTAAACCCTGCAATTGATTATGGCGATCCATACAATCTTCGTTATGGCAATCCTGATTTGCTGCCATCACAGGCGCATAATTTTGATGTAGTATTTGGTCAAACAAAAACGAAAGGCTTTGCCAATATCGGGCTGGGATATAATATTGTTGAAGACATCATCAGCCAAATCAGAACTCTTCAGCCGGATGGTAAAACAGTTGTAACATGGGATAATGTGAGCGGCCGCCAGGAATATGAAGTAAGCAGTTGGGGAGGACTCACCATCAGTAAAAAAATCCGATCCAATATCAGCGCCAGCTATATCTATAATCAATACAGCACGTTTGATAAGCAAATCAGGAAGTACCGTGATGGAGGTTCTTTTACTTCCAACTTCAGCTGTAATTACCTGCCTGATGATAAGTGGACGATAACAGGTACGTTCACCTTTAACCGTTTTGCCAATCCGCAGGGAACAGTGAAAAGTAATATTAATATGAACCTTGGACTGCAACGGAAATTGTTCAAAAAGAAAATTATAATAACGGTTAATACAGTTGATCCATTTGTACAGCAACGAAACAGAGTCTTTACTTACGGACCCAACTTTAATCTTGAAAGTTACAGCCGGACACAAACAAGAAACTACCGAATAACATTAAGTTATAATTTCAATAAAACAACTACGCCTAAAAAGAAAGGACCGAGTGCAAATGATCTGTTGAAAAAGAAGACAGGGAAGAGTTGATTCACAAACGGTCTTATCTTTATGCTCTAACAGAACAATATGCAACAGGAAGATAACAGTATGAATTTTCATACCCGTAAATGGGTAAAGCCCGAAGACCTGAATCCAAATCATTCTTTATTTGGCGGAAGATTGCTGCAATGGATTGATGAAGAAGCTGCTCTCTATGCAATCATTCAGCTGGAGAATAAGCATGTTGTAACCAAGTTCATTTCCGAGATCAATTTTATTTCTTCACCCAAGCAGGGCGATATTATTGAAATAGGAATTGTAGCCACTCATTTTGGAAATACCTCGCTAACCCTGAAATGTGAAGTAAGAAACAAACTCACCCGTGAGCAGATCTTAACCATTGAAAAAATTGTGTTTGTGAATGTAAACGAAGAAGGCAAGCCTGTACCTCATGGTAAAACAGAAATCACTTATGTAAAAGACCGCTTTTAATTAAGCAAAAAAAAAGTTGCTGATCAAAAACGATCAACAACTTATCTTAAAGTTACTGTTTCCAATTTTTACTCTTCCTCATCTTCATAATAAGCATCCTGCCCGAAGAACAGTTTTTCCCAGCTGGCAATCACTTTATCATCTAAGCATTCAGCAATATCATGAATGGGGTCGCTCTTTTTCTTCCACACAATTTCTTCTCCTTCATTGTAAGTGGAAATACAAAGGGCATAGTCACTTTTAAAGTGAACTTTAATCAGCTTCAGCGCTTCATTTTCTTTTTCCTGGATGAGATAATGGCATCCGGTTTCCATCAGTTCATACGAATACATAGTTCACAATTTTAATCTTTAACAATATAAATCCTCAAGCAGAACTTAATGGTGTTGGTAAGTTGGAGATGGTTGAAATCAACCAGTTTTCCAGGGAGTAGTACCCGACAAATGTAGACCGATTTACGGGATTTAGGGAATGCAAAAATGGCATCCGGCTTTAATTTTACAGAAATTTAATGCAAGGCTGCTGAAAATCAGTTGGTTGAGACCTTGGTTATTCCAGCTCTGTTACGCTGATCTTTTTGCCATCAAAGCTAACCTGCAGGATTTTGACAGATCTTACTGGCTGTCCGTTTTGCAGGGCAGGGCTCCAGTTATCCTGGCTCATCCATGTTTTCAATGCCGTAAAATCGGGGCGTACATTACTGTTCGGTCTTGCTTCATACAGACAGGCTTTCCCATCTGTATTAATCAGTAAGCTGAGCGTTATTTTACCGCCTGCTTTTTTCTGCACATATTCTTTAAAGAAATGATCGATATGGTCATCAAGACTGGTTTTTTTATTGTTCCATTGAGCTGTTTGCTGCACACGGATATAGACATCATCAAACGGGTTACTGCCGAATTGTTTGCAACTGTCTAAACGGATGATTTCCTGTTGCTGTGCATTAGTATGTAAACAGGTGAGAAGAAGGATAAAGGATATGATTGCTTTCATTGAGTAAAGATAACAAAAGAAGCTGTTAGCCCTTAGCTGTTAGCTGTGAGTGAAAACATGTAGAATTTGCTTATGGCTTACAGCTATAAGCTTGCGGCTGTTTTTACAATTTAAACCCCTGTACCCCGGGTTTCTTATTTGCTTCGCTCATTAAAACTGTTTGAAGCAGCCGTTTATTTCTTGTTTCGGGAGTTTTAGCACTGTCGAGCCAGAACATAAATTGCTTACGTGTAGAAGGAGCGAATGCTTTGAAATTAGTGAGTGCTGCTTTTTTGCCTTTAAATGCCTGCAGTAAATCTTTAGGAAGCTGATTGGTATTTGCTGCATGGTTCGAACTGGTTAACGTATCCCAGCTGCCATTCTTTTTAGCTGTTTCAATTTTTTCAAGACCCTGCGGCAACATCAGGCCATTGGCAATTAAGACTTCAACACGTTGTTTATTTACATCACTCCAAACGCTTTTAGGTTTACGTGGAGTAATGAGTATCATCGCCCGCTCATCATCTAATTTGCGGGCAAGACTGTCGATCCACCCAAAACACAAGCATTCTTCTACAATGTCATTGTAAGGAAGCCGGGGTTTGCTTTTCCCAACCTTATAATAAATAAGCCAGATACCGGTCGATTTCTGATGATTTTTTTGCAGCCAGCTGCACCAGGCTTTCCTGTCTTTGGGATAAAAAGAATCGAGGCTGTCAATAGCCCTTGCCATAAAAGATTAACCCTCGTGTTTGCGGTTGAGCATCCAGATAAGGAAAGCAATGAAGAAGATTCCAATACCAGCTCCTCCGAAAATGATTGCTGTCAGCACTTTCTGAGCGCCAACAGATAAAACCATTGACAGGGCAACTACCAGGTATACGATGAAGATGGTAAGGAGAGTGTAAATCTTTTTGTCCATGTTTTGATTTTAGTGAAGCGAAATTGAGAAATAATCAGTTATGCGCCAAAAATTATTCACAGGACTGTGAACAAATTCTACAGCGGAGGGCGAAAGTGGTTTTGTTATATTTGCCAGCCAAGCCCCTCCAAACCTCCCCAAAGGGGAGGCTTTCAAAGCACAAACCTCGCTTGTCAACCGGTTAAATTAAGTGCAGACCCTGTTGATAGTTGCAGAGTAAAAAACTGATGCTGGTGTGGAAGATAAAATGTTTAATAAACTGATGCTGCACCGCCTTCCCTCTACTGGAGAGAAGGAAGGGTTGAGAGGCCTCATAAAACTATAAACTGGTCAATGGCTGAAGAAAAAAAGAATTTGTTTGATTACGACGAAGATTCCATTAAAACCCTCGACTGGCAGGAACATATCCGTCTTCGTCCGGGAATGTATATTGGAAAGTTAGGCGATGGCAGCAGTCCGGATGATGGGATTTATGTGCTCATGAAAGAGGTGATTGATAACTGCATTGATGAACATACAATGGGTTATGGCAAGCAGGTGGAAGTAAACCTGGAGAATGGTATTGTAACGATCCGTGATTATGGTCGTGGTATTCCGTTGGGAAAAGTGGTGGATGTGGTGAGTAAGATCAACACTGGTGCCAAGTACGACAGTAAAGTGTTCCAGAAAAGTGTAGGCTTGAATGGTGTAGGGACAAAAGCGGTGAATGCATTGAGCAGTTATTTTAAAGTAACGGCTTTTCGTGATGGCAAAGAAAAAACCGCTGAGTTTGCAAAAGGCATCTTAACAAAAGAGCATAAAGAGCAAAAGAGTACCGAAGAAAACGGAACATTGGTTACGTTCATCCCCGATGAATCGGTGTTTAAGAATTACCGTTATATCCATGAATATATGGATAACCAATTCTGGAACTATTGTTACCTGAATGCAGGGTTGGTTGTCAACTTCAACGGAAAGAAATATGTTTCCAAAAATGGGTTGCTTGATTTGCTTCAACGCAAAACCAATATGGATGAAATCCGTTATCCAATCATTCATTTAAAAGGAGATGACATTGAAGTAGCCCTTACTCATGAAAATCAGTATGGCGAAGAATACTATTCATTTGTAAACGGACAGTTTACCACACAGGGAGGAACGCATTTGGCTGCTTTTCGTGAAGGGTATGTAAAAACGATTCGTGATTTTTATAAAAAGGATTACGATGCAGCTGATATTCGTGGAAGTATTTGTGCAGCAGTAAGTGTTCGTGTACAGGAACCTGTATTTGAAAGCCAGACAAAAACGAAACTTGGTTCAGCAACGGTTTCTGAAGGCGGACCAAGCATGAAGAATTTTATCGGCGATTTTTTAGCAAGAGATCTTGATTTGTATTTGCACCGTAACCCGACTGTTGCAGATGCATTGAAGCGCCGCATTGAGCAAAATGAAAAAGAACGCAAGGAACTGGCAGGTATTAAAAAACTGGCCAATGAAAGAGCCAAGAAAGCCAATCTCCACAATAAAAAATTAAGAGACTGCCGCTTTCATTATAACGATGAAGCAACAGGAAAAGACAGAACAAAAATTCTGGAGAAACAAAAAGAGAGCACCATTTTTATTACGGAAGGTGATTCTGCAAGCGGAAGTATTACCAAATCAAGAAATGTAGAAACACAGGCTGTGTTCAGTTTGCGTGGAAAACCTTTGAACTGTTTTGGCCTTACAAAAAAAGTGGTGTATGAAAATGAAGAGTTCAACCTGTTGCAGCATGCATTGAATATTGAAGATGATTATGAGAATCTCCGCTACAATAATATTGTGATTGCAACCGATGCTGATGTGGATGGTATGCATATCCGTTTATTGCTGATGACTTTCTTTCTGCAATTCTTTCCTGACCTGGTAAAGAATGGTCATGTGTATATTCTTGAAACGCCTTTGTTTCGTGTAAGGGATAAAAAGGAAACCATTTATTGTTACGATGAAACAGCTAAACAGGAAGCAGTTAAAAAATTAGGTAACAAACCGGAGATCACAAGATTTAAAGGTTTAGGTGAAATCAGTCCGGAAGAATTTGGAAAGTTCATTGGTGCAGAAATGCGAAAGGAGCCGGTGATGTTATTACCTGAAACACATATTCAGCAGGTGCTGGAATATTATATGGGAAAGAACACACCCGACAGACAGGAATTTATTATTGATAACCTGAAAGTAGAACTGGATATAGTGGAGGAAATATAATGTTTGAATTTCACGCCGACAGGAAACGATATTTTGAGATACAGGTTCTGAACACAGAAAAGTATGTACTCCCCTTTATTGAGAAAGCATTTTCAATAAAGCTTGGAATGCGTGTATTGGAAATTGGTTGTGGTGAAGGCGGTGTACTGAAAGCATTTATTGATAAAGGTTGTACAGGTGTAGGAGTAGAGCTGGATGAAAGCCGTTTGGTAAATGCACGAGAATGGATGGCAGCAGAATTGCAGAACCAGCAGGTGAAGTTTTATTCAAAAGATATTTATCAAACTACGTATGCAGAATTGGGTGGAGTATTTGATGTGATTGTACTGAAAGATGTTATTGAACATATTCATGATCAGCCAAAGCTGATTGAATGGATGAAAAGTTTTTTAACTCCGGGCGGTGTCATTTTCTTTGGTTTCCCGCCATGGTATATGCCGTTTGGCGGGCATCAGCAGATCTGTAAAGGCAAGTGGTTAAGCAAGTTGCCTTATTATCATTTGCTCCCAACGCCAATTTATAAATGGTTGCTGAAAGCGAATGGAGAGAATTGGGAAGAAATGCTGGAGATCAAAGAAACAGGAATTTCGATTGAACGTTTTGAACGGATCTGTAAAGAGAAAGGATATAAGCTGATTAATCAAACACATTTCCTGGTGAACCCGATTTATGAATATAAGTTTGGATGGAAACCGAAAGAACAGTTCGGATTGATCAAAGCCATTCCGTTTGTACGAAATTTTTTTACAAGCTGTGTTTATTATTTAATACAAAGCAAATAACAGAATCAAGATAACATGATACACATTGTTTTTAATGAAGCAGATGTTGCGGTGCTGCAACAGGCAATTGAACTGGATGAAAGTCTGCAGGGCGAAGTACTGCAGGTGAGTGATGATTATGCAGTTGGTCCGCTGAAAGATATTTATACTGAAGAAGGTATTGAAGCAAGAAAAAACTGGTGGCGTGAAGTGCTCGCCGGTGGAGATTATGATGGAAAAGTGGATACAGGTGAAGTGGATGATAACAGGCTTGTTGCCTTTTTGATTGAACGGTTACAGGTGAATGATGAAGAAAAAATCTGGATCTGGGCTGCACAAAACAAACATGATGTAAGTGGATATTATTGGTTAATGAGTCAGCTGAAAGATTTCCAGGGAAGAGTGTCCATTCTTTACCTGAATAATCTTCCGTTCATTAATGAAAAGGGATTGATCTTTTATCCGGAATGGATTCATACCATTCAGCCAAAGGAAATGACCAAAGCAAAAAAACTGTCGAGGTTAATTACGGCAAGTGAGTTTGAAGTTGATCCGGATGAATGGACAAAACTCTGCAATGAAGAAAAAGGAGTTCGCTTACTGGAAGGCGGAAAGAAACTGATGCAGAAGGATTATGATTATTATGATGCTGATCTGAAAAATTTTATCTCTGCAGACTGGCAGAAGGGAAGTAAGATCATCAACCAGTTTTTAAGTAAGAACAAAGAAACAACCGGCGATGCCTATATGCTTTGGCGTTTAAAGCTGATGATTGCAGAAGGCTTCTTTGATGTGCAGGGTGAAGTAAAGAATATGAAAGAGTTTGAAGTGAAGAAAAAAGCAGGAGCTGTGGAAACTGTCTGAACCATGATTTTTAGGATTTAAACGATTCAACAGATGAAGACAATACTAAAGCTGGAAGAGTTAGGGATGTTTCTTGGATGTATTGCAGTTTTGTACATACAGCATGTAAACTGGTGGTGGTATCTGTTATTGTTTTTGGGGCCTGATATCAGTATGCTTGGTTACTTAGCAGGAGATAAAATTGGTGCATATTGCTATAATCTTTTTCATCACAAAGGAATTGCGATCATTGTATTTGTTCTTGGTTTAATGATTCAGGTGCCGGGTGATATTGCAAATAAAGACTGGCTGATTAACCTTGGTATTATTTTATTCGGTCATTCATCTATGGATCGCTTTTTTGGTTATGGTTTGAAATATGAAAATGGATTTAAGTTTACACATTTAGGTGAAATAGGAAAGAAATAAGTTATGAGCGCAGCGAAAAAGAAAGAAAATGTTTTTGATAATGAAGGCGGGGTGCAGGGCCAGTATAAAAACTGGTTCCTTGATTATGCATCGTATGTAATCCTTGAACGTGCCGTACCTGCCATTGAAGATGGGTTAAAGCCTGTACAGCGTCGTATCCTTCATGCCATGAAAGAAATGGATGACGGACGTTTCAACAAGGTTGCCAACATCATCGGACAGGCCATGCAGTATCACCCTCATGGTGATGCAAGTATTGGTGATGCGCTGGTGAACATGGGCCAGAAAGATTTATTAATTGAAACGCAGGGTAACTGGGGTGACGTACGTACCGGTGATGATGCGGCAGCAGCACGTTATATTGAAGCCCGTCTTTCAAAGTTTGCTTTGGAAGTTGCCTTCAATAATAAAACAACAGAGTGGCAGCTGAGTTATGATGGAAGAAAGAACGAGCCGGTAGTTTTGCCAATGAAGTTCCCGATGTTGCTGGCACAGGGAGCTGATGGGATTGCCGTTGGTTTGTCAACAAAAATTCTTCCGCATAATTTCTGTGAGTTGATAGAAGCTTCTATCAAATGTTTGCGTGGAAAGCGTTTTGAAATCTTACCCGATTTTCAAACAGGAGGAATGATTGATGTTGCCAATTACAATGATGGCAAGCGAGGTGGTAAAGTAAGAGTGCGTGCACATATTGAAGAACTGGATAAAAAAACATTGCTCATTAAAGATGTTCCTTACGGTGTTACAACAACGCAATTAATGGACAGCATCGTTAAAGCAAATGATCAGGGAAAAATAAAAGTCAAGAAAGTAACTGATAATACCGCTGCTGAAGTGGAAGTGCAGATTGATTTGGCTCCCGGGATCTCTCCCGATATTACGATTGATGCTTTGTATGCATTCACTGATTGTGAAGTATCTATTTCGCCCAATGCCTGTGTAATTGTTGATAACAAGCCGCAGTTCCTTACGGTATCTGATCTGCTGAGATATTCAGCTGATCAAACAAAAGAGCTGTTGAAGAAAGAACTGGAGATCAAGCTGGGTGAATTGATGGAGAAATGGCATTACACTTCATTAGAGAAAATCTTCTTTGAAGAAAAGATCTATAAGGAACTGGAGAAGAAACATGAAACATGGGACAAAGTAATTATTGCGATTGATCAGGCCTTTATTCCGTTTAAAAAACAACTGAAGAGAGAAATCAAGCGGGAAGACATTATCAAGCTTACAGAAAAACCGGTACGCCGTATTTACCGTTTGGATATTGACGAACTGAACGATCAGATCAAGGCACTGGAAGCAGATATGAAACAGGTGAAATATGATCTTGAAAACCTGGTTGATTATGCAGTGGCTTATTATGAAAATCTGTTGAAGAAATTTGGGAAGGGAAGAGAACGTAAAACAGAAATCAAACCGTTTGAAACCATCCAGGTAAAACAGGTGGCCATTGCCAATGCCAAGCTTTACATGAACCGTGAAGATGGTTTCATTGGCACTTCACTGAAGAAAGATGAGTTTGTTTGTGATTGCTCCGACTTTGATGATATCATCGTGTTTACGAAACGTGGTATTATGAAAGTGGTGAAAGTAAGCGACAAATCTTATATCGGTAAAGACATTATTCATGCGGCAGTGTTTCAGAAAAATGATGAACGTACTACTTACAACATGATTTATGCTGATGGAAAAGGTGGTGTGAGTTATGCCAAGCGTTTTAATGTTACCGGTATAACAAGAGAGAAAGAATATGATCTTACAAGAGGAGATGAAAAAAGTAAAGTGCATTATTTTACTGTAAACCTCAATGGAGAAGCCGAAGTGGTGAAGATTGTGCTGAGCCCAAGTTGTACTGCCCGTAACAAAGAGTTTGATTTCTATTTTGAAGAACTGGATATCAAAGGAAGAAACAGCATGGGAAACCAGGTAACCAAGTATCCCATAAAGTCGGTGAAATTTAAAGAGAAAGGGAAATCAACATTGAGCGGCAAGAAAATGTGGTTCGATGATAAGTTTGGACGTTTAACAACAGAAGAGAAAGGCGAATACTTAGGTAAGTTTGAACCGGAAGATAAAGTACTGGTAATTTATAAAGATGGCAATTATGAAATCACTGATCAGGAGCTCACACAGAAATTTGACCCGGAAGCTGTGTTACTGATTGAGTTATTCAAACCGGAGAAAATTGTAACTGCTGTTTACCTTGATAATGATAAGCTGCAGTACAATGTAAAGCGTTTCAAAATTGAAACCACTACACTTCGAAACAAATTCTTCTTCATCAAAGAGGGTGATAAGAATTATGTGGAAGCTGTAACAACAGATAACGAACCGGTACTGGCTATGCAAAGCGGCAGAGGAGCACAGGTACGTAAAGCAAAAATAAAATTAGCCAAGGTTGCGGAAGTGATGGGCTGGAAAGCAGTGGGAGCAAAGCTTACAGACTATAACAAGAGTATTGAAATGGAATGGGTGAAGGAAGATCCGCATGCACAACCGGAGTTATTTGAATAAAATAGTTAGCATACGAAAAAGGGAATCATGATAAATGATTCCCTTTTTATTTAAAGTAGAGTTTTGTCTATTCGTCACTTTCCACAATCTCGCCGTAATCAATAAATAATTCTTCACCGGCAGCGATTGCTCTCAGTGTTTCAAAATCTTCTCCATCATTGATGGATTTAACATTCGGTGTTTCTGCATGATTTAAGAAAATTACAATATCCATCACCTTAAATCCATAATCGGGCAGGTAGTAAAACTCTTCATCAAAGAGACAATAGGTTTCAACCAAATCTTTGCTGTGTTTGGGAAGGGAGTCAATTTCGCTGCGTTCTACTTTAATCCATTCACCAACACCTTTTGAGAACAAACCACGTTGCCCTGCAGGAATATCCCTTAACGCAAACACACCGTTGCCATGAATAGGAGAGGGTTTCATCATTACCCAGGTATCATGTTTCAGTTCGTGGAGCAGTTCTTCTTTAGTCATATATTTCTACACCTTCGGGGCTTACAGTTTATTTAATATACTTTTTCATTTCCCTTTCTGCATCACGGTTTTTGATGGTTTCCCGTTTGTCGTGCAGTTTCTTTCCTTTACCCAAACCTATTTCCAGTTTGGCTAAATTGTTTTCTGTAAAAAAGATGCGGAGCGGAACAACGGTGAATCCTTTTTCCTTGAGTTTGTTTTCCCACTTTCGGATTTCTTTTTTATTGAGCAGTAACTTTCTGTCATGAACTGCCATATGGTTATTGGTGGTACCAAAACGGTACTCCGCAATATGCAGACCTTTGATCCACAACTCATGTTTGTGAAAAAAACAATAAGAATCGCTGAAGCTCACCTTTCCTTCACGGATCGATTTTACTTCCGTTCCGGCCAATACCATCCCTGCTACTAATTTGTCGTCAAAATAGTATTCGTGAAAGGCTGCTCTGTTTTTTGATTCCATTTGTTACTAATAAAAAAGCAATCAATTAAAGTTGAATCAACTCTAATTGATTGCAAATATAATTCTGATTAATCAGTTCCTGAATAAGTTGAACAGTACACCAAACTTCTGCTTCATATCCTTGCGGTCAACAATCAGATCAAGAAACCCATGTTCTAATAAGAATTCACTGCGCTGGAAACCTTCAGGCAAATCTTTCTTAATGGTTTCTTTAATCACACGTGGACCGGCAAAACCAATTAATGCACCTGGTTCACCTATATTCAAATCTCCAATCATACCAAAAGAGGCAGTAATGCCACCAAAAGTAGGATCAGTAAGCCAAGTGATATAAGGAAGTTTTGCATCACTCAGTTGTGAAAGTTTACCGGATACTTTTGCTAATTGCATCAGCGAAAAAGCACTTTCCATCATCCTTGCACCACCGCTTTTGCAGATCATGATCATGGGCATTTTCTGTTCAATGCAATAATCAACACCACGTGCAATTTTTTCACCCATTACACTTCCTAATGATCCACCAATGAAATCAAAGTCCATGCAGCAAACAACAGCATCGTAGCCATCAATTTTTCCACTTGCCACACGGATTGAATCGTGCAGGTCTGTTTTTTTCCAGATATCTTCCAGACGTTTCTGGTAAGGTTTCAAATCTGTAAAATTGAGGTAATCTTTAGAGCGGATATTATCAAACAATTCAGTATATGAATCACCATCAAACAGAAGATCAAAATACTCTGAACTTCCGATACGGTGATGGTAATTACATTTCGGACAAACATATTTATTGTCGCTCAGTTCCTGTGATGTGCAGGTGTATTTACACTCAGGACATTTTGTCCATAAGCCTTCTCTTATTTCCTTTTTTTCGGAAGTAGAAGTGAGAATGCCTTTCTGTACACGTTTAAACCAGGACGATCTCTGCGAGTCTTCATGGGGAAGATCTTCGCCGGTTAAGTTTTTCTCAATATCCTCTTCATGTTTTGCCATCTGCTGTAAGTTTGAAAGCAATTAAAAGTAAAACAATTATGCGTTTCTGTTGATACAGTTCAGATCTTCAAATGCAACTTCCAGTCGCTTGTTAAAGCTTTCTTCACCTTTACGTAACCAAACTCTCGGATCGTAATGTTTTTTATTTGGACTGTCAGGACCTTCAGGATTACCTAATTGTCCCTGGAGATAAGCTTCATTCTTTTTGTAATTGTTGAGAATACCTTCCCAGAATGCCCACTGAAGATCAGTGTCAAGATTCATTTTAATGGCGCCGTAACCGATTGCCTCACGGATCTGGTGCTGAGGTGAACCACTTCCGCCATGAAATACAAAATAAACGGGCTTCGGTCCAGTTTTCAATTCTTTCTCAATATAATCCTGGCTGTTTTTTAAGATCACGGGTCTTAATTCCACATTGCCGGGTTTGTACACACCGTGTACATTACCAAATGCTGCGGCTACAGTAAATAATTTACCAACCTTGCTTAATTCAGTATAAGAATAAGCAACATGTTCAGGTTGTGTATAAAGTTTATCGTTGTCTACATCGCTGTTATCAACTCCATCTTCTTCGCCACCTGTAACACCAAGTTCAATTTCAATCGACATACCTAATGGAGCCATGCGCTTGTAAAATTCAACAGAAGTTTGAATGTTTTCTTCCAGTGGCTCTTCACTTAAATCGAGCATGTGAGAAGAGAACAGAGGCTGTCCTTTTTCTTTTTTGAATTCTACCCCGGCATCAATCAGTCCGCTGATCCATGGTAACCATTTTTTAGATGCATGATCGGTGTGCAAAACAACAGGTACACCATAGTATTTTGCTACATTATGTATATGTAAGGCACCAGAGATAGCGCCCTGGATATTTCCCTGTAATTTATCGTTTGGCATTCCTTTGCCGGCTATAAACTGTGCGCCGCCGTTGGAAAACTGAATAATAACGGGTGAATTCACTTTTGCTGCTGTCTCAAGAACACCGTTGATGGTGTTGGTACCAATTGTATTAACTGCTGGGAGTGCGAATTGATTTTGTTTTGCATCATTGTATAATGCTTCCAGTTCTTCGCCAAAAAGTACGCCTGCTCTGTATTTACTCATAAAAAATGGTATAAGGGTTTAAAAATCAGTATTGAATTTAGTTTTTTGGAGGCGCTAAGATAGTTAATTACTCATTAGCTGCTTTGATGCAGGTAATTTTTTCCACTTTCGAATAACAGTCATTAGTAAAAATCGAGAACCAGAAGATCAGGTTCGGGCTCCCTGATTTGTTTGGCTTCAGCGACAATTTTACTGCTCAGGAATTCTTCTTTTTCCTGCTGTGATGAGTAATAAAAAAAATAATACTGAATCTGGTACAGCTTAAGTTCTTTCAGTAATTCGTCAGTTGTATAAGAAGGTTTGGTAATGGTGTAGTAGGAGCTCTTTGATAAATAAGCCACCACCATGCATTCGCTTTTTTTTGTATTTGAAGTAAATTTTCCGGCAATAGAGTTTTGCTTCATCATTTCTGCCGTATCAAAGAATTCTTTGTGGCCAAATGTCTGGTCTTTCAGTTGATTAATAGGTTCCAGTAAAAAACTTCCAAAGAAAATAAGCCAGATAAACAGTCGCTGCCATTTGTTGATACTGATTGAACTGAACAGCTGCTGCATAAGTAAACCACCGGCAATCATAAAAATAAAACTCAATGCCCAGATGAAACGTGTTTCAACATGCAGTAAAATATAGCCGGCTGGTAGAGTGATTAAAGTGATGATGAGATACAACCAGGTCTTATTTTTCCTGATGAAATAATTAGCTGCACTCAGTAATAAAATGGCCGAAGCTAAAAAGGAAAGATCATGAATACTGATGAGCCATTGCTGAAAATTGAAAAGTATCACCCTAACTTGGTGAACAGCTATCTGCAGGAATGGTACATTAGATAAATTATGTTTCCGCACATGCCATGGATCTTCCCAAACGGCTGCTGATCCTTCATACGGTGGGGGTTGAATAACCGGACCGGGAAGAGGGCCTTTACTGAAATCCCAATGTGCATTGAACTTTCCAAAGGCAATCATCCATTCACCGTACTTCCAGTGCAGGGCATATATCCAGGGGATTGTAAACAAGGCAAAGATGCTGAACCCGGCAGCCAATTGTTTAACTGCTTGTTTCTTATCAGGATTTAAAAACAGGTGTATCACAATAAAGTGAAAGATAAAAAAAGGAAAACCGTAAGACTTGTCAAAATACAAACAGGCGCCAATAAATCCAGCCAGTAAATTTTTTTGAATACTGCTGAAGAAAGAGTCTGACTTAATAAGATTAAAATAAGCAAGTAACAGAAAAACAAGCAAAGCATCTGCCGCCAGTTCATTGTAAGTATAATGAAGTAACAGTATCACCGAAACGAATTGAATGCAAGTTTTTAACCAATCTGCTAAAGAAAATTTATTCAGCAGAGAGTGAAGAACAATCAATGAGCCGATAGAAAAAATAGCATTGGAAACTTTAAAAGCCAGCCAGTCTGAAAATCCGGCCCTGATAAAAGGAATCACCAGCCAGGAATGCAGCGGATTCCAGAATCCATTTACAGCCAGTTTAAAATTACCATCAAGATAGTGGTGGGCTACAGCAGCATAGCCAATACCGTCAACGTCTGAAACATATTGGTACAAAGGCCATGTAATTATAAATAATGCAATAAAAAAAAGAAGGGAAATTGACAGCCGCAGTCTGTAAACTGGATTCATTGATTAAAAATAAGCTTTCTTCTCTTTTTAAAATAGTTTGCCGGGAAAGGAAATAAATGTGCTAAAAAAGGAAAACTATTTTACCACAAAGTGAAAGTAAATTTCCCTGTGGATTTCTGATTTGATGGAGCCGGTGAAATTAACAGGAGAGGATGTACATAAAATAAAATTGCCTGTCAGATCGTAAACATGTTTCAGTTCATTTTCAGACAGACAACTTCAATAATTCTTCGGTTCCTTGGTGTTTGATGGTTTTCTTTGGTACGAATTCAACTATAGGATTTTAGAACCGGATTCTTCTTTTTTTCAAAATATTCCCCTTTCGGGTGGATAAAAAGAAAAAAAGATCTGGATTTCAAAGGATATGAAATTGGATTTCTTGGTTTTTTAATAGGATCCAGATCTTTTTTAAAAGCCTTTCATTGGTCTCTTGGTATTCCGTTACAGATGAATCTGAGTCGGTTGGCTTCTTTTTTGGTTCTTCAGGATAGGATTCGGGTTTTTCGTTAGTTAGGATGTTTGGATTTTTCTTTGGTTTTCTTAGGATTTAAATTTAATGTCTTTCATTTGTCAGCAATTGGATTTTTCTTTGGTTTTTCTTTGGATTCAGATTCTAAGGTTTTTCAGTTAGTCAGGATTCATGGATTTTTCGACGGACTTAGTTTTCTTACAGGTTTCTTGGATTAAAAACGGTTCAAAAGTTTGGAAGTTGACTGATATTGGATTTTTGTTTTTGATCTTTCAATGGATTTGGATAATTCAAAATAAGTGTTCTTCGTATGTTAGTGTTGATTGTGTGTCAATCAACTTCCGATACAAATGTACTTCGAGGTGAAATACCGGGCAAGAGCAGTTATTCTCTATTTTAAGTAATCGGTATTTACTTCAGCATTCGTAGATCTACGTATAATGTACAGGGAGAGTTACCTGTAAACAGGTGTTTTATTTATTTTACCGACATATAAACGGCTATAGTGAATCAATAATTGCCCTTAAATGTATAAGCCGCTGTTAAAAGCGGCTTATACATTATAATAAAGGGTTCTTACTTACTTCGTCAAAGATTGAATGATATCATACTTGGTTACAATAAGGAAGTTGCCTGCTTCATCCTTACTTAATACAGCACCGTTTTCTCTTGTAATGAATGAACTTAAGCGTTCAATAGTTGTATCAAAAGCAACAATGGGTAAAGCTGCTTCCATAACTGCTTCTACACTTGCATGTTTTATTTCTGCATTGGAAAATACTTTTGCAAATAATCCATTTTCAGAAATGGAACCAACCGGTTCACCATTTCTAATAACAGGGATCTGTTCTATATCATATTTCTTCATCAGTTCCACCGCTTCAGCTACAGTATGTGTTGGTTCAATGCTGATTAAACGGTTATGTGACCGGGATGATACAATGTCTTTAAAAGTTTTTACATCCAGGAACCCCCTTTCCATCATCCACTGGTCATTATATATTTTACCAACATAACGGCTGCCATGATCATGAAAAATACAAACCACTAAATCGTCTTTCTTTAAACGGTCTTTCAACTGCATCAACCCCTGAATACAACTGCCTGCACTGTAACCGCAAAACAAACCTTCTTCTTTTGCAAGCCGGCGTGCCATTACTGCACCATCTTTATCAGTTACCTGTTCAAAATGATCAATTACACTCATATCATAGTTCTTTGGTACAAAGTCTTCACCAAAACCTTCACTGATATAAGGATGTACTTCGTTCATATCCGTTTCACCAGTACGGAAATATTTAGTAAGTAATGATCCGTACACATCAATTGCCCAGATTTGTATGTTGGGATTTTTTTCTTTTAAGTATTGTGCTACACCTGTAATAGTACCGCCGGTGCCTGCAGTACATACAAGATGTGTGATTTTGCCATCTGTCTGTTCCCATATTTCAGGACCGGTAGTTTCATAATGTGCTAGCCGGTTGGCCAGGTTATCATATTGATTCATATGATAGGAGTTGGGAACCTCTTTTGCAAGTCTTGCAGCCACACTGTAATAACTCATGGGGTCTTCGGGCAATACATTCGTTGGGCAAACAATTACTTCAGCACCAACAGCTTTCAATACGTCTGCTTTTTCTTTTGATTGTTTTTCAGTAGTAACAAAAATGCATTTGTAACCTTTAACAATAGCAGCAAGAGCCAAACCCATACCTGTATTTCCGCTTGTGCCTTCAATAATTGTTCCGCCGGGTTTCAGTTTTCCTTCTTTTTCTGCTACTTCCACCATCTTCAACGCCATGCGGTCTTTGATTGAATTGCCGGGGTTGAAATAATCAACCTTAGCCACCACTTCGCAGGGAAAGTTTTTAGTGATCTTATTTAAACGGATCATTGGTGTATTACCAATAGTTTCAAGAATGTTGTTTTTGATATCCATATAGAAGCGTCCGGGTTTTTCCGGCAGCTGACAAAGTTACGGTTTGTAACGGGAGAAATTGAGTGATGGAGTTAGCTTTCCGTTAATGTGATACACTGTTATGAACAGATGATTTTTTCTTTCGTCTCAGATAGCTGTCGAGTAACATTAACCCCAAGACAAGATTCACCATCAGTACAATATTGATCCATGTGCTGCTCATCAGTTTGCTGAAATCCAATTTGTCAAGACTCAGGTTTTTTAGTTCAAATGGCAGGAGAGATGAGCCTGAAGTTGATGCCCAGCTGATCTGTGTAAAACTGTACACAAGAAGTCCGGCAATAGTGAGAATAAAAAAAGCAGCAATGCCACGGATGATGTTTTTATTGATATACTGAACAGTTGCAGGGGCAGGCTTTAGTGTACTGATCTGCTCCATCACATTTTTACTGAAACGCAATGAAGGTTGTTCCAGTTCCAGGTCAGTTTTCAACAATTGATTTACATCAAGCAGTTCCCTGTATTTTTTCTGCCACTCCATATCAGCAGCGATCATACCCTCAATAAAGGATACCTCTTTTTGACTGGCATTGCCATCAATATAATTCCATATCTGTTCTTCCATTTGCTGCATCTGCATAAAATTAGCTTTTAAGATTGAATATATTCTTCCACTTCCACTGCAAAATACTGCTGCATCTTTTCCTTGAGCCGTTGCCTGGCTCTGTGCAGCTTTACTTTGGCATTATTGGGTTCAATTCCCATGATCAAACCAATTTCTTCCAAACTTTGATCACCTTTATAAAATAAGGTCAGCACTTTTGCATCATCAGGGTTCAGAAGGGCAATAGCTTCATTTACCAGTTTGATCTTCGATTTCTCTTCTACTATATTAGCCCTCATGCCTGAGTCAACTGAATCGGCCAGTTCAAATACTCCATCCTGATCAATAGAATGCACCGGCAATTTCTTTTTTCGCAGGAAAGTGAGGCATAAAGAACTTACAATGGTATACAGCCAGGTGCTGAATTTGGCATCGCCCCTGTAATCATTTAAGCAACGATAGGCCTTTATAAAAGCATTCTGCGCCAGTTCTTCTGCATCTTCCCTGTTTTTTGTGTAACGCAGTGCAACGGAAAAAACAAAAGACTGGTAACGGGTAACCAGTACCTCGTAAGCCTTTTGTTCACCCCGCAATACCCGGGTGATAACTTCTTTATCCGATGGAGCAGCCTGCATAACTAAGAGTTTAGACGCTGCCTGTTTGGAGCAGGTTACAATACTTCTATAAAGATGGAAAGAAATCTGTGTTCGGGCAATTTTTTAAAAAGTTGAAAAAAGAGTGTAACCTGTTTGTATCTGCCGTTGTCATAGATGCTGAACACATTTTAAAACAATAAAACCTTATTTATGAACGGAGAATTTTTAGTAGCAATATTGGTTCCTTTAGGCGGAATGGCTATGCTTTTCGGACTTTTTTACCTCGGGAACCGTGAAAACATGGCCATGATTGAAAAAGGGATGAACCCCAAAGAATTCAAAAACCGCCCTGCTCCGTACCGCAACCTCAAATGGGGATTGTTACTGGTTGGTGCCGGAGTTGGTTTGTTCCTTGCCTATATTATGCATTCTTATGTGTTGCATATTGATGATGAAAACCCAGTAATGTATTTCTCCCTGATAGGTATTTGTGGAGGATTAGGCCTCATTGCATCTTACTGGATCGAGAAAAAGCAAACGCTGGATAAAGAATAACTTTTTTTCTGACCAATGAATGAACCTTATCACAAAAGAGAAGGCAACAGTAACTGTTGCCTTCTCTTTATATTTAGTTAATCCGTTTACTTCCTGATTTCTTCCAGTGCTTTTGTGATCAGAGGATCTGATAGGTTCTTCATTTTTACATATCCCTCACTTCGCCAGAGCTGGCGTCCAAGCATAATGGTAAAATAATGTTGAATGACCTGCTGTTGCTTTGCAGGTAAGGTATCAAGGTTGATGTTGTCTTTGATAGCTTTGGCCTTAAGAAATTGCCAGCTTACAGGATCAGTGGATAAAGATTGCTGCAATTCAGCAGGAGTTTTTATTTTCTGGAGATTGGCCCTGTTGCTGAGAAAATAATAATAAGCAGCGTCGCCGATGATTTCTCTCATCTGCTGTTTATTTTCTCTTGGCAGAAATTCTGATGAATCAACTGCTACGTAGATATCAGGAGAGATGCCACCGCCGCCAAAAACCGGTCTGCCGGCTTTTGTTTTATACTTTTTCCCATTATGCGAAGCAGAATCACCATGAAATAATTCGCCATTCGATAAACGCTCTGTTACTTCATTTTTATAATTTGAATTATCGCCGTGTACGTATGGTTTTTGAATACTGCGGCCAATAGGAGTGTAGTAGCGTGAAACAGTTAAACGGATTGCGCTGCCATCGCTCAAACTGAATTGTTCCTGTACCAAGCCTTTTCCAAAAGAACGTCGGCCCATAATTATTGCCCTGTCCCAATCCTGTAAAGCACCTGCCAGTACTTCACTTGCAGAAGCTGATCCTTCATCAATCAATAAAATCAGTTTTCCTTTTTCAAACAAACCCGGACGACGGGCATTATAATTCTGACGGGGATATGATTTCCCTTCAGTATAAACAATTTCTTTTTCTCCATCAATAAACTCATCGGCAATCTGTACTGCATCATCCAGCATGCCACCGCCATTTCCACGCAAATCAAGAATGAGTTTTTTCATGCCTTCTTTTTGCAGACGCTCCAGGTTTTCCATAAACTCTTCATAAGTAGAGCTGGAAAATTTATTCAGGCGTATATAGGCAACTTCCGGCTCAATCATATATGCTGCATCAACACTTTTGATGGGGATGATCCCTCTCTGAATGGTGATTTCCTTTTGTTGTCCGCCTCGCAGGAGCTTTACTTTTACTTCAGTTCCTTTGGGGCCACGGAAAAATTTTCGGATAGCATCTTCTTTTCTCTTTTTACCTGAAATGATGGAGTCATTGGCACTGATAATCTGGTCGCCAATCTGCATTCCAGCTTTATCAGCAGGGCCCTTGGCCATAACATTCATTACATGCACCGTATCATCGAGCACCCCAAACTCAATTCCAACTCCCTGAAAATTACCCTGCATATCTTCATTTACCTGCT
Organism: uncultured Chitinophagaceae bacterium; assembly: GCA_964580775.1. GTDB lineage: Bacteria > Bacteroidota > Bacteroidia > Chitinophagales > Chitinophagaceae > Lacibacter. Next base: position 54,177 of record CAZOLW010000017.1, on the reverse strand, counting down.
GTACCTGTTGTGGCGGAATGTAAATTGAATGCGGATCGAGTTGATTGAGCACATCCTGGATGGCAAATTGACCTATTGAGTCAACATTTACTGTATCAACATATTTCTGTTTCACCAGTTCAAGAATTTCCTGGATGGATGTTTGCCGGGATTTTCCAAAAAAGGATGGGCCATAAGACCCCATGTTATCTTTGAGTTTATAACCGAAAAACATCCCGATCATGAGACATACGGACAGTAGAACGGGTAGCCAAACTTGAACTTTCTTTTGAGTCATGCAAATGGGTTCTTGTAAAAAGTGCTGCAAATCTCATGAAAATAAAGCATATTGCCTTGCTGCTTTTGCTCCAATTTCAATAATTTACAGCAAAGGCAAGATAAACCTGATAACGGTATGAGTTCCATTAAACTAATAGCAGACAGCGGTGCCACTAAAGCAGAATGGTGTTTATTAAAAGGCAAGAAAAAGAAAACATTGTTTACACAGGGCATCAGCCCCTACTTAATGACCACTGAGGAAATTGTGAAAATGCTCCAGAAAGAGCTGAAGCCGAAACTGAAAAAAGAAAGCATTTCAGAAATCTACTATTACGGAACCGGGTGCAATAACCCTGAAAATGTAAAAAATGTGCGGAAGGCTTTAAAGGAAGTATTTCCATCAGCCAAAAAAGTAAATATTGATAACGATATCATGTCTGCTGCAAAAGGCCTTTGTGGCGATGAGAAAGGGATGGTTGTTAATTTAGGTACCGGTTCATTTTGCTGTTATTATAACGGCAAACGGATAGCAAAAAACAGTGCCGGAATTGGATATATTCTTGGTGATGAAGGCAGTGGTGCCTTTCTCGGGAGAAAAGTAATTCAGCATTTTCTCTACAATACATTTGATGAAGAATTGATGGCAAAATTTCAGGCCAGGTATAAAACTGACAGGACTGATATTCTGAATCATGTATATCGTATGCCATTGGCCAACCGCTATATTGCATCTTATGCGCTTTTCCTCAGTGAAAACCGGGGACATTATATGATAGAAAATATCATTGAAGATTCATTAAATGAGTTTTTCTTTGCACATCTTTACAAATACCGTGAAAGCTGGTTATATCCGATTCATTTTACAGGTGGTGTAGCTTATGCATTCAGGGATGTATTGAAAAGTCTATGTCAAACTTATGAATTACAGTTAGGCCGGGTTTTAAAGAATCCAATGCAGGGTTTAATTGAATACCATAGCAAATAAATCAAGATGTCAGATCAATTTATACGGATAACAGAACAGGAATCAAATTACCGCCATTTAGACCAGATGAGCGTGGTGGAATTGTTACAGAATATCAACCAGGAAGACGGTCTTGTGCCGGCAGCAGTAGAACTGGCTATTTCACAAATAGAACCTTTGGTATCAGCCATTGCCGATAAAATGCTGATGGGCGGAAGATTGTTTTATATCGGTGCAGGTACAAGCGGAAGATTGGGCATATTGGATGCAAGTGAATGTCCTCCCACCTACGGAGTGCCCTATGGTTTAGTAATTGGAATTATTGCCGGAGGAGAAAAAGCCATTACCAATGCAGTTGAATTTGCAGAAGACAGCAGGGAAGAAGGATGGAAAGATTTGAACGAACATCATGTGTCAGATAAAGATGTGGTGGTGGGAATTGCTGCAAGTGGAACAACGCCTTATGTAATTGCTGCACTGGAAGAATGTCGGAAGAACAATATTATAACGGGCAGCATCAGTTGCAATCCCAATTCACCGGTTAGTGCAGCTGCAGATTTTCCAATTGAAGTGGTTGTTGGGCCTGAGTTTGTAACCGGCAGTACAAGAATGAAAAGCGGTACCGCTCAAAAGCTGGTGCTGAATATGATTTCCACTTCTGTTATGATTCAATTGGGAAGGGTGGAAGATAACCGCATGGTGAATATGCAGCTCAGCAATGAAAAATTAGTTGACCGTGGAGCAAAAATGCTGATGCTCAGAAGCGGACTTACAGATTATGATAAAGCCAAAGACCTGTTACTTTCTCACGGAAGCGTTAAGAAGGCTTTAACTGCATTGGGAAAATAATAATTTCCGACTAACGCTTGTTGTATGAGGCATCGTATTTATCTTGTGCACTCATGAAACAGGTTGTTACTACATATCATTCTTCGCTTGTGTCTGCTGGCACAACAACTACAACCACTACGATCCGCTAAGCGGATTGTATATTTTCATATTAACCCCCGGGCAATTGCTGCTGTTCAACTGAAAAGTTTCTTTTTTACTAAACGTTTATCTCAATTTATATGCTGGTTTTAAAATTTGGTGGTACTTCAATGGGAAGTGCGGATACAATTAAACAGGTAGCTGACATCGTTAAACAAAAACTGAAAGATTCACCCGTTATTGTTGTGGTGAGTGCCATGAGTGGTACAACCGATCTTCTTCTTAACTGCGGAACAAAAGCTTCTGCAACCGACGAATCCTATAAAGATTTACTGAAACAAATCGAAAGCCGGCATCTTGATACGGTTAAGGCATTAATTCCCGTTCAGCAGCAAAGCAGTGTGCTGAGCATGGTAAAAAGATATTGCAACGAAATTGAAGATATCTGCAATGGTATTTCCCTGTTGGGAGAATCATCATCAAGAACAAAAGATAAGCTGGTGAGTTATGGTGAATTACTTTCTTCTACCATCATCAACGCAGCCTTTAATGTAAACGGCACAGCTTCTTTATGGAAGGATGCAAGAGAATTGATCCGTACTAATTCCAACTACAGCAATGCTGTTGTTGATTTCACTGTTACCAATCTGCAGGTAAGTGCTTTTATAAAAAGCAGTTCACAGCAATTAATCGTTGTTCCCGGTTTTATCGCCAGCGATGCAAATAATATAACCACAACACTTGGCCGTGGCGGTTCTGATTACACGGCATCTATTCTTGCCGCTGCTGTTGATGCAACTGCATTGGAAATATGGACCGATGTAAGCGGTATGATGACTGCCGATCCACGCTGGGTGCCCAATGCAAAAATCATTCCTTCCATTTCTTACCAGGAAGCAATGGAGCTTTCACACTTTGGTGCAAAAGTGATCTACCCTCCAACTATTCAACCCGTACTGAATAAAAATATTCCTGTATGGATCAAAAATACATTTGCTGCAGCAGATCATGGAACAGTGATTGAACACAAACCTGAACCAGAAAATATTATTACCGGCATTTCAAGTATCAATTCATTAGCATTACTGAGTCTTGAAGGAAGCGGTATGATTGGTATTCCCGGTTTCAGCAGCCGTTTATTTGCAGCATTGGCTAATGGCCAGATCAATGTTATTCTTATTACACAGGGTTCATCCGAACATTCAATTTGTGTTGGGGTTGATGTATCTCTTGCAGGTAAAGCAAAAGAAATTGTTGACCGCACATTTGAATATGAAATAGCTACCAGTAAAGTTGAACCATTGCAGCTTGAAAAAGATTTGTCCATTGTTGCATTGGTAGGCGATCAGATGCGACATCACACAGGTATCAGCGGAAGAATGTTTTCTGCCTTGGGAAGAAACGGGATTAATATCCGTGCCATTGCACAGGGTTCAACTGAACGGAATATCTCAGCAGTGGTTGCAACAGAAGATGTACGTAAAGCTGTAAACGTGTTGCACGAAGAGTTTTTTGAAACAACGAAGAAACAGGTCAACTTATATATTGTTGGTACAGGCAATGTGGGTAAGAAATTACTGGCACAATTAAAACAGCAGCAATCATTCCTGGAAGAGCATCTGCGTTTGCAGGTGAATATTGCCGGCTTAAGTAACAGCAGAAAAATGCTCATCAATGAAAATGGAATTGATCTGAATAAATGGGAAGAGCTATTGCAGAATGGCGAAGCAGCCAATCTCGAACAATTTGTTCATGCTATTCTGCATAAAAATTTACGTAACTCTGTCTTTGTAGATATTACCGCTAATGCATTAATTGCTGATGTATATGCATCTGTACTGGAAAAAAGTATTGCTGTTGTTGCATGTAATAAAGTGGCTGCATCATCAAAACTCAGCAATTATAAAAAACTCAAACATCTTTCAGCTGAATACAATGCACCGTTTTTGTTTGAAACAAATGTTGGTGCAGGTTTGCCCATCATTGGAACATTGAATGATCTCATGCGCAGTGGCGATACCATTCATCGAATGGAAGCAGTATTAAGCGGCACACTCAATTTTGTGTTCAATAATTATGATGGAACAAAACCATTTGCTGATGTGGTGAAACAGGCACAGGATGAAGGTTATACTGAGCCTGATCCACGTCTCGATCTAAGCGGCACAGATGTAATGCGGAAGATTTTAATTCTTGCACGGGAAGCAGGTATACCAATGGAAATGGATCAGATTGCATGCAATGGTTTCCTGCCGGAGAGTTGTATGAAAGGATCAGTAGCTGATTTTTATGAAGCTATGAAAAAGGAAGAAGCACATTTCAAAGCCATCTTTGAAAAAGCAAAAGCAGAAAATTGCAAACTGAAATTTGTCGCCAGTTATAATAATGGTATTGCATCAGTAGGTTTACAGCATATTCCACCGCAGCATGATCTGTATCATTTATATGGAAAAGATAATGTGGTTCTGTTTTATACAGACAGGTATAAAGAACAACCCATGGTTGTAAAAGGTGCCGGTGCCGGTGCTGAAGTAACAGCAAGTGGTGTATTTGCAGATATTCTGAGAGCAGTATAGCCCCGCCCTAAAGGGAGTAAGGCAGAGATCATAATTTATGAACGTTTAAAAAAAGTAAAATGAGTTTGGTTGATAAATTAAATCAGGGTGTTACTGGCTCCCCTTCAGGGGCGGGGGGGCTTGCTGCTGTAACTGTTAAATGCCCGGCAACAGTTGCCAATCTTGTTTGTGGTTTTGATATCCTGGGTATGGCATTAACCGAGCCTTATGATATCATGAAGATGAAGTTGATTGATGAACCAAAAATTATCATCATCAATAAGGATGCATACAATCTTCCAACAGAGCCGGAAAAAAATGTCGCCGGTGTTGTGTTGCTGGAGATCATGCAAAAAATGGGTAATCAGTTTGGCTTTGAAGTGGAAATTGAAAAGCATATCAAACCGGGAAGCGGCTTAGGTTCGAGTGCAGCCAGTGCAGCAGGCGCAGCTGTTGCTGCTAATGAATTACTGGGAAATGTTTTTTCAACAGATGAGTTGGTGCAGTTTGCCATGTTTGGTGAAAAATTAGCAAGCGGTGTAAAGCATGCCGACAATATTACTCCCTGCATCACAGGTGGTGTTACATTGATCCGTTCTATTCATCCATTGGATATTGTGCAGCTGAATTCACCTGCATTATTTGTAACCGTTGTTCATCCGCAGATTGAAGTAAAGACAAGTGATGCAAGACAAATTCTCCGCAAAGAAGTATTACTGAAAGATGCCATCAAACAATGGGGAAATATTGCAGGACTTGTTGCTGGTTTTGAAAAAGGCGATACAGATTTAATTGGCAGAAGCCTCGAAGATGTGATCATTGAACCGGTACGCAGTATTTTAATACCGGGCTTTGATGAAATTAAAACCAAAAGCAAAGAAGCCGGTGCGTTGGGTGGCGGTATATCAGGAAGCGGTCCCTCAATTTTCATGCTGAGTAAAGAAGAAGCAACTGCGAAGAATGTAGAATTCATCATGCAGGAAATATTCACAAGACTTGGCATTGAGTATAAAACCTATGTAACAACGATTAATAAGAGTGGTGTGGAAGTGGTGAAGCCTGGATAACCGTCACCTCGACGAAAGAGAGGTCTCATAACATTTAGACAGTTTGATGTGACAGAGATTTCTCCCTGTGGTCGAAATGACGTACTAACAATATTTACGTTAAATAAAACAAATTGAATTACTACAGTTTAAACAAAAAGTCTCCTATTGCTTCGTTCAGAGAAGCAACCATACTCGGACAGGCGCCGGATAAGGGATTGTATTTTCCCGAAACGATTCCGCAGGTGGATAAAGAGCTGATTGCAAATATTGAATCCATCAGCAATGAAGAAATTGCTTTTCGTGTTATTCAGCCGTATATCGGAACTGAAATTGTCGAAGAAGAACTCTATCGCATTGTTTCAGAAACGGTGAACTTCCCAATTCCATTGGTGAAAGTGAATGAAAACATTTCATCCTTAGAATTATTTCACGGACCAACACTTGCTTTTAAAGATGTTGGTGCAAGATTTATGAGCCGTTGTTTGGGATATTTTGTGAATAGCGGTCAGGCCGCTCCAGGCGGCCAGACCGGAAAGATCATTGTACTCGTTGCAACAAGTGGCGATACAGGTGGTGCAGTTGCCAATGGTTTTTATAATGTGGATGGGGTAGAAGTAGTGATTCTTTATCCCAGTGGTAAAGTGAGCAGTGTGCAGGAAAAACAACTGACCACACTCGGAAAAAATATTCATGCACTGGAAGTAAACGGAACCTTTGATGATTGTCAGCAATTGGTGAAACAGGCATTTGCAGATGAAGAACTCACCAAACAGTTATTTCTTACTTCAGCTAATTCCATCAACATTGCAAGATGGCTGCCGCAACAGTTCTATTATTTCTTTGCCTATAAACAATGGAAAGAAAAAGATCAACTTCCTGTTATTTCTGTACCCAGCGGCAACTTTGGCAATATCTGTGCAGGAATACTGGCGCATGTCAGCGGACTGCCGGTGAAGCATTTTATTGCTGCCTGCAATGCCAATGATGTGGTAACAAGATTTATGCAGACAGAAAATTATCAGCCTCTTCCTGCAATAGCTACTATTTCCAATGCAATGGATGTTGGAAGCCCAAGTAACTTCATTCGTATACTTGAATTATTTCATCACCAGTTCCCGCAGCTTAAAGAAAAATTGAGCAGTGTAAGTATCAGTGATGATGAAACAAGGGCAACCATGAAACGTGTGTTTGATGAAACAGGTTATGTTCTTGATCCACATGGTGCTGTAGGATACCTTGCATTAGAAAGGTACCTGCACGGACATGCAGCATTGAAAGGAATGTTTCTTGAAACAGCACACCCGGTTAAGTTTTATGATGTGGTGGAGCCTGTATTAAATCAAACCATTGAATTGCCTGAAGCTGTAAAGGAGATTATTGATCTGCCAAAGAAATCAACAATTGTTGACGTATCATATGAACAACTCAAAGAGTATCTGAAGACCAGTTTATAGTTTTTATTCAAATCAACACATTTCCAATAGTAGCAGTAAAGCATGGCGTTAATTTAAATATGTAATTTTTTTTAAGTCTGCGGCGTTAATTTAATCTATATAGCTTCTTTTTCCTTATTTTTAGAACGAGAGTTGTTTGCCGTACATAAAACTGTGCGTAACAACTCTTTTTGCTTTAATAACACTTAAATCTAATATGAACAGCGAAGCTCTGATACAAAACTATCAGACCAGCTCTGCATTATTTGACGAAATGCGGAACGCTGATGGGGTACGTGTACCTTATCAAAAGCTGGTCGAAACAATCCTCAACCATAATGTTGAGGACCTGCACCTGAAAGATAAACTGGCCGGTGAATTATTCATGAACCAGGGCATTACGTTTACGGTATACAGCGATGATGCCGGTATTGAACGGATCTTTCCCTTTGATATTCTGCCCCGTATCATTACTGCAGCAGAATGGGATCATGTGGAAAAGGGAATTGAGCAACGGTTAAAGGCCCTGAATCTTTTTCTCAAAGACATTTACAATGAGCAGCAGATCATCAAAGACAAAATTGTTCCCGGTGAACTGATTGCTTCCTGTCCGCATTACCTGCGTGAAGTATCAGGTATTAAAGTGCCACATGATATTTATGTGCATATCTCAGGTATTGATTTGATTCGTGGACAGGATGGAACTTTTTATATTCTTGAAGATAATCTCCGTACACCTTCAGGAGTTTCTTATATGCTTGAGAACAGGGAAGTAACCAAACGCTTATTCCCCGATTTATTGTCAAGCGCCAATGTACGGATGGTAAATAATTATCCGCTGTTGCTTCATCAGAATTTGATGGCATTGTCGCCAAGGCAAATCTCCAATCCAACTGTTGTGCTCTTAACACCGGGTATTTATAATTCTGCTTACTACGAACATACATTCCTTGCACGCCAGATGGGAATTGAAATGGTTGAGGGAAGGGATCTGGTGATTGACAATCACAAAGTGTTCATGAAAACAACAAGCGGTTTGCAGCAGGTGGATGTGATTTATCGCCGTATTGATGATGAATTTATTGATCCGTTATTGTTCCGTCCTGATAGTATTCTGGGTGTGCCCGGTATTATGGGAGCATACAGAAAAGGAACTGTTGCTTTGGCAAATGCTGTAGGAAATGGTGTGGCTGATGATAAAGCGGTGTATGCTTATGTACCTGATATGATCAAATATTATCTCAACGAAGAACCCATACTTCCCAACGTTCCTACTTACCAGATGAGTAATGAAGAGGAACGGAAATATACATTTGAAAACATGCATAAGATGGTGGTGAAAAGAACCAACCAGAGTGGTGGATATGGAATGCTGATGGGCAATAAAGCAAGTGATGAAGAAATCAATAAGTTTAAAGAAGAGATATTAAAAACGCCGAGAGAATTTATTGCTCAGCCAATTATTCAATTGTCAACTGTTCCATGTTTTATTGACGGACAATTTAAACCACGTCATGTTGATCTTCGCCCTTATGCTTTATGCGGACCGGATGGTGTGAAAATTGTTCCCGGTGGATTAACAAGAGTTGCCTTGAGAGAAGGTTCTCTTGTTGTAAATTCATCGCAGGGTGGTGGAAGCAAGGATACATGGGTGATAGATTAGAAAGCCGTTAGTCATCAGTCTTTAGCAGATAGTTGTTATTATAATGTGCTGTAAAAATAAATCTGTTTGAAATATATTATTAACCTAAAAAAGCTTGGGCTGTGCTTTGATGGCTTCACCCTTCGGGGGAAGTCGGAAGGGGGCCTCATTTATATTTATGCTAAGTAGAATTGCTGATTCGATGTTTTGGTTAAACCGTTATATGGAACGGGCTGAAGGGTTATTGCGTGTTTTGCATACCAATTATGTATTGTCGTTTGACAAAGGACCTTATGGAGTTCACTCATGGAAACCTGTACTGGAAATGTTCAGTACATTGAAAGAAGAAGAGATAAGAAGTCTGGAATATAATACAGCAGAAACATTACAATTTCTCATCACCAATCCAAAAAATATCAATTCTCTCCGGAGCCTGATTAATAAAGCAAGGGAAAATGCAAGAGGCATGCAGGATCATATTACTAAAGAAGTTTGGGAAGAGGTGAATCTGATTTATCATACGGTGAATAATCCCGGTCTTGCAAAAAAATTAGCCGGTGCTGAAGCCCTGGCTACATTAGATCAGCTTTTAAAATTCTGTTTAACCTATGTTGGTGTTACCGATACAACAATGCCACGTGGAATGGGATGGAATTTTATGAGTATTGGCCGCTTTATTGAACGGGGAGTGCTGACAGCAGATGTTACCTGTAAACATTTTGAACAGGTAAGCTTTGATCTGGATGACCAGAAAGATATTTTATTCTGGAGAAACCTTCTGCTTTCGTTGTCGGGTTATGAATTGCATTTAAAGAATTACCGCAGCAGTGAAATTAACAGTAATGTCCTCAATCAGTCTATTTTTAATTCTCACTTTCCAAGATCAGTTGTGTATTCACTTACACGGCTGGAAAAATATTTAAAAGATATCCTGGAAGAAAATGAGCCCCCGCAAAAAGATATGCTTTATAGGGAATTTGGCCGCATTTACAGCCGTGTAAAATATGCTGATGAAAGCTCCATCAAACAAATTACTTTGCAGCGCTTTCTGCAGGAAACCAAACTGGATCTGCTGAAATTTTCACATATGTTAGGTCAACAATTTTTCTCGTACGCTTAGTAAGAATCAACAATGCCTGTTTTTAAAATACATCACGTTACAAAATACAGTTACAACCGCCCGGTAAAGGAAAGTGTAAACCAAATCAGGATTTATCCGATTGCTTCTGATGTGCAGGAAATTCTGCAGCACGAAGTGAACATTACAACTGATCCCGATCTGTTTTTTTTTATTGATTACTGGGGTAACCGTTGTGCCGATTTCAGTTTACTGCAATCGCATAAGGAATTGACAATTGACAGCCGGATGATTGTGCGTACAATGGGGCAGGATTTTATTACTGTCGTTGATAGTAATTGGGATGAATTGGCTGAAAACGTACAGGAAAATTTTTACCTGCTTGAATTAACGAGACCGGATGAGATAAAAGTAAATACAGCTTTGCAGGAAATCATTGATTCCTTTCAGTTCAAAGAAAAAACCATCATGCAGATGGTTGAAGCCTGTTCGGGTTATATTTTTAAAGAGTTCAAATACATTAAAGGCATTACCAACATTGAAACAACAGTTGATGAAATACTCGAACACCGAAGTGGTGTTTGCCAGGATTTTGCACATGTTCTTCTGCAGTTATTACGTATCATGGGCATTCCTTCAAGGTATGTGAGTGGTTATATCTGTCCTAATAAAAACGGGATGCGGGGAGAAGGGGCAACCCATGCCTGGGTGGAAGCGTGGATTCCCAAACTTGGCTGGACAGGTATTGACCCAACCAATAACGTTTGGGCAACAACACATCACGTAAAACTGGCGGCTGGCCGGAATTTCAATGATTGCACACCTATGAAAGGAACCTTTAAGGGAATTGCAAAACAAACCCTATCAGTTTATGTTTCTGTAGGTTATGAAGATGGACAGGTGTTTGAAGAGGTGAATGATGTACAGATGCTGGTAACAGAATCAACGGTAACTGCCGAACAACTGGCGATGGAGGCTGCACAGCAACAGTAAGCAAAAGCAGCTAATTCTCAACAATTAAAGTCTTATTAATACGTTTTGTATATATATCCAAAATCACTCTTTATGAAAAATCTATTTTTTAATGATCAGGCCTATATCGCCGAACAGTTTTCTCTGGAGGAAGATTACACTGCTCAAACTGCCCGCATTGCCTCTCACAAAATCAATTCGTTTAAACTTTCCTTAAACAAAGAGGCTTATTGCCTCAATAAGGCAGATTTAACTGATATTCTCAAAGGCTCTTTACTGAATTACACAGCACCCGGTATTGTTCTTTCTTCACTTGGTTTTTTTGAAGAGGAGAAAAATAACTGAGAATAGGGGATACCGTTTAAATTATATTTTTTATTTCTACAGTTCAATCTTGAAATTTGCACAACCAACCATTGGCTGGGCTTTTTCTTATGCATGATATTGAACCTTTCTACAATTGGCGCCACATTTACGTAAGTGAAGAAGATGAGCGTTCTCCTTTCTTTGGAAGAGAATATTCTGAATTTGAATTTTCACAGACAGTTTATAATTTTTATATCCATCCGCAATGGGATGAATTTGGAAGCCGCACTCTTTATCTGAAACTGCTGATGGTTGATTATACCGAACAGTATGCTATTATTGAATTACTGGGTGAGTGGAATGATGCAATTGAAAACGACATCATGGAACTGAAGAGGGAAGTGATTGACAAACTGATGAAAGAAGGTATTTACAAATTCATACTGATTGCTGAAAATGTACTCAACTTCCACAGCAGCGATAAAGATTACTATGAAGAATGGTATGAAAACTGTGCCGATGAAAATGGCTGGACCATCATCCTGAATATGCCCGGGCAAACCCAGCATGATTTCAAAAAATTAAAGCTGAACCGCTACCTGGAATTAATGGAGCTTGATAACTGGCGCATTTACAAACCCTACCACCTCTTCAAAAAAATTGACGGCGAACTGAATCTCCGCCTCCCCGTATAATTGATCCCTACGTAGAAGTGGGTATTTTTTGTAAATAAATGCTGATGGTTTCTTTATTCACCCGAACGAAGTATACATTAGTACAAAATTTACAAGTATGAACCCAAAATCTGCTATTACCTCATTCAGCTTCTGCATGCTTTTATTTGCAATTAGCAATGCACAATCATCGCTTGACAAAGAAGGAAACAGTTCTTCAAAAGGCGACACAGAAAAAAGGAAAATGAATATTGTTAAGGTGAATGTTCTTCCTGCACTGTTCATAAAGAACTTCAGTTTCCAGTATGAACGGGTCATTACAAAACGTTTGTCGATTGCATTAGGAGCGAGGTTTATGCCAAATACAGGCATCCCGTTTAAAGACAGAATCATTGCTATAGCTGATGTAACCGATCCGGATGCTTCAAATGCCATTAATAAGTTTAAGGTAAGCAACTTCGCCATTACACCTGAACTGCGTTTGTACTTAAGTAAGAAGGGTTATGGAAGAGGATTTTACATAGCGCCTTATTACCGTTATGCAAGTTTCAAATCAGATGAGCTGCCTATTGGATACACAGATGACAACAATCAACAGCAAACCATTACACTGAAAGGAGATATTAAAACAAACAGCGCCGGTTTAATGTTTGGTGCACAATGGTTTTTAGGAAAAGTAATTACACTCGACTGGTGGATCATGGGCGGGCATTATGGTGCAAATAAAGGAACGTTTGTTGGCACTACCACTATGACACTGAGTGCACAGGAACAGGCAGATCTAAAACAAACGATCGATGATTTTTCATTACCTGTAGGCACAATTACATCTACCGTAAATGCAAATGGAGCAACAGTTAATATGAGCGGACCATGGGCAGGTGTGCGTGGTGGTTTAACATTGGGATTCAGATTTTAACCGGCTGATACAAATCATAGGTAGATAATTATTTTTTTACGTGGAGCTGCTTTCGGGCAGCTTTTCGTTTATAATCTGTTTTGATTGAACTTTTTGTTTGTTCATACCCTAAATTTGCAGCGGCTCTCACAAAACTATTTGTTATGACGTTTAAGCAGATGTTTACTTCTTCTATCGGAAAAAAATTAGTAATGGGTCTTACCGGCTTATTCCTAATTGTGTTTTTAATTGTACACGTAAGTCTCAATGCCTGCATATTTGCAGATTTATTTAATCCTGAGGATAATGGCCAGATGTTCAACAAAGGAGCACATTTCATGGCTTCAATGGTATTGATCCGCATACTGGAAATTGGTTTGATGGCGGGAATTCTGCTGCATATCGTTCAGGGTTTTATGCTCATTGCACAGAACCGTAAGAGCAGGAGTATTGGTTATGATACACCAATGACCACCGGCAGTAAATGGTACAGCCGCAGTATGGGTTTGCTGGGCACGTTGATTTTATTATTCCTTGTTTTACACTTCAGTCATTTCTGGGTACCTGCACGTTTTACCGAAGCAGGATTGGATATACCGGTTGAATACAATGGTGTACTGATGCATGATATGTTTGGCTTAATGAAAACAACCTTCAGTGAATTGTGGGTGGTAATTGTTTATGTGCTGGGATGTATTTCTTTATGCTGGCATTTAATGCATGGTTTCCAGAGTGCGTTCCGCACTGTTGGTGTAAGTAATAACCGTTATTTATTATTGCTGAATACAATCGGTATTGGATTTTCAGTAGTAGTAAGTTTACTGTTTGCATTGATGCCGATTGCTGTGTATATGAAATGGGTTGAGTAAGCAGGTGTACGATGTGTGTTGAATAAAGTTGTTTCAGTTGAAGAGTGCGACGCAACAGAAGCACAATTGATGAACAACAGTTGATAAACAAAAAATGTATTTATAATTTCGAATAGTGCAGATTTTATGATGAAAGATGCACACTTTCAAATTTTCAAATTGAATTATGTTGAATTCAAAAATCCCTGCAGGACCGTTAGATTCCAAATGGAATACATACAAGTCTACCTGTAAACTGGTAAACCCTTCCAACAAACGCAGTCTCGAAATTATTGTGATCGGAACCGGTTTGGCCGGTGCTTCGGCTGCAGCTTCATTAGGTGAGTTGGGTTATAAAGTAAAAACATTCTGTTTCCAGGACAGTCCACGCCGTGCTCACTCTATTGCTGCACAGGGTGGTATTAATGCCGCCAAGAATTATCAGAACGATGGTGACTCAACTTACCGTTTGTTTTATGATACCATTAAAGGTGGTGATTACCGTGCAAGAGAAGGAAACGTTCACCGTTTGGCCGAAGTAAGTTCAAGCATCATTGATCAGTGTGTGGCACAGGGCGTTCCTTTTGCAAGAGAATATGGCGGATTACTCAGCAACCGTTCATTTGGCGGTACACAGGTACAACGTACATTTTATGCTGCCGGACAAACCGGTCAGCAGTTATTGATAGGAGCTTACCAGGCTTTAGAACGCCAGGTTGCATTGGGTACTGTAACCCAGTATTCACGACATGAAATGCTGGAAGTTGTAATGATTGACGGCAAAGCACGTGGTATCATTGCACGTAATTTAGTTACCGGTGAACTGGAACGCCATTTCGGTCATGCGGTTTTATTATGCACCGGTGGTTACGGAAACGTATTCTATCTGTCAACCAATGCAATGGGCAGCAACACGACTGCCATCTGGAAAGCACATAAGAAAGGTGCTTATTTCAGCAACCCATGTTTTACACAAATTCACCCAACCTGTATTCCTGTAAGTGGTGATCATCAGAGTAAGCTGACGTTAATGAGTGAATCATTACGTAATGATGGCCGTATCTGGGTACCAAAGAAACAGGGTGATAACAGGAAATCAATTGATATTCCTGAAGAAGAAAGAGATTATTACTTAGAAAGAAGATATCCTGCATTCGGTAACCTCGTTCCCCGTGACGTGGCAAGCCGTGCAGCCAAAGAACGTTGCGATGCAGGTTATGGCGTTGGTACAAGTAAGCAGGCTGTGTTTCTCGACTTTGCTGCAGCTATTCAACGCTATGGAAAAATTGAAGCTGGTAAAAGAGCCATTGAAGCTGATGCAGATACTATTACCAAAATGGGTAAGGAAGTAGTGAAAGAGAAATATGGGAACCTGTTTGATATGTATGAAAAAATTACAGGTGAAAATCCATACGAAGTTCCGATGAGGATTTACCCTGCAGTACACTACACAATGGGTGGCTTATGGGTTGATTATGAACTGATGACAAATATTCCCGGCTTATATTGTTTAGGTGAAGCCAACTTCAGTGATCATGGTGCAAACCGTCTTGGAGCAAGCGCTTTGATGCAGGGTTTAGCCGATGGATATTTTGTAATTCCTTACACCATTGGTAATTACCTGGCTGATGAAATCAGAACCAAGTCTATACCAACTGATCATCCGGCTTTTGCTGATGCAGAAAGCAAGGTTCGTGACCGCATTCATATGCTCATGGGCATTAAAGGAAAAAGAACAGTGGAAAGTTTCCATAAGCAGTTAGGAAAGATCATGTGGGAAAAATGCGGTATGGCCCGTAATGCAGAAGGACTTAAACAGGCGATCAAAGAAATTCAGCAGTTAAAGAATGAGTTCTGGAGTGATGTGCGTATTCCCGGAGAAATCAATGAAATGAATCCTGAACTGGATAAAGCAAACCGTGTGGCCGACTTTATTGAACTGGGTGAACTGATGTGCATTGATGCATTAAACCGTGAAGAAAGTTGTGGTGGTCACTTCCGTGAAGAACACCAGACAGAAGAGGGTGAAGCATTACGTCATGATGATCAGTTTATGTATGTAGCCAGCTGGGAAATGAAAGCTGAACATAATTGGGAACTGCATAAAGAAGATCTGGTTTATGATGTGGTGAAACCAAGCCAGAGAAGCTACAAGTAATTTGAAAATTTAATGATTTGAAAATTGTAAGGATCATAGCGTTATTTGTCTGCCTGCATTTTTCATCATCAGCACAAAAAGTTCTTTTAAATATTCCTGATTCTGGTAAATCTATTGCAGAATTTATCCCAAAGAATTACATTTTTATCGACTCTGTTTTCGGTGATTTGAATAAAGATGGGATAAAAGATGTGGTGATTGCATTGAAGAATAAAGACGAAGACACTTTTGCAATGGATGAAGAGCCTAAGCGCATTCTTTTGGTGATGTTAAGATTAAAAAATGGGTTTAAAGTAATAGGTAAATCGGAAAATGTATTGATGTGTGTTAATTGCGGTGGTGTGTTTGGCGACCCTTTCAATGGAATTGAGATCACTAAGGGTATCCTCACTGTAAACCATTATGGTGGCAGTGCATGGCGGTGGTCAGAAGTAAGAAAGTTCAGAATGCAACAGAATGGGATGTATTTAATAGGTGCTACATCTGATTATTATTGGAATATTCAGCCATGTAACGGAAATGAAATTGGTGATGCAGGAAGAAAGTTTAGGGATGTCAACTTCGTTACTGGTAATGAAGAAATTATTGAGAGAACTGAAGAGTGTAAACTCATCAAACAAGTAAAACAAAAAATAAAGCGAAAGCCTTTGGTGAAACTGGAGGATTTCAATTTTGAAAAAGAATAGTAAAATATAACCATCAAACTATTGTTGAATGGAACATAAGAATATCAATGTAAAGCTGAAAGTTTGGCGTCAGAAGAATGGCAAAGAGAAAGGTGGATTTGAAACCTACGACGCAACGGATATTTCACAGGAAATGAGTTTCCTTGAAATGCTGGATGTGCTGAATGAAAAACTGATCGTAGAAAGCAAAGATCCCATTGCTTTTGATCATGACTGCCGTGAAGGTATTTGCGGTATGTGCAGCTTGTTTATCAATGGACGTCCGCACGGACCATGGGAAGCAAATACCGTTTGCCAGTTGCATATGCGTGCTTTCAATGATGGCGAGACTATTGTGATTGAACCATGGAGAGCCAATGCATTTCCAGTGATCAAAGATCTGATGGTTGACCGTTCAGCATTTGATCGTATTATCCAGGCTGGTGGTTTTATCAGTGTAAATACCGGTAATGCTGTTGATGCAAACTCATTGCCGATTGACAAAGCAAAAGCTGATGCTTCCTTTGCTGCTGCATCCTGTATTGGTTGCGGAGCCTGTGTAGCTGCCTGTAAAAACTCTTCGGCCATGCTGTTTGTAAGTGCAAAAGCGGCTCACCTGAATCAATTACCACAGGGTCATCCTGAACGTAATACAAGGGTGTTGAATATGGTGGCACAAATGGATAAGGAAGGTTTCGGTGCATGTACAAATACCGGTGCATGTGAAGCAGTTTGTCCGAAAGAAATTTCGATCACCAATATTGCAAGACTGAATGCAGATTATGCATTGGCAAGTCTTACGGCAAGTAAATAAGAAAAGAATCTTTTCAAATACAAACCTCCTTTTGGGAGGTTTTTTTATGTCTTGATTTTTTTGCTTCACTAAACTGTGGTCGCTTTACCGGCATTGGGAATGGAGTTAATGCTTAGCTTCGTGATTCGCAACGTCTCGAAAAATGAAAAAAGTTTTTTTGCCAATTATATTTTATTTGATAGGATTCTTATTGTGTTACCCTATTGGTAGATATCTGTATGTTTATCACATTGTAGAAAAAATTAATCTTGGCGATAAGTATGTTTTCGAGAGAGTTTTTATTAGTGGGCCTTTTTTGATTTTGCTTGGTATAGCAATGTTTAGTATCTATAAACGATTGAATAGAATTATAGCAATAATTTTTTTTCTTATCGGCTTATTGTGGATCACTTTTATGATTTATGATAATTGGAATGAAGCATAAAAAAACTCCCTTTGTTCCCAACGTTTCCCTACTTTGAAGTTTTATGTATCCTTTTTCTGACAGGATATTGATTAGAATGGAAAAATCAGGAGATTTTTAGCAGAGCGAAAAAATCATTATTTTCAATTTGAAATAATAACTATGACCAAAGGAAGATTAGAAGCTTTCAGCGATGGAGTATTAGCCATCATCATCACCATTATGGTACTGGAATTAAAAATTCCGGAAGGATATACATTTGAAGCGTTAAAGCCCCTGCTGCATACATTGGTGAGCTATGTGCTCAGTTTTATTTATATCGGTATTTACTGGAACAATCATCATCATTTATTTCAATCGGTCAAACAGATCAAAGGAAATGTGTTATGGCATAATATGCACCTGCTTTTCTGGCTCTCGCTTGTGCCTTTTGTAACAGGATGGATAGGTGAACAGCAAATGAAAGCATTTCCTGTTGCGCTGTATGGTGTTGTATTGTTTATGGCAGCAATCGCCTATTCATTTCTTGTTCGTGCATTGCTGAAAGTGGAAGGGAAAGATTCTGTACTGGCAAAATCAATTGGGAATGATGCAAAAGGTTTTATTTCCCTGCTCTTCTACATGACAGGTATTCTTTTAAGCATCCTTATTCATCCTTGGTTTGGGTATGGTTGCTATATTATCGTTGCAATGATCTGGTTTATTCCTGATCTTAGAATTGAACGGAACCTGAAATAGAATACCCCGACTTGAAAGTCAGGGCAAATCAAAAAGTTGGGGCAAGTTAAGAATCGGGTAAACGGAGATATTCTTTGTTTAAACAGTAATGGTTTCAGTCACCCTTGGGGTGAACAGGCACCAATAATCAACTTCTCACACAATAAATTCTATTTTTACACATTCTTATCCTGAAAACCACTGTCTTATCAGAAATTGCATCCTTTTAATAGTTGTTTTGCTTTCTTCCCTGCTGGCACATGCGCAGCAAACACCCTCATTATCCAACCTTCGTACAAAAAAGATCAGCACAAAGAAGAGTCCGGTTAAGATTGATTCGCTCAGTATTGTTCCTAATTCAGTGTTTATTGCAGGGCTAACTAAACAGGATTACAGGATTGATGCAGTGAATGCACAACTTTTCTGGATCAATGCGCCATCACTTGATTCAGTAACGGTTACTTACAGAGTGTTTCCTTATAAACTCAATGCACAGGTAAACCGGATGAAGTTTGATGATATCAAAAACAATTTCATGACCAAGCCTATGACCATTGATAACGAAGGCAATGGCAAAGGCATGTTTGATTTTGGCAA
The DNA here is from genome assembly GCA_964580775.1 of uncultured Chitinophagaceae bacterium. GTDB lineage: Bacteria > Bacteroidota > Bacteroidia > Chitinophagales > Chitinophagaceae > Lacibacter. The sequence goes on along the minus strand of CAZOLW010000017.1, from coordinate 35,216 downwards.
TGTAAATTATAACGGAAGTTTTGGCCGTGGAATATCATTCGGCAATAACCAGGATGCAGTGGTGAATGGAGTGCTGAACCTGCAGATCAATGGAATGATTGGCGACAGTATGATGCTTTCTGCAGCATTAACCGATAATAATATTCCCATACAGGCTGAAGGCAATACACAGCAGTTAAATGAATTTGACCGTGTATGGATTCAACTGAAGAAAAAAGGATGGCAGTTAAACCTTGGAGATATTGATGTAAGAAGGAACGATTCTTATTTTCTGAGTTTCTTTAAACGTATGCAGGGAATTTCTTTTCAGAACGAAAGCAAGGTGTTTAAGAATGGGAAAAATTCATCATTGGTAACAGGTGCAATTGCCAAAGGAAAATTTAACCGGCATGTGTTCCAGGGGTTGGAAGGAAACCAGGGGCCTTATCGTTTACAGGGACCTAACGGTGAATTGTTTTTTATTGTACTGGCTGGAACAGAACGTGTTTTTATTGATGGTGAACTGATGCAGCGTGGCGAGGACCAGGATTATGTGATCAATTATAATACGGCTGAAATTACGTTTACACCCAGACGGATGATCACAAAGGACCGACGGATACAGGTGGAATTTGAATATGCTGACAGGAATTTTCTCAACTCACAATTTATAGTTGGCAATGAATTAAAGGTGAATGAAAAGTTCACCGTCCGGGTGAATGCTTTTTCCAATTCTGATTCAAAAAATACTTCCGTTAACCAGGTGCTGAACACAGAACAAAAACAATTTTTATTTGATGTTGGTGATAAAGTGGAAACAGCTTTATATCCATCCACAACGAGAGATACGTTTGCAGCAAACCGAATTGTTTACCGGATGGTAGATTCTGTTGTGAACAGTATTACGTATGATTCTGTTCTCGTATATACAACAACTGATCAGTCGCAGGTATTCAGCGCAGGATTTATTGATGTTGGTGAAGGCAATGGAGATTATGTGCAGGAAGTATCAGGCGCTAATGGAAGAACCTTCAAATGGGTTGCACCTGAAAATGGAATCCGAAAAGGAAGATTTGTTCCTGCCGTTCGGTTGATTGCTCCAAGAACACAGCAGATGATCACAGTGGGAGGCGATTACCAGGTAAATAAACATCTTTTGTTGAAATCAGAACTGGCCATCAGCCGGCTCGATGTAAATACATTCTCCGGAAAAGATAAAAGTAATGATGATGGTATTGCCGGAAGAATGCTGTTGCAATACAGTAACAAATTCAAAGGCAATCCCAAAAAACCTCTTGAGTATAAAGTAACGGGTGGATATGAATTTGTGCAGGATCGTTTCCGTGCACTGGAGCGTTTGCGTCCTGTTGAGTTTACAAGAGAGTGGGGCCTCCCAATATTTCTTCAACAGGAAAAGGAACAGATTATTAATGCAGGCTTAGAATTAAACCGTGGAAGGGAACATAAGTTTAGTTATGCTGTTCAGAGTTATCAACGGGGCAGTTTATTTACGGGGTTGAAGAATGTGGTGCAGCATTCATTTGCACAAAAAGGATGGACATGGAATGGGTCGGTGAATTATGCAACAACCGACAGTGGCAGCAATAAAGGTTTCTTTCTGCGTCCGACTGTTGATTTAAAAAAGCGAATAGATAAACTCGACCAGATAGAAATTGGCGGACAATATTATCTTGAACACAGTGAGATCCGGAACCGCAGAACAGATTCATTAGGCGGGCTTACGTTTATGTGGGATACATGGACCTTGTTTCTGCGTTCAAAAGAAGCTGCCAATAAATGGGGTGTAAATTTCTTTACAAGAAGAGACAAATTGCCATTGGGAAAAAACTTAGAACAGGTTGACAGAAGCTTCAACTACAATGCCTATGTTGAATTGATGAATAATGAACATCATCAGTTTCGATTAAATGCAACAATCAGAGAATTAAAAGTTTTTAATTCACAGTTAACAGGACAAAAAGCTGAACGAACTGTATTAGGCCGTGCTGAATATTTTGTGAATGAATGGAAGGGAATGATTACGGGTAATGTATTATATGAAGTGGGAAGCGGACAGGAACAACGCCGTGATTATTCTTTTCTTGAAGTACCTGCAGGTCAGGGGGAGTATGTGTGGAATGATTATAACGCTGATGGTATTCCGCAGATCAATGAATTTGAAGTGGCCCTGTACCAGGACCAGGCAAGGTATATCCGTGTGTTTACACCAACACTTGATTTCATCCGTGCCAACTACAACCAGTTTAACTACAGCTTAAATCTGAACCCAAGGGCATTGATTGATATCAACAAAGCAACGGGTATGCGGAAGTTTTTGACAAGGGTTTCTTTACAGTCAAGTATGCAGATATTCAAGAAAGAGATCTCACAAAAAAATATCAACCTGAATCCATTCTCAAAACCTGCGGCTGATACAAGTCTTATTTCCCTGAATTCAATCATCACCAATACGTTTTTCTTTAACCGTACCAGCAGTGTGTGGGGATTTGATTTAACACATATTCAGAATGTGAACCGTTCTATTTTAACCTACGGTCTGGAAACAAGAACACTCAGGGATCTGTCATCCCGTTTTCGCTGGAACCTGAATAAACATTTTGCAGCTGTTGTTACAGTAAAGTCAATCAGCAATCAATTGGAAACACCCAAGTTTGGCAACAGAAATTTCGATCTGCAGCAATGGATGACAGAACCTTCCTTCAGTTATCAGAACGGAACCAAGTACAGGGTTTCACTCAACTATAAGTATGAAGAAAAACAAAATCAACAGGGGTTAAAGGAAAAGGCAGCCATTCATTCCATTATCACTGAAATGCGGTACAACGTTTTGTCGAGCAGCACCATCAACGGAAAATTTCAGTTCAGTAATATCACATTCAACGGCGCAACTAATACTACTGTTGCTTTTATAATGCTGGATGCGTTATTACCTGGCAGGAACTTTCTGTGGAATTTGGATATTACCCGCCGCCTTTCAAACAATATGGAAATTAATTTTCAATACGAAGGAAGGAAACCCGGTGAGTCAAAAGCTATTCATACCGGCAGGGCAAGTGTAAGAGCATTGTTCTGATACGAAAAAAGCGGTGAATAAATATCCACCGCTTCTTCTGAATCTATCAACTGTAGTGCTTAACTGAATAAGCCGCCTTTGCGTAATGTTTTTGAACCTTCACCAATTTTGAAGCCATTGTTATATACTTCAACTTTATAAACTCCTTCTGCAAATTTAGTTCCGGGCTTCCACTCAATTGAAATGGGAGCTGATTTACCTGCACTGAAGTTTACGCTTGTTTTCTTGGTAAACACTCTTTCACCTTCTTCTCTTGTAGTGAAACGGCCGCTACCCAATGCTTCGTTGCTGATAACCTGTCCTGTTGGATCAGTAATTACAACAAATACATCTTTTGTAGCATCTTCACCAACACGGTTTGCTACGTTGAATGTTAAACGGATTTTATCAACACGCTTTGCAACATCTTTTTCTTTTTCTTTACCATTTTTTCTTTCATCAATGGTAACGATATTAATGTTAGAAGCATTGAGAGTAGAAGCAACATCTAATTTTTCTTCTACTGCTTTTTTCTCAACGGTTGTTTGATCATACTGTACCTGTAAAGCTTCTTTTTGAGTAATCACTTCCTGCTTTTCTGTTCTCAACTGGAGGTTTTCACCTTTCAGAACTTCAATTTCCTGAACATAACCTGTAACTTTTGAGTTCAGTTCTGTGATCAGGCGTTTTGCTTCAGCCAGATCAGCAGCAGTTTTATTCTGCTTGTTCAATAATGTCTGAATACGATTCTTCAGGTTGGAAACCTCAGAATTTTTTGTTTTTACAAGGCTGTCCATGCTAGCATTCATCGTCGTTAATTCATCTAAACGCTGTAATGCTGAATTGTACTCTGTTTGAACGGCATTCTTGCTGCTGTCACTGGTGCTCAGTTGCGATTGCAACTGGGTTGTCATTTCTTTGGCTTTTGATTTATCCCAAATGATATAACCCCATGTACCAAGTAAAGCTGCAATCAGTAATCCGTAAATCAGTCCACGGCTGTCACGCTTAGGAGCTGAGGGAGGAGTATCCTGTGGTGTTGCGGAAGGATAATTTGAATAAGACATAATGTTTGTTTTTAGATTTAAAATTTTTATTTTAGTTCATGGCTAACCAACAATTATACAAACCCGAACATCTGCTGGTACTCGATATCGAAACCGTACCACAATATTCATCGTTTGAAGAGCTGCCGGAACCATGGAAGGTTCTCTGGTCAAACAAAATTTCCAAAACCATGCCAGAAAATTTTCCAGCACCCGAAATGTATGAACAAAGGGCCGGAATTCAGGCAGAATTCGGAAAAATAATTTGTATCAGTACAGGCTATTTTTATCCAGATACAGCAGGCCGACTGTGTTTTCGGTTGAAATCTTATGCACATGATGATGAAAAAAAACTGCTCACGGAATTTTCGGAGAAAGTGGAGAGTTTTTACAAAGCTGTACCTGGTTTTAACTTCGCCGGGCACAACATTAAGGAGTTTGATATTCCTTATATCAGCCGCCGGATGCTTATTAACCAACTGGTATTACCTTCTTTTCTGCAATTCAGCGGAAAGAAACCCTGGGAAACCAACCTGATCGATACCATGCAGTTATGGAAATTTGGTGATTATAAAAATTATACTTCACTGAAACTGCTCGCTGCCTGTTTGGGTATTGCAACACCAAAAGATGACATTGATGGCAGCCTTGTAAAAGAAGTGTATTACAAAGAAAAGAATCTGCCAAGAATTGTTGAATATTGCCAGAAGGATGTAATTGCAGCAGCGCAGATTTTTCTACGCTTTCAAAATTTACCTTTGCTGCCGCAGGAAAATATTTTTATAGCTGAGTAAAAGAGCATTGATCATAAACAGTCAGCAGACCATGACCGGAAAAAAATGAGTACAGATAAAATTTTAAACGACTGGAAAAAGAAAAAATTCAAACCCATCTACTGGTTTGAAGGCGAAGAAGATTTTTACATTGATCAGTTAATTGATGCTGCCGAGCATACAATCTTAAATGAAGCTGAAGCAGGGTTTAACCTCTCTGTTTTTTACGGTAAAGATGCCAGCTGGGCCGACGTAGTAAATGCCTGCATGCGTTATCCCATGTTTGCCGAAAAGCAGGTAGTGATACTGAAAGAGGCTCAGCAGATGAAAGATCTTGATAAACTGGAAAGCTATATTGATAAACCGCTTGACTCTACCATTTTTGTAGTGGGGCATAAGGAGAAGAAAGTGGATGGCAGAAGCAAGCTGGCCAAACTGCTGAAAGAAAAGGGAGAAGTTCTCAGCACCAAGAAAATGTATGATAACGAGCTCCCTGCCTGGACGCAGGAGTTTATTGAAGGCAAAGGCTATCAGCCTTCGCAAAAAGCAATTCACCTCCTGGTTGATCATATCGGCAATGATCTCAACCGCATTGCCAATGAAGTGCACAAAGTGATTCTCAACCTGGGTAAGCGCACAACGATCACTGAAGACGATATTGAAAACTTTGTAGGTATCAGCAAAGAATACAATGTATTTGAATTGCAGAATGCGGTGGGGAAGAAGAATCTTGTAAAAGCTATGCAGATCATTCAATACTTTGAAGGGAATCCGAAAGCTGCACCTATTCAATTGGTTTTGCCATCGCTTTACAGTTATTTTTCCAAAGTGTTTATGCTGTTTGGTGTGCAGGGCGATGATAAAGTGGTAGCAGCACAAACAGGAATCAACGCATGGTTTTTGAAAGATTACAAGGCAAGCGCCACTGTTTATGGATTTGATGGAGTTCAGTCTGCGCTGCTGCTGATGCACCATTACAATTTAAGAAGTGTAGGTGTAAATGATACAGGAACGGAAGATGCTTCTTTACTGAAGGAAATGATCTATAAGATGATGATGTAAGATCTGAATAGAATTATTTGATACATATGGTTCACATAGCGGCAGCAATTATCACACTTGCGCATACGGTTGCATCAAACCACAACAATCAACCCAACATCAGTAACTTCGCAAAAATCTGAAATCAGTTATGGCTTTAATGAAATCAATCTCCGGGATTCGTGGCACCATTGGAGGCAAACCCGGCGATAATCTGACTCCTGTTGATATTGTAAAATTCACAGCTGCTTACGGCACTATTCTCGGCAAAGGAAAGAAAGTAATTGTAGGAAGAGATGGCCGCATGAGTGGTGAAATGGTTCGCAGTTTGGTAGTGAATACTCTAATAGGTCTGGGATTGGATGTAATTGATCTTGGTTTAAGTACAACACCTACTGTTGAAATGGCGGTGACGTTTGAAGGAGCAGCAGGAGGAATTATTCTCACTGCTTCCCATAACCCCAAACAATGGAATGCATTGAAACTCCTGAATGAGAAAGGGGAGTTCATCAGTGCAGAACTTGGATTACAAATGCTGGCCATTGCTGAAAGCGAGCAGTTTGAATTTGCTCAGGTTGATGAATTGGGAACCTATTCATGTGATGATACTTTGTTACAAACTCATATTGATGCGATCCTTGTTCATCCTTTGGTGAATAAAAAACAGATTGCAGATAAGAAATTTAAAGTAGTCGTGGATGCCATCAACAGTTCGGGAGCAGAAGCAGTTCCTGCATTGTTATCTGCATTGGGGGTAACAGATGTAACCGTACTCAACGCCGAAATGCACGGCAACTTTGCGCACAATCCTGAACCTTTGGCTGAAAACCTAATTGAATTATGCAGTGAAGTGGTAAAACAAAAAGCTGATCTCGGTATTGCAGTTGACCCGGATGTGGACCGTTTATGTTTTGTAAGTAATGATGGTTCCTTATTCGGCGAAGAGTACACACTGGTTGCCGTTGCTGATTATATTCTTTCCAATAAGAAAGGAAATACTGTTTCCAATCTTTCTTCAACAAGGGCTTTGCGTGATGTTACAGAAAAACATGGAGGCACTTATTTTGCAAGTGCAGTAGGAGAGGTGAATGTGGTGAAAAAGATGAAGGAAGTAGATGCAGTAATTGGTGGCGAAGGCAACGGTGGAATTATTGATCCTGCTTTGCATTACGGTCGTGATGCTTTAATTGGAATCGCTTTGTTTCTTACACAATTGGCGCAATCAGGCAAAACAACTGCTGAGCTGCGTAAAACTTTCCCCGATTATTTCATGAGTAAGAATAAGATTGATCTGCCGCAGGGAACAGATGTGAAAGCTGTTCTTGCAAAAGTGAAAGATCAGTACTCATCTTACGAGGTGAATACAGAGGATGGTGTAAAGATCGACTTTGAAAAAAGCTGGGTGCATTTAAGAGCCAGCAATACGGAGCCGATCATCCGCATTTATTCTGAAGCTGATTCAACTGAAAAAGCGGATGCGCTGGCCAATGATGTAATGAAAATGATTCGTCAACTCATGTAAACAATTTTTTTGAGAATGAGTTAATTTAGTATGCAGTACCTAAAAATGGATATTGATTCTTCAAAGGAGTATGCATTATTTCTGGTTGAACTAATCATAAGTGCCTATCCTGAGTCTCCCAAAAAAGACATTTCATTTTTCCGAAAGGTTAACAAAGAAAGCATTGAAAGTGCACACACAAGAGGAACTTTATCTGGATTGAAAATGGTAATCAGCGATTTAGAAATGCAAATTAAGTTGCTTGACAGTCGATTAGTAGCAATAGCAAATACTGAAATAAAAAAGAGATTCGGATTTACTCTTTCACAAAAAAAAGAATCGAAAAAAGCAGGAAGAATACTTGAGCGTGGATTTCTTAAAAGTGAACAGGAGTACAGGTTTTTAAATGATTATTATGAACTGATTAGTGTTGACGAGTCAAATGACCAACTTTATTTGAAGAAGATTGGAAAAATGCTTGATGAATTTAATATTGGCTAATCTCCCTATAACCATAGCCAGCGTGAACTTCTTATCTTTGGAGCTTTGTAAACAATAATCAATGAACCGGATTTATTTTGACAATGCTGCTACAACAGCAATTGAACCAAAAGTAATAGAGGCGATGCTGCCTTATCTCCAGAACAATTTTGGAAACCCTTCTTCTATTTATTCATTTGGAAGGGAAACAAGGCTGGCAATAGAAAATGCACGGAAATCTGTTGCAAAAATTCTGAATGCACATCCCGCAGAGACCTTTTTTACCAGTGGCGGTACTGAAAGTTCCAATACAGCTATCATGGCATCTGTTCGTGATTTGGGATGTAAACATATCATCACATCACCCATTGAACATCATGCGACACTGCATACGGTTGAATATTTAGATAACCGTGACGAAGTAACTGTGAGTTATGTAAAGGTTTTGCCTAACGGACATATTGATCTTGATCACTTAGAACAGTTGCTTGCAGCAAGTGAAGAAAAAACACTGGTAACCTTAATGCATGCCAATAATGAAATCGGCAACATTACAGATATCCACGCTGTTGGTAATTTATGTAAACTGTACAATGCAATTTTTCATTCAGATACTGTTCAAACTATCGGGCACTTTCCGTTTGATTTGAGAAATACCCCCATTCATTTTCTGAGCGGTTCTGCACATAAATTTCACGGACCAAAAGGGGCGGGGCTTCTTTACATCAATGAAAATGTACAGATCAAACCATATATACATGGCGGAGGACAGGAACGAAACATGCGGGCAGGAACAGAAAATGTATATGGTATTGTTGGTTTTGCAAAAGCATTGGAAATAGCAACCACTTCACAGGAAGAAGACAGTGCTTATATAAAAGGTATCAAGTATTACTTAATTGAACAGCTTAAGAAAAATATAAAAGGAATTGGTTTTAACGGCGATTCAATGGGCCTGAGCAATTATACTGTTCTAAACGTCAGTTTCCCCAAATCAGAAAAAACAGAGATGCTGTTATTTAATCTTGACATGGAAGGCATCTGTGCATCGGGTGGCAGTGCCTGCACAAGTGGAGCTCAGCAGGGCTCGCATGTAATAAGAGCAATAAATACTAACCCAAATCAGGTACAGGTTCGGTTTTCGTTCAGCAAATACAACACAAAAGACGAAGTGGACATCCTGGTTGATAAGTTGAAAGATATGATGTAAACTCTCATACTTTCGTCTGACCATAGTCATGTTTTTAACAGTCGTTAGTTAGCAACTTCGATAAAAATTTGTTATGTCATCCCGCAGGCAATTTCTGAAAGATAGCTTGTTGACGTCAACAGGCCTTGCTATCGTATCCAATGGATTCTCATCATTTCATATTGGACAAAAATCAAAAGTAATCATCATTGGTGCAGGTTTTTCCGGATTAGCGGCAGCCTATAAACTCAAAAAAAGAGGAATTGATGTTCTTGTTCTTGAAGCAAGAAACCGTTTAGGAGGAAGGGTATTTACTTATAACATGGATGCAAAACAGAAGCTGAATGTAGAATTGGGCGGCGAGTGGATATCTGCTTCACAAAAAAGAATACTTGGTCTTTGTAATGAACTTAATCTTTCATTGCAGGATAATCTTTTACAGGCACACTTACTTTATAATAACAAATATTCCAGACCAAATGAATGGAGTATGAGCCAGGAATGGATGAAGAAACTGTCAAAATTAAAAATGGATTTTGCGGATCTGAGTCCCGATGATCAGACTGAAATGGATAAGCTCGACTGGTGGCGTTATCTGTTAAATAACGGATGCGATGGTGCCGATCTTGATTTGCAAAGCCTGGTTGACAGTATTGATTTTGGTGAAAGTATCCGGCAGGTATCAGCTTATACAGCATTAAGTCATTTTACAACTGTTGCAGAAAAGAAAGAACTTCCTTATAAAATTGTTGGTGGAAATGGCCGTTTGGCAGAAGCGCTGGCCGATCAGATTGGAAGAGATAAAATTAAGACAAATTACAGGGTAAGAAAGATAGAACAGGGCGCCAATGTAAAAGTAACCTGCTTTAATGGTGAAGTGTTTGAAGCAGATAAAATTATCTGCACCGTGCCAACACAGGCAATGAAAACAATTGAATGGTTACCAAGGTTGCCAATTGAAAAAATTGATGCAATCAATGAACTGCAGTACAGCAGGGTAAATAAAAATGCAGTGTTGTATAATAAACGTTTCTGGAAGGATGAAAGCTTTGATATCATTACCGATACAACATCACATTTTATTTATCATGGAACAAAAAGTCAGCCATCTCCAAAAGGTGTATTGATTTCGTATGCAGTGGGAGATAAGGCAGAAGTGATTGCAAAACAAAATGATAATGGCAGATCATTATTAATGCAGCAGGCATTGCAGCCTGCTTTTGGAATCATTAAGCCAATGATTGAAAAGCAGTTTAATTATTATTGGGGCGATGATGAATTTTCAAAAGGAGGATATTCAGTTTACCGTCCCGGCCAATGGTTCAGGCTGAGACCTGTACTGCAGAAATCGTTTATGAATACATTGTTTGCAGGTGAGCATATTGCAGATCTGCAGGCATCAATGGAAGGAGCGGTTGTTACAGGTGAAAATGCTGCCGATAGTATTTAAGCCGGAGCTATTGTATAAGAATCCGTTTACGCATGATTCCCTGTGAGGTTCGCATTTGCAGGATGTATGCTCCTTTTTGTAAAGAGGAAGCATCAAAGGGAAGAGTAATTTCACCCTGTTGCATCTGCATATCAGCAAAGCGGGTTATTATTTTTCCATTCATATCATATACCATGAATGAGATTCTGCCGGCTTTTTTTGCGCTGATGTTTAACAATGCATCGGAAAGAACAGGATTAGGATATAACGTAAAATTAAAATCCTGCAATTTATTTTCTGTAATACCTGACACTACATTAACGGTGATCTGACCTTTCATTCCACTGGCAACATGATTACTGCACACATAGAAAATAGTTGTGCCCGCCATTGCAGCAGTTATCGTTAAATTAAAATTGGTTGTTGAGCTAAACCCACCGGATAAGGCTGTACTGCTCCCTGCATTCCAGGTACTTTGACTAACCTGAACTAACGGATGAAAATCACTTGCTTCAATGGTTACAACATCACCCACATTCACATTTAAAGTGGCAGGTGAGTATGATGTTCCGGAAATGGAGATATTAAAATTCTCTGCCTTACTGTGAGAGACCATTAAAACACAGACAGAAAAAAGGAGTAGAAATTGTTTCATAAATCAGTTTTAGTGTGCAAAAATTAGAAATAGAATTTCTGTAAACGAAAAGTTTATAACTCAACAGGAAATTTTGATGTCTGAACCGGATTATTCAATAATTTTCCATTTTAAATTTACGATTATGATACTTCGCCATTTATTACTGTCAGCTTCAGTTGCAAGCATGCTTTTGTTCTCCTGTAAACTCATGCCAAAAGAAGAATCAAAACAAACAGCAACTTCTTCTTTTCCCGATTACATTAAACAGTCAAATATTTATGAAGTGAATGTCCGCCAGTATTCACCTGAAGGAACATTCAAAGCTTTTGAAGCTTCTCTTCCACGGTTAAAAGAAATGGGAGTGGACATGTTATGGTTTATGCCCATTACACCTATCAGCAAAGTTGATCGTAAAGGTGTTTTGGGAAGCTACTATGCAGTTGCAGATTACACCGCTGTTAATCCTGAGTTTGGAACAATGGATGACTGGAAAGCATTGGTGCAGAAAGCACATGATCTCGGCTTTAAAGTAATTACAGATTGGGTGCCCAATCATACAGGAGCCGATAACCGCTGGATGACATCTAATCCTGATTTTTTTGTAAAAGGTAAAGACGGAAAATTTGCATTTGCATTTGACTGGAGTGATACAAGAGATCTCAACTACTGGAACCCCATACTGAAAGACAGTATGCTTGCTGCCATGAAGTTTTGGTTAACTGAAACAAAGATTGATGGTTTCCGTTGTGATGTTGCTCCCGAAGTGCCACGCAGTTTCTGGCAGCATGCAATTGCAGAACTGAAAAAAATGAAACCCGATATTTTTATGCTGGGCGAAGGAGATGTTGCCTGGCTGCATGATGCAGGTTTTCATGCATCTTATTCATGGGACTTTTTTGCAACAATGAAAAAAGTAGCAAACGGACAGGCAAATGCAAGAGCATTGGATACTGCAATGATGCGTTTTGATAATACCTATCCGCCTGATGCTGTTAAATTGTATTTCACAAGTAATCATGATGAGAATACATGGAACAAAGCTGACTATGCAACCATGCCTGGTGGAGTACATGCTCCGTTTGCTGTGTTAACACAAACATGGCGCAATGCACTGCCGTTAATTTACAGCGGACAGGAAGAACCATTCCTTGATTCACTTTCCTTCTTTTATAAAGACACAATCACTTTTGGTCAATATCAACGTGCACCGTTTTATAAAACATTATTAACACTGCGGAAACAAACTCCGGCATTGGCTACTGATGCAAACTATACTAAGCTTGAATCAAGCAACGATGATGCAGTGTTTGCATTTGCAAAAGAAAAAGCAGGTAAAAAAGTAATGGTAATTTTAAACTTATCAAACAAGTCGCAAACAGCTACACTGAAAGGAACCATTACAGGTGAGCCATTGAATGCCTTTACAGGTAAAACAGAGAAATTGACTGATGGACAAAGTTTTGCTTTAGCTCCTTGGGGTTACTTGGTTTACAGCTATTGAGCTAAGAGTTATCCCGATAGCTATCGGGAGAGGATAAAGAGAAAAAGAGATGACAGTTTGTAATTGCTGTCATCTCTTTTTCTTTTAAAGTTTATTTTATTTTCCTCTTTCTTCTCTTTCCACTTCTTCGATCTCTTAGCTAAACCCTAACGCTCTGATCAACTCTTCCGGCAGCCTTGGCAACTTTCTTCTTTCAATCAAGTAAGTAGATAATGAAGCAAGGTCTTTAAAAATATAATGTTGTTGAACAGCTCCTTCTAAATATCCTGCACCTGTTGTATTGCCTGTTCCCACACGCATGCCGATCATTCGCCGAACCATTACATAATGTTTATGCCGCCAGCCAGCAAGCCAGTGATCAATTTCAATTAGGGTATCTAAAATTTGAAACGAAGTTTGAAATACAGGAAAATCTCGATACAACATTATAAACAAAGCGCTTCGCATAGCTGCATCGCTAAATGATCCTTCTTCATTTTTTTGTTCTATAAATTGCGCATCAAAATCGGCCAGTTTATGCTGTTCCCTTTCCGTTAAACTTTGCTGATAGATGGTTCTGTAATCATTCCAGAATGCATGTGTGCCCGTTGATGGAAATTGTGCAGAATAACTTTTCCAGAATTTTTCATCAAAGAAAGGCATCCGGCCAAGCCATTGATTAATCAGTTGCTGAATGGTTGCTGAACTTTCAATGGAATTGATTTCATCAAAATCTGTCTTATCAAAACCACCTTCATTCGTGCGTTTATAATATTCCTGCTGATGACGTTTCTCCATTTTCAAACCAAGTGTTGCTTCAATTAAGCGAAACTGTTTGCTTTGAAAACCGGAAGCAGGAGTGAGGAGGTTTCTGAATTCAAGAAAATCAAGCGGCGTCATTGTATCAAGTACTGTTACCTGCTGATTCAGTAATTCAAGAATTCTTGACACACGCTTTAAACGATGCCGGCATAAATTCAGGTCCTCACTGTTATCATCTACCTTTTCTTTACCGAATACTTTTTTTACAAAGTCGAGTTCAAAGAGGATTTGTTTGAACCAAAGCTCATATGCCTGGTGGATAATGATGAACAGCATTTCATCATGTGCCGGTGTTTGCCCTTCAGCAAAGCTTAACGGATGCTGACTGTCGAGAATGTTTTCGAGTCGCAAGTAAGAAGGGTAGTATTGGCCATTGTTATTGTTCATAATAGAATTCTTAATGAGCAAGGTTAAAACTTTTCTGTGAAACCTGAAGAATATGGGCATAAGGGGTGAAGAAGTTTAAAGTATCTTCATGCTTAAAATGGTGATGAAGTATCATTTTAATAGTCCAATTCCATGTAAGACTGGCTTTATTTTTGTTTAAAGAATAGTATGCTTAAAAAATTTACAGGCTTAATTGTTGCAATTATTGCTATCAATCAACTTCATGCACAGGATCTTCGTGTAAACATATTTGGAGGTTTGGCAAATTATAACGGCGATCTTCAGTCAAAAACCATCACTTTTCAACAGGCACGCTATTCAATCGGGGCCTGGCTCAGTTACGATTTAAACCCGAAAATTATGTTGCGTGGCGGAATTCATTACGCCAATGTACAGGCAACAGATAAATACCAGTCAAATCCTGCCAATTTCACACGTAACCTCAGCTTTGCTACCAATATCTGGGAATTACATGCAGCTGCGGAGTATCATTTTCTCGGCATGGACACAAGAGTTTTTTCACCATATGTGTTTGGGGGCCTTGCAGCATTTCATTATAACCCATATGCATTTGATGCAACGGGAACAAAGGTTTTCCTGAAACCTCTTTCAACCGAAGGGCAGGGAATTGCAGAATATCCTGATCGTAAACCCTATAATCTTATACAGATGGCTGTTCCATTTGGATTAGGAGTCAGAATGATGGTAAACGACAGAATCGATATAGGAGCTGAATTTGGCTACCGAAAAACATTTACGGATTATATAGATGATGTGAGCCGTTCTTACATTGATCCAAATTTGCTGCTGGCACAACGTGGTCCAAAAGCAGTTGAAATGTCGTACCGCACTCCGGAACTTCCGAATCATACAACCGATCCATATCCGGTTGACCTGGAGAAAAGAGGAAGCCCTAAATACAAAGACAATTATTATTTCCTTGGACTTACTTTCAGCTACCGTATTACCGGTGGAGATAAATTCAACGACAAACGTTACAATAGTGGTGGCAGAAGTGGTGGAAAAAGACGTTCCAGCATGGGTTGCCCAACCAATGTTTTGTAAGGATTTTCTCTTTTTGAAGCCGTCCCTTTTTTCTTATCCACAAACGCAATTAATATGTTGAAAAACAGCCAAAATAATGGCTGTTTTTCTGCTTTCATCCCTTTGCTTTTCGGTATCTTTGGCGGCCTCATTTAAGCAACGGGGCAAACAAAAAATACAATGGAAAAAGAGCCACATAATCACGGGAGAATTATCCCGGTTAATATCGAAGAACAAATGAAAACGGCGTACATCGACTATTCTATGTCGGTGATCGTAGGTCGTGCATTACCCGATGTAAGAGATGGATTGAAACCGGTTCACCGGCGCATTCTTTATGCAATGAATGAACTGGGTTTAAATTACAATAAATCATACAAGAAAAGTGCAAGAGTTGTGGGTGAAGTGTTGGGTAAGTATCACCCGCATGGCGATAGTTCTGTTTATGACGCAATGGTACGTATGGCCCAGGAATGGAGCATGCGTTACATGATGGTTGATGGGCAGGGTAACTTTGGTAATCAGGATGGTGATGGCCCGGCTGCTATGCGTTACACGGAAGTCCGTATGGAACGCTTAACAGAAACAATGATGGATGATATCGACAAAGAAACAGTCGATTTTCAAAACAACTTTGATGATTCTGAAAGAGAACCATCTGTTCTGCCTGCGAGAACACCGAATTTATTGATTAATGGATCAAGTGGTATTGCCGTTGGTATGGCTACCAACATGATGCCGCATAATCTCAGCGAAGCAATTGATGGCTGCGTTGCCTACATCGACAACAAAGAGATTACGATTGAAGAATTGATGAAGCATGTAAAAGCTCCTGACTTTCCAACAGCCGGTACAATTTATGGCATGGAAGGAATTAAAGCTGCTTATCATTTCGGTAGAGGAAAAGTGGTACTGCGTGGAAAATTAACGGTTGAAACAAAATCAAGCGGAAGAGAACAGGTTATTATTACTGAAGTTCCTTACCAGGTGAACCGTGATGCGTTGACAGATAAAATCGGTCAGTTAGTTAATAATAAAGTAATTGAAGGTATTGTTCACGTTAACAACGAGAGTAACCAGAAGGAAGGAACAAGGATTGTTATCGACCTAAAACGTGATGCAGTTGCCAATGTAATTGTTAACCAGCTGTACAAATTCACTGAGTTACAAACTTCATACGGTATCAATAATGTGGCCCTTGTAAAAGGAAGACCAAGAACATTAAACCTGAAAGATCTTATTTCAGAGTTTATTGAATTCCGTCATGAAGTGGTTGTACGCCGTGCTAAATATGAACTCCGTAAAGCACAGGAACGGGCGCATATTTTATTGGGTTATTTAATTGCATTGGATCATTTAGATGAAGTGATTGCATTGATCCGCAGCTCACCAACACCTGATGTAGCAAAAGAAAACCTGATTAATGCCGGTTGGGGATTGGATGAAATTCAGGCAAAAGCCATCCTGGAACTGCGTTTACAGCGCTTAACAGGTATGGAAAGAGATAAGATCAAGAACGAATATGATGAATTAATGAAACTCATTAATCATTTAACAGAGTTGCTTGGCAGTGAAACATTGCGTTTTGAACTCATCAAAACTGAACTGCTTGAAATCAAAGCGAAATTTGGTGACGAACGCAGAACAGAAATCACTTATCTGGATGATGAAGTGCGCATAGAAGATCTCATCAAAGAAGAAGATGTGGTGATTACGATTTCTCATCATGGATATATCAAACGTACATCAGCTTCTGAATACCGTCAGCAACGCAGAGGTGGCAGAGGAGCAATCGGCAGCAAAACAAGAGAAGAAGATTATGTAGAACATCTCTTTGTTGCATCTACTCACCATACGCTGTTGTTCTTTACTGAAAAGGGAAGATGTTACTGGTTGAAATCATACGAAATTCCTGAAGGTGATAAAACAAGCAAGGGTCGTGCTATTCAAAACCTGATGCAGTTACCTCCTGATGATAAAGTAAGAGCCATTATTGATGTAAAGAACCTCGACGATGAGGAATTTGTGAAGAATCATTACATTGTATTGTGTACCCGGAAAGGGATCATCAAAAAAACACTTTTAGAAGACTTTAGCAGACGCCGTGCAACCGGAGTGAATGCAATTACCATCATAGAAGGCGACCAGTTGCTTGAAGCGAAGATGACAGATGGCAACAGCGAGATTATGATGGCAGTGAAAAGCGGAAGGGCGATACGTTTCCCTGAATCTAAAGTAAGACCTACCGGTCGTGGTGCAATTGGTGTTGGTGGTATTGAAGTGGATGATGAAAAAGATGAAGTGGTTGGTATGATTTGTGTCAGCAAGGATGATACTTCAAGAACTGTGCTGGTGGTTAGTGAAAAAGGATACGGTAAGCGTACAGCTTTTGAAGAATACAGAATGACCAACAGGGGTGGAAAAGGTGTGAAAACGATTAATGTTACAGATAAAACTGGTCCGTTGGTTGGTATGCTGGAAGTAACAGAGAAAGAAGATCTGATGATCAGTTGTAAGAGCGGCATTACCATCCGTATGAAAATGAACCAGATCAGTGAACAGGGAAGAGCAACACAGGGTGTAAAACTGATCAGGGTAGATGATGGTGATGAAATTGCAGCCATCACACGTTTGGATGAAAGTAATGTTATTGAAGAGGAATTACTGGTGTTACCAACAACAGACATTACAGAAACACCAGAAGTGCCCGAAACAAATGAAACACCCGATGAACCGGAAGTAACTGATTCTCCAGAATGAACTGGAAGTCAATAAATCAGAATAATAAATCTCAAATAAAAGGAAAATGAAAAAATTTCTTTTCGCAGCGATTGCTGTTATGTTTTGCCTCGGTCTTTCAGCTCAGGATATTAAGAAAGTAAAGGCAGCTTTTGACAAGAAGGATTGGACAAAAGCCAAGGAATCTATTGATCTGGCAATGGCCAATGAAAAAGAACAGAAGAACTGGGAAGCCTGGTATTACAAAGGATTAATTTATGGCCAGATTGCAAAAGATGCCAACTTAAAAGCAACTGTTCCTGATGCATGGATGCAGTCTTTCCAGGCTTATCAAAAAGCAATGGAACTGGATGCAAAGCAAACAGAGTTATACATGATGACTCGCAGTTATCCAATTTTTGATAACTATCTTGAATTGCAACGTGAAGGAAATAACTTTTACAACAATAAGGAATATGATAATGCGCTACAGCGTTACAAACAGGCTGATCAGGTAGGGCGTTTTATTTACAAAAGCAAATGGGCGTTAACAGCTGTTGATACCATTCTTTACTATTATGCAGGAGCAGCTGCCATGCAGATCGAAAAAATGGATGAAGCCATTTCTTATTTCCAGAAGATTTGTGACTCAAGTATTGCAGGTGAAGGATTTGATGTTTGTTACCGTTATGTAACTTATTATTACGATCAGAAAAAGGATGAAGTAAACGCACAGAAATATGCAGCATTAGGCCGTAAAATGTATCCAAACGATACGTATTACGACAAGCTTGATCTGGACAAAGCAAAAAAGAAAGGCATTGGCCCGGAACTGTTTAAAAAGTATGATGAGGTAATAGCAAAAGAGCCGAAAGATTATGAAATGCGTTACGACTATGCAGCCGAAATGTTCAACTGGCTGTATATGGATCAAAAAACACCGGCGGCTGAGAAGCCAACTTATTTTGAGAAAATTGTTACACAGTTAAAAGCCTGTATAGAACTGAATCCGAAAGAGCCCGATGGTCATCTGCTAATGGGGAAAGCTTACTTTAATGAAGCTGCAGCCATCCAGGATGAACTGAAACTGGTAAAAGGAACAGCACCCGCAGAAACTCAAAAGAAAGCTGAGTTTAAAAAGAAAATGGAAGACAAAATGAAAGAAGCGATTCCGCACCTGGAAAATGCTTTGGCCATTTATGAAGCCATGAGTGCTGATCAGTTAAAAGACAAAAGAAACAAGAACGAGTTTAAAACATCTTTATACCTGTTAACTGATGCTAATAGATTCCTTGGAAACACTGAAAAGGAAAAAATGTACCAGAAAAAGTATGATGTATTGAATCAGTAATTCAGTTCATCTTATAAAGAAAGGCTGTCCAAACGGACGGCCTTTTTTATTACATTTAAGAAAACAAGTGAATGATGTCATTATTATTGAATCGGTCTGAATTTGGTGATCCGAAAAATGCAGGTAATGTATTAAGTAAAGAGGAAGCCACTCAATTATTGAACGACTGGGTAAAGAATGAGCGTCTCCAGCTGCACATGAAACAGGTTGCCCGTTTAATGCACTGCTGGGCTGCTGAGCAGGAACATTTAAATGAAGCTGATCAATGGCGTTGGGAAATGGCCGGCTTGCTTCATGATGCTGATTGGGATCAATGGCCTGAGCAGCACTGCAAAAAAATCATTGAAGAGCTGGAAGCAAGAAATATTGATCCGGAAATTATCCGTGCTATTGCAAGTCACGGCCCCAATCATTTTGGCGTGGAGCCTGTAACCAGAATGGATAAAATGTTATATGCTTTTGATGAACTCAGCGGATTGATTCATGCATATTCTTTAATGCGGCCGGAAGGTTATGCAGGAATGGAACTGAAAGGCGTGAAGAAACGCTTAAAAGAAAAAAGTTTTGCAGCGAATGTAAGCAGGGAAGAGATTGCTGATGCAATGAACAGGGCTGGAGTGGAACTGGACACCATTGTTCCGTTCATCATTGAGAAGCAGCAAATGTGAAAATAAAATTGCCTATGATACAAAAGATAATACAGAAGGGAGGGAATACGCCGTAAGGCGTGGCTACGATATAGTAAAGTATATAACTTACATTATGTTTTATTTAATAAAATCATTAGTTGTTATAACATTAGTAATGCTTATTGAGGCGGCTGTACTTGTTTATCTTGTGATTTTTTTTCTTTCAATATGGAATCGATACCGGCCTCATTAAATCTTATCCAAGAAACATTGGCATTTATAGTGTCTAAAAGTATTTCTTCTCTAAGATCGTTTCTTAGTAATTTTAAAATCTCATCAACGTCCAACCCGAATTTATTTTTTTTCATATTATCAATAGCTACGTTAAGTTGTTCTATTTGGTCTTTTGTCCCAAATAACTGTATATCAGAAACAGCGGATTCCATATCAAACTTAAAATGCTCATAATTGGTAGTTCTTATGCTTGAATTTGCAAGTTTCCTATAAGCATCAATCAGATAGTTTATTTTTATCTCTCTTAATTTATTTTCCCTATCTCTTTCCGAGTTAAAGTAACTCCCAACTGCCCATCCTGAAACTGTAATTAAAGATGTAATTAATATGCCCCAATTAAAATTCAGTTTGCTTGATTTTTTTTCTTCTTTGATTGCTTTTTGGTTCATAGCGGAGTGTCATTAGTTTTAGAGGTTACAATATACTCAAGATAGCAGTAGTTCCCACGAGAGCGCAGGCCTGTATTATCTTTTGTATCAGAGCGGTACTTAACATAACGTTAATTATACGAATTATGCCAATCTTTAAAATTGACCATTATGACCAAAAAATATCTATTTCATTTGAGCATTAAAATAGTCAAGCTCGGGCTTGAAATCAAGCTCAGGATTAGCATCAGCAAGTAGTAATACCTTTTCCAGTTGCTGTTTTAAAAACTGTTGATGCTGATTGGAACCGGGATGAAATGCCTTGTGATTTTTAGCCGTAACAATCTGTTTAATTTCTTTGCTCAATTGTACAGTCGATTCCTGGAAGGCATAGTCAGAAAATTTTTCCATTACAAACAGTGTGGCTGCATAATTGGGATGCGCCAGATCTATATCATAAAAACGGTAATCACGCAGTACATCAATCACCAGTTCATAAGCCGGGAAATAAAACAGCCGGTCGAACTTGTTAACCAGGTGATGAACCGTTTCAAGCAGACGGGCCTTGCTGCGGTTATTTTCAACCACGCCATCCCTGAGATGCCTCACCGGGCTGATGGTGAAAATGATCTTCAGCCTTGGATTAAAATGAAACAGCTGGTGCAGTGTATTATCTAATGTGGCAATCTGTTCGTCAATTGGTATCATATATTTGTCAAACCACTGAGCCGGTGCTTTGTGGCAATTGGCAACAAACTGACCCGTTTCCTTCAATTTATATACAAAGGAAGAACCAAGCGTAATAATGATCCATTCTGCATCTTTTAAAAACTCATGAGCCTTCTGCTGCGATTGATTGATTTGTGTAAGACAGGCTTCTTTATCAGGATTTGAAAAACGGCTGTGATGATTCCAGCTTTGCCACAGTTCATTATATTGAAACAGATCCTGATCACTGTACTGTTTACATTGTATATAAGAAACCAAACTGCTGCAAACACTCATCGGCTCAAACAAAATTCCATTTGGGTTTTGCAGGGTTTGAAATTTCAGCTCCTGCAGGTTATTGCCAATGTGTTCAGTAAAGCAGCTGCCCACCAGAATAATCTTATGATGATAAGTGATCGGTGCCGGTAAAGGTTTGATATCAATATTTGTAAGAAAGTTCATCAGTTAAATAGTTCGTCTGCCAGTTGCAGACTTTTTAGTACAGCTTCTTTGTTTAAATGCAGATCAGAATCGGTTTCAAAAAAACGGATCACCTTTTCGGAATCCATATTTCCCACCAGTTCATCATTGGCCATCGGGCATCCGCCAATTCCTTTTAATGCACCATCAAAACGTTTGCAGCCTGCAGTATATGCGGCTTCTAATTTTTCT
This sequence comes from uncultured Chitinophagaceae bacterium, assembly GCA_964580775.1. Classification (GTDB taxonomy): domain Bacteria; phylum Bacteroidota; class Bacteroidia; order Chitinophagales; family Chitinophagaceae; genus Lacibacter. Next base: position 13,595 of record CAZOLW010000017.1, on the reverse strand, counting down.
CTCCAGTTAAAGGAAGTGGAATGCAGGTGAACACCAATTTCTGTATGAGGTAACTGCTGAATTAAATAAGCAGTCATTCGTTTCACATGTTCGGCAGTAGCCAATCCAACCGTATCGGCTAAGGAAAGTATTTCAATATCTAAAGCCACCAGTTTTTCGGCCCATTCAAAAACAATTTCTTCGCTCCAGTTATCGCCATAAGGGTTCCCAAATCCCATGGACAAATACACGACTAACTGCTTCTTATTTTTGATACAGAGTTCCTGGATGGCCTCTACCCTTTTTAATGATTCATTAATAGAACTGTTGGTATTTCGCTGCTGAAAAGTTTCTGAAACTGAAAAGGGGAACCCGAGATAAGTAATTTCGTCAAACACAACTGCCTCTTCTGCTCCACGTTCGTTTGCAACGATGGCAAGTAGTTTTGTTTTACCGTCTCCCAAATCTAAATTCCTTACTACCTCTTTTGTATCGGCCATTTGAGGAATTGCCTTTGCTGAAACAAAACTGCCGAAATCAATGGTATCAAAACCAACCTGCAGTAATGTATTGATATACTGAATCTTTTTTTCAGTTGGGATAAAAGTCTTCCATCCCTGCATGGCATCACGGGGGCACTCGATCAGTTTAATCCTTTGTTCTTTCATCATAAATGGTTATGCAAAAGTAAGCGAAGCGTCGATCTTAAACTCTCAGCGAGTCCATCTTTTCACGCATTTTGTTAAAGAACTTATTCCGTTCTTTTTCACCCGTTCCGCTGATCTGGTGTGAGCGGCTCACAAGGGTAAAGAAATTTTCAAACGCTTTTTGTGTAAACCGTTCATCTTTGGTAATTAAATAGCTTAACACATTATACGTAACAAAGGAAAGCTTCATCTCATTGAGTTCCATCAAAATGGTGTTGCTGCCAATGATAACTTCATTTACATAAAACTGAAGCGGGGCCCTGTAAACAATTTCATTATCGCCGGGCATAAATTTGATTCCTTTTTCAACTTCCAGTTGAATATGATCCAGGCACTTTTGAAAAGATTCAATAATGATGTTTACATCTTCTTTATGTTTAAAATATCCACCATCCTTGTAATATTGAATCTGGCTGATGGTACTGATAATACTTTCTGCATTCCATAATTCGAGCGATGGTATTTTGTTATACTCTTTAATGATTTCCTGTCCCAATTGAAAACAGTCGAGCATAGGATATTCTTCCAGGGAAAATAACCTGCTGCGGTAATCAGGATGATCCTTGATTGTTTTGCTCCAGAAAAAAGTTTTAAAAGCTGCAATTTCAGGAAAGAGATAAAAATGAAAAAAAGTAATGTCCTTACAGAAATAGTGCATCTTTTTATTGGAGAACGTATTAAAATACTTCATGTATTGAAGCATTGCTTTCAGGTAGTCGGAAAATTCAAAGCTTTCTTCATTTATCTCAGGGGCTCTGAAAACCACCATTTCATTCTGAAGCTGCAAAACCTGGTCGATAGAAATTTTGAAATGCTCACTCAGTGTTTTCAGTTCAGTAAGGGAAATTTCCTTTTCACCCCGTATACGCCGGTAAGCACTATCGTTGCTGATATGCAGTAATTCAGCTACTTCATCAACCATTGATAAATGCGAAGGAAGTGAGGATTTGATATGCTGAAAAAAAATCAGCTGTGGGTTTGCTGTATCCATGACTGGTTGATTTTGGGATTTTCTGCAAATCAGCCGGTCATCATTTGCAGAAACAAATAATTACAAGTAAGATAACAAGATTTTTTGCAAATGCCAATACCCTTCAACACGCAGAAGTTCACGCTTTGTAGTATTAAACGCCAAACTAAAATAATGAACCGTATAAAGCAATTGGGAAAAGGGTATTGGCGGAAGTAGGTTTGAGTTGTCAATTGACAATTTACTTACATTTTAAATTTTAAAAACATGAAAAAGATTTTAACATTGACTGTAACACTTATCATTATTACTGTTGCAGTAAAAGCACAATCTCCCCGCTTTGGTTTTAATTCAGGTATTGCATTGGCCAATATGAGTTATAAAGATGAAGAGGGCAAAGAAAAGACAGATAGCAGGATTGGTCTTAATGCCGGTATAATGGTCGATATTCCTATTGGCCAGAATTTCAGCATTCAGCCGGGAATAAATTTTATTCAAAAAGGTGCGAAAGAAAAGGAAACTGAAGGAACTTATTCAATGGAAGCATCGACGAGGATAAATTATCTCGAAGTGCCAATGAATATTGTTTATAAAGCAGCTCTCAAGAAAGGTCATTTGTTTATGGGTGCAGGCCCATCAGCAGGATTTGCTTTAAACGGCAAAGCGAAAATAAAATTTTCAGATGGTCAAACGACAGAAACCGAAGATGAAAAAATTTACATTGGAAATAAGGACGATGATGACCTGAAACCTTTTGAACTATCATTGAATGTTTTAGGAGGCTATGAATTTAATTCAGGCTTTCAGATTGCCGTAAACTATAACAGAAGTTTGAATAATCTGTTAACTGGTGATACCGGGTCTTCCTCTTTACGAAACAGTTACTTTGGAATTAAGATTGGTTATCTGTTAAGAAAATAGTTTTAGCAGGTTCTTTAACCGGTTAAAGAACCTGCTGCTCAAAAACAAGTTGATAGCAGGTCTTTCGAAAGATGATCGTACAGCAATCTGTTATATTCTCTGTTTCATTACTTCATAAAGTATCATAGCCGTTGCAACCGAAACATTTAAACTTTCAAAATCTCTTTTCAGGGGGATTTTGAAAGTTTCATCAGTTACCAGATTGATTTTTAAAATTTAAAAATAGATACAATGAAATATGAATTGGCCTTTACAGTTGTTGTGCTACTATTGACACAATCATTGACAGCACAGAACGATTCAAGCATTATAACCAGCCCAAGCATAGTTAAGAATTCAGATTATTGGTTCAAAAAGGCCAAAATAAGCAGAACTACCGGTTGGATTTTGTTAGGTGCAGGGGCTGTAGTCACAACGATCGTTTCAAGTAGAAACTACACAGGTTCGGGCTCGCCGTTAGATGGTCTTGCAGCAGCAGGAGATCAGACGATAGGAACACTTATAACAATTGCTTGCAGCACTCCATTCTTTATAAACTCGGCAAAAAAAAAGAAAAAAGCAAAAGTCTTACTTAAGCAGGAACAAGTAACGCTCAATCCGTACTATAAAAAGAGCGTGAATTTATACCAAGCCGGAATTACTATTGATCTCTAATTTTCCCATCCACTAAGTAAAATCTTCAGCTCATGAAAATTCTCATAACAGGCGCAACCGGTTTACTAGGAAGTAACCTTGTTCGGCTATTAATTCATCGTGGTTATTCTGTTGGCGTTTTCATTCAAACCAAATCATACACAAAAACATTGTATGACTTACCTATAAGAAAACACTTTGGCGATATACTCGATAAAGAATCATTAGAAGCCGCCGTGCAGGAATACGATGTTGTGATACATGCCGCAGCAATAACCGATTACTGGCCTTCACGCTCCCAAAGAATATGGGACGTAAATATTGAAGGAACCAGGAATATTGTGGATGCTGTGAAAAAATTTAATATCGGGCGCCTTATCTATATCGGTTCCGGCAGCTCTATTAATGCACCTGGTACTGAACAGCATAAAAAACACAACCTACCCTTTACAGGTGCAAAGTATGGGTTAGATTATATTGATTCAAAATACATCGCTTTGCAACTTGTACTTGATAAAGCAAGACAGGATGGATTACCTGCACTCGCCATCTTACCTACATTTATGATTGGCCCTTACGACTCGCTACCAACTTCCGGTAAACTGATTCTTGCATTGGCAAAACAAAAATTGAAATTTTATACGGGAGGTGGCCGAAACTTTGTTCATGTAAGAGATGTAGCAACTGCTATTGCAAACAGTATTGAAATGGGAAGCACCGGCAAATATTACATTACCGGTAATGAAAATCTTACTTACCGGGAGTTTTTTGAAAAAGCAACATCGGTTATTGGCGTTTCGCCCCCACCTTATAAATTATCTGACAATATTATAAAATTCGTGGGATTGCTTGGCAGCATGAAAGGTGAACTGCTTGGCAAAAAACCGATCATTACGTATCCAACTTCAAAAATTGCCTGCGACAAACTTTACATCAGCAGTGACGATGCTGTGGAAGAACTGAATATGCCTCAAACATCTGTTGAAACAGCTATCAAAGAATGTTTTGAATGGATGAGTAATAATCCACATCTTATACAAAACACTGCTATCTAATATCCGTTTGGTTGAAATGTAATTTAATTGCATTCCATCACAGGAATATTATATACGTTGCTTCATAGCCTCGTACAAGATCATGGCCGTTGCTATACCTACATTCAAACTTTCAAAATCTCCTTTCATGGGAATTTTGAACGTTTCATCACAGATTTTCATAAGGCCCGGAAAAACACCTTTCTCCTCCCCTCCCATTACAATGGCACAGGGTTCTTTAAAATCGCAATCATAAACAACTTTGGTCGCCGTCATTTCACTGGCCAGTACTTTGATGCCGTTGAGATGAAGATCATCTACTGCTTTCATTAAACTGTTCACCCGGCAAATGGCAATCTGTTCCAAAGCACCGGCACTGGTCAATATCGCATCTTCGTTTAAAGCACCAACACCTTTATCGGGTATGATGATAGCCTGAACTCCACAACAGAATGCAGTACGTGCAATACCACCAATATTGCGGATATCAGTTATTCCATCAAGGATAAGAAACAAAGGAGTGTCACCTTTGTCAACCACCCATGAAATCACTTCCTGTAAATCCTGGTACCGGATCTTTGACAACTGTGCAATGATTCCCTCATGTCCCTGGATATTAAAGCCATTCAGTTTTTCAACCGGAACTTTATTAACGGGCACATTCTGCTTTAATGCCAGTTTTTTGATTTCTTCAATTACATCGCCATACAGGTTATTCTGTAAGTAGATCCTGTCTAATTGTTTCCCTTCTTGTAATGCTTCAAGTATTGGGATTCTGCCTGATACAAGGCTTGATTTTTTTGGACGCTGCTGCTGTTGTCTGAAATGTTTCACTTTGCAAAGAAATGATTTATCAAATAAAAAACCCTGCAAGAGTTTTAAACCTGCAGGGTTCACAAGTCTCCCCCTTCGGGGGAGATTTAGAGGGGGCTGGGTTTATTTCAACCCGAAAGCTTTTTTCACTTTCGTTACATAATCAAGCTTTTCCCAGGTAAATAATTCAACCTTCACTTTCTTTTCTTTACCATCGGGGCTTTTGAATGTTTTTTCAACAAACTGTGGAACACGACCCATATGACCGTAAGCTGCAGTTTCACTGTAAATAGGATTACGCAATTTCAAACGCTGCTCAATAAAGTAAGGACGCATATCAAAAACACCTTCAATGATTTTTGATATCTGACCATCAGTTAATTCAACTTTTGCAGTACCGTATGTATTAACATTAATTGAAGTTGGTTTGGCTACACCTATAGCATAAGAAACCTGAACCAGTACTTCATCACACAAACCGGCAGCAACCATATTTTTTGCAATATGACGTGTAGCATATGCAGCTGAACGATCTACTTTGGAAGGATCTTTACCACTGAAAGCACCACCACCATGTGCACCTTTACCACCATAAGTATCAACAATGATCTTGCGACCTGTTAAACCCGTATCACCATGTGGTCCGCCGATTACAAACTTCCCAGTTGGGTTTACGTGGTATGTAATATTGTCGTTAAATAACTTGCCGTATTTCTTGTATTTTGATTTAACACGTGGAATCAAAACATTAATAACATCAGCTTTGATCTTCGCCAGCATTTTTGCTTCTGTATCAAAGTCATCATGCTGTGTAGAAATCACAATTGCATCGATACGAACAGGACGGTTATTATCATCATATTCCAATGTTACCTGGCTTTTTGCATCGGGACGCAGGTAAGGCATTTTAGAATTTTTTTCACGACGGATAGCAGCCAGTTCAATCAACAGGTTATGGGCCAAATCCAATGCCATCGGCATGTAATGCTCTGTTTCATTGGTTGCATAACCAAACATCATACCCTGGTCGCCTGCACCCTGTTCTTCTTTTTTCTTACGGTCAACACCTTGGTTAATATCAGCACTCTGTTCATGGATGGCCGATAAAACACCACATGACTCAGCTTCGAACTTATACTCACTTTTGGTGTATCCTATTTTCTTGATTACACCACGTGCAATTTCCTGTACATCCAGGTATGCTTTTGATTTTACTTCGCCAGCCAGTACAACCTGTCCGGTTGTAACCAATGTTTCGCAGGCTACTTTTGACTGTGGGTCAAATGCAAGAAAGTTATCAATTAATGCGTCACTAATCTGGTCAGCTACTTTATCCGGATGACCTTCGGAAACTGATTCTGATGTAAATAAATAAGGCATATTCTGGGTTTTTAGTCAGGCGCAAAGATAAGAGTTGAAACAATTCAAATATTACTGCCTGGAGTAATAAATGCGTACAAACATTTTGTATTGTGGATGAGATCCACCACCCAATTTTACCCTGCCAAATGCAAGAGGATTGATAGTGGTAGAACTGGAAATTGCCCCGGAAAACTCGGCAAAATAAGGAGCAGAAAGCTTGAAATCACGAAGAGTGGCTTTCCCGTTTACCAGGTTTTGAACATAGCTGGTAATATTCATTTTATATTCTGCTACCAGGTTATTCGATGCATCCATGAAATAAGAAGGGATGCCACCTGTATAATCTGCAGAAATACTATAAAGTGTTACATTCTTTAGTGGATCAAATGTTAGTGTATTAATATAATAATTCGCACTATCATAAGGTATACTTGCAATCTTTCCGTCTGCTGTATAAGTAAACAAATGAAGAGCTGGCTGTAACAGAATATTTTCTATTGTTAGCGGCCCCTGGTAAATCTGGCGGGCAACAATCTCAGCACGATGAATCAAATATGGCTTATTCCTGATTGTATCCATTGCAGGCACCTTAATTTTCACTGCAGTTCCCGGACCAGCCTGAATATAAGCAAGGCTTGAAGGCAATCCTGATGTAATAATTGGTTCAGCGGTACTGCCTGTATAGTTGCGGTATATTTTGTTGGCATTTGCACTTCTGATGGTATCTGCAACAAAGTTAAAACGGGTAACGGTGGTATCGTTTCCTGTACCATCTCTTTTCTTGTAGCGATAGTAAAGATTCAAACGTGTTTCAGCACCGGTCATTGAGAAATACTTAATCGAATTCCCGCTTGTTGTAGAATCCGGTATTAAGGCAAACCCGTTCAGGAATGCTTTGAAAATCGAGTCGTTCCGCAATGCGCCAGACACATTATCCTGATCCAGCAATAACCGGCCAAAAGCATCGGCGAGTTTTATTCGCAGCTGGTTGTAAATGGTATCTGTTTTATAGGCAGCTTTATAACCGTTCCTTAATTTAATAGCGGTATACTGTTCCGTACCCAAAAAGTCTGCAGTTGAAAATGCAGGGGCTTCAGTGAACCGGTATAATTTACTTGCTTTAAAAGTCGGGTCAGTTATTTTATAAACATTCACTTTTGACACTGCGTTTGTATCGCCATAGTTTCCTGCAAAGGTGAGCGACAGAACGCATGAGTCGAGAAACATACTGTCTCTTGATACCGGGTATGAAAATGGATAACTGATGGGCAGCAATTGAAAATACATGGCTGCTGTAGTTGTACCAAACATCGGGTCGTTGATATAACCTAAAATATGCTGATCATTTTTTCCGATTGAACTGGTATCTGCTTCAATAAAAGAAGTCGTTTCAACAGGCAGTTCCATTGTATCTGTGATGAGACGATCTGATCCGGGGATCAGGTCACCACCTAAATTAGTACGTTCAAGTTTTGTACATCCACTTATAAATGCCAATAAAAGAATTGATAAAAACAGGTTTCTTCTGCGCTTGTCCGTGCTAAAAAAATTCATAGTAATGATGACAGTGTTATTTCGACGAAAGGTCGGTATATAGTTGTAAATAGTCTGTTAAATCACCGTCTGGTTTAAATGGTAACACTTTTTTGCCACGCACTTTTCCAAATTCTTCCAGCAATTTTTTGTCAACTTTTTCAGCACCGAATGTAATGGCATCTGCATAAGTTGCACCACCACGAAACATGGCTGTATTGTTGACATCCTTATAAGGTTCCAGGTCTTTGTCTTTAATATTGGCGTGAATACTTGCCAGCTTTAAAAACTTAGCACCCAGCTTTTCTTTGAAGGTATTCTGACCAATGGTGAAAACGAGTTTACTGTTTCCAAAAACGGGTTCTTTCTTATAAGCAGTTTGCAGATACATGGGAATTAAACCTGTCATCCAGCCACTGCAATGAATAATATCGGGGGGCCATCCAAATTTCTTAACCGTCTCTAATGCACCCTTACAGAAGAAAATGGAACGTAAATCATTGTCATCAAACCACTTTTCATTCTCATCATGATAAATGAACTTACGCTTAAAGAAATCTTCATTCTCTAAAAAATAAACCTGTAAACGGGCATTCGGTAAGGAGGCAACTTTGATCTGCAGCGGGTAGTCGTCGTTATCAACAGAAACGTTGATACCACTGAGGCGAACTACTTCGTGTAATCTGTGCCGACGTTCATTAATGACACCAAAGCGGGGCATAATGCAACGGATTTCAAAACCACCTTCGTTTGCTTTAATTGCCAGTTGATTAACGATGGACGAAAAATCTGTTTCCTCCAGATACGGAGACATTTCACTGGCAATAAATAAAATTCTTTTCTTTGCTGCTACCATTACTGATTGTTAAGGAATCTTTACCTCTTTAAAGAGGTGGGCAAAGGTAGTGGATTTTAGCGAAAAGAGTGGTGATTACAGTCGTATTGCCATTTAAAACAACGAATTATGCTCATTTTTCATAAGGTTTCACACGTCAGAAAGTGGCTTGATCAACAGGTTTTGACCAGGCAAAGTATTGGCTTTGTCCCAACCATGGGTGCATTGCATCAGGGCCATCTGTCGCTCATTGAGCAAAGCCGGGAACGGACACAGGTAACCGTCAGCAGCATCTTTGTCAACCCAACTCAATTTAACGACCCAAAGGATTTTGAAAAATACCCGGTGACAATTCAGCAGGATATTGAGCTGCTGATCAAAACAGGTTGTGATATTTTGTTTCTTCCTTCAGCCAGCGAAATTTACCCAAAAGGAACGGCACATCTCCCCCATTATGAACTTGGATATTTGGAAACCGTACTGGAAGGCAAATATCGTCCGGGGCATTTCCAGGGAGTTTGCCAGGTAGTGCACCAGCTGCTTGAAATTGTTCAGCCAAATCAATTGTTCCTGGGGCAAAAGGACTTTCAGCAATGTATGGTTATTAAAAAACTGATTGAACAAACGGGCTTATCTACACATGTACAAATTATTCCCACCCTCCGGGAAAATGATGGGCTTGCCATGAGCAGCCGGAATATGCGTTTAACTGAATCTGAACGGTTAAAGGCAATAGCTATTCATCATACGCTGTTATATATAAAAGAACAATTGCATCCGGGTTCTGTTTTACAATTGAAACAAAATGCGATTGACTATTTAAAAGACAACGGATTCAGGGTTGATTATGCCGAGCTTGCCAAAGCAGATACATTGGAATTGGTTGATGAATGGAACGGACAGGACAAACTTGTAGCTTTGATAGCAGCTTATTTGAATGAAGTGCGCCTGATTGATAACATGATTCTGATATAAGCAAAAATGTTTTCAAAAGAATCCATCTAAATTTGCCATCATGGAAATAGAAGTATTAAAATCGAAAATACACCGCATCACAATTACAGAAGCGAATCTTCATTACGTAGGAAGTCTTACTTTAGACGAAGATCTTATGGATGCCGCCAACATGATTGAATATGAAAAGATACAGGTGGTGAATGTAAATAATGGTAACCGGCTGGAAACTTATTTGATCAGGGGCAAACGTGGAAGTGGTGTTTGCTGCTTAAACGGGCCTGCTGCACGCCAGGGAAGTGTGGGTGATGTGGTGATTATTATTTCTTATGCTACCATGAAGTTTGAAGAAGCGAAAACCTTTAAACCATGGCTCGTATTTCCGAAGGACACAAATAAAATCTGAGACTGAGTCTTACCTCTTATGCTTAAAAAAAGAATTATTCTGGCCCTTCAATTTCTCTTTTTCCTTGGATTGGGTGTCTTTCTTGTGTGGTGGATGGCAAGAGGTATTGATGACAAAGGCTGGGAACAGATCAGGGCATCTTTAAAACAGGCAAACTACTGGCTTTTTATTCCTGTATTATTAATGATGCTGCTCAGTCATTATATCCGTGCCTTACGCTGGAAGATCTTAATGGAGCCGCTGGGTTATAAACCTTCAACCTTTAATGTATTTAATGCGGTGATGATTGGTTACTTAGCCAATCTCGCTTTTCCACGTTTGGGCGAAGTACTGAAATGTACCATCCTTGCCCGGTATGAAAAAGTTGGTCCTGATAAACTCATCGGGACAATTGTTGCTGAACGGGCCATTGATCTTGTTTGTTTGATAGGGGCTTTCGTAATTACGATTTTGCTGCAGATAGATACAGTGGGAGCTTATGCATTAACTCTGATGCAGAATATTTTCATGGGAGATGATCAGCAGTTTTCATGGTTAAAGTTAGTACTGGTTCTTGGAGGTGTTTCAGTTTTTCTCTGGCTGTTTTATATGTTGTTGAAAAAATTCAGTCATTTCCCGTTAATTGAAAAGATCAAAAATGTTGTAAAAGGAATCTGGAGCGGAATCAACAGTGTTCGTCATATCAAAAACCGCTGGAAGTTTATTTTTCAAACAGCACTCATCTGGCTATTATATTTAATGAGCAGCCGTATTGGTTTTTACGCCATGACGGAAGTTTCGCATCTGGGTATTCGGGAAGCATTTTCCATATTATCGTTCGGCAGTTTGGGAATGATTGCAACACAGGGTGGCCTGGGAGCTTATCAATATATTGTGCAGGAAATCCTTGTTCTTTACGGACAAACACAATTGGTAGGTTTTACATTTGGCTGGATTCTGTGGATTGCACAAACAGTTGTGATTTTAGTTGGCGGACTTGTTTGTTCAATACTTTTGCCCATCGTTAACAGAAAACGGAATGAAAGCAATACAACATATTCAGCAGAAAATTCTTAACCCGCAGCAGTTACAACAGACTTTATACCGTTGGCGCAAGTTTGGCAAAATCAAAATAGCCTTTACAAACGGTTGCTTTGATATTCTGCATTCAGGTCATATTCATTCTTTGTTGCAGGCTGCTTCTTTTGCAGATGTTTTAATAGTTGGGTTAAACAGTGATGCTTCCACCAAAAAATTAAAAGGCGAAAACCGCCCCATCAATAATGAACAGAACCGGGCCTTGATTCTTGCTTCTTTAGTAATGGTGGATGCGGTTGTATTGTTTGATGAAGACACACCGCATGAACTGATCAAGTCAATTCTTCCTGATGTTTTGGTGAAAGGTGGCGATTATACAATTGATACGATTGTTGGTGCAAAAGAAGTTATGGCCAATGGCGGAAGGGTTGAAATTATTCCACTGGTTGAAGGGTTGTCAACCACTTCAATTTTGAAAAAAATTGAAACACTCTGAGGTTCTTTTCAAAAACTTAACCTGCAGTCATTCATTCACTTCTTACATTTACGGTTAAGCATAACCGATTGATATGGCTATTGAAAAACGTAAAATAATTATCAGGGATATCAGCTGGCTTTCTTTTAATGCCAGGGTTTTGCAGGAAGCAAATGATCCCTCCGTTCCGCTCCGTGAACGTGTTCGTTTTCTTGGAATCTTCTCCAACAATCTTGATGAGTTTTTCCGTGTTCGTGTGGCAACGCTGAAACGTATGGCTGAGTTTGGCGACAAATCCAAAATAAGAATGCACCTGGAAAAAAATCCGCATCATATTCTGGATCAGATACAGGATATTGTACTGGAGCAGCAGAATGAATTCAACCGCATCTGGAACCAGGTGCAGCAGGAATTAAAAAAAGAAAAGATCTTTCTTGTAACAGAGAAACAACTCAACAAAGAACAGAAACGTTTTGTTGAAACGTATTTTGATGAAGATGTACGGCAGGAAGTAATTCCGCAGATGATTGAAAGCAACCCATACCCACCCTACCTGCGGGAACGTTCACTTTACCTCGCTGTGGTGATGAGTAATAAAACAACAGCGTACAAAAAGAAATACGCATTGATTGAAGTGCCTGCAAAATTTAAACGCCGTTTTGTAAAGCTGCCATCAGCACCGGGTGAGCACTATATCATTTTAATGGAAGATGTGATCCGTCATTGTCTGCCAAAGATCTTTTCGTTTTTAGGGTTCGATCATTATTCAGCACATGTAATTAAGGTTACGAAGGATGCTGAACTTGATCTGGAAAGTGATGTGAGTACTACACTGATTCAAAAAATTGCAAAGGGAGTTAAAAACCGTCGCAAGGGAAAACCTGTTCGGTTTATTTATGATAAAGAAATTGATGCGGGACTTTTGGAATATCTCATCAGAAGATTAAATTTATCAAGAAGAGGTAATATCATTCCCGGCGGGCGGATTCACAATTTCCGGCATTTCATGGATTTTCCGGGTGATGTATTTTCCCAAAAACCGGAAAGGAAGAAGCCATTCCCCCACCCTGCATTAAAACGTACTATCCGTGTTACAGATGAAATTTTGAAGCAGGATTTGTTATTACATTTTCCTTATCATTCTTTTGACACAGTGATTGATCTGTTGCGTGAAGCAGCGATGGATCCTGATGTAAAAGAGATTAAGATCACAGCGTACCGTTTGGCTGATAATTCAAAAGTCATTAATGCACTGGCGAATGCTGCAAGAAATGGAAAGATTGTAACAGTGATGCTGGAACTGAGAGCAAGGTTTGATGAGGAAGCCAATCTTTACTGGAAAGAACGGCTGGAAGAAGAAGGTGTAAGAGTGTTAATTGGTGTGCCCAATATGAAAGTGCATGCAAAAGTCTGCATCATTAAAAAGAGAATAAAGAATAAAACTATTCAGTATGGATTTGTGAGCACAGGAAATTTGAATGAATCAACATCCAGAATATACGGAGATCATTGCCTCTTGACTGCTAACAGAAAAGTAATGGCTGATATCAACCGGATCTTTCATTTTCTTGAGAAACCGTTGGTAAGCCACATGAAGTTTCTCCGGCAATGCAAAACACTCTTGGTTTGCCCAACTGGTATGCGTCGTCACCTGATCAGGTTAATTGATACTGAAATTGCCAATGCAAAGAAAAAACTGCCTGCTTCCATGACGCTGAAAATGAACAGCATCAGTGATGAAGAACTGATTACAAAACTCTATGAAGCTGCCCGGGCCGGTGTTGAAATAAAACTCATTGTTCGTGGTATTTTCTGTATGATGACGGAGAGCAGTAAGTTCAAAATAAAACCTTATGCGGTGAGTATTGTTGACCAGTACCTGGAGCATAGCCGTGTGTTGATATTTCACAACAACGGCAAAGAGAAAGTTTATATATCTTCGGCTGACTGGATGGT
>CAZOLW010000016.1:21477-88374 GCA_964580775.1 uncultured Chitinophagaceae bacterium | reverse complement strand
CATTATAGTCTGTATAATAAAATTTCTTCCCTGCCGCCGGTCCTGCTATCTCCTGCATTTCTCCTGCATCAGTAAAATCAATCCCATTTAAACTTTTTTGGAGCATCACTTTTTTCAATTCCCCGTCAGCATCAGATAATGAAAGCTTCAGTTCATTACTGTAATTGTTTTCTTTCAATGTGAAATCAATTACATCAACAGGAAGTGTAGAGAGGTTAAGTAATGGGTCAACACCGTCAAACGCCGGTACTGCACCTGTTGCCAGTGTTTGATTAAATGGATCGAATGTAACCGTTACCGGTGTAAACCCTAATAAAAAGGATATATAGCTTCCTGAAATGGGAGAACTGATTCCATTACCTCCCCTAGAAAGCTGACCATTCTGATCATAAATAATCAGCACCGTATCTTGTGCTGCCAATGATCCCTGTACACGGATAGCAATAGGAGTATGATAATAGCCAACAGTTGATCCGGTACTCTTTGTTTGTGTGGTTACTTTAAAATTAATCTGATTACCGCCAGGGTTGCCCCATTTGATACTTGTACTGTATAAAGGATAGCCATTACCGTAAACATAAGAGTTGAAGAAAGCTGTAAGATCATACCCTCCTGCAACAGCCTGCATGTGATTGCGTAAATCATCGGTTGTTGCAGAGCGGTAAGCAAGAACAGGATCATTTAAATAGTTTCGGCATGCCTGGTAAAATTTAACATCACCTAACAACATTCTTAACATGGATACTACCATTGCACCTCTTTCATAAACCGTAGTGCCGTAAGCAGTGTTCCATATTGTATTAGAGTTTACAATCGATGCATTGGGAAGATAGCAGCTATAGGTTCTGTTGGTAGTATTGTTCGCCGTACTTTTAAAATTACTTCTAACAGTTGATGCATTTTGTCCCAAAGCAGGCACGAGTTCTGCGGCTAATGCTTCGCTGTACCTTGCAAAACCTTCAGCCAGCCATAAATGGTTCCAGGTTGCAAAAGTTACTTTATCACCAAACCATTGATGTGCCAGTTCATGTGCAACTACCGACCAACTGATCATTGAACCCCAGCTCATGGCAGAAAAAGTCTGGTGCTCCATTCCTCCTCCCCATCCAAACTCATACATGCCATACTTTTCGTTTTTGAACGGATAATCGCCAAACACATTACTAAAAGCCACCAATTCGTCCCGGCAACGATCCATTGTGGTAAGATTGCCTGCTGTTGGAGTGCGACCAGAACCTATATAGTAAACAATTGGTACACTTGTACTATTGATCGTTACCGGAGTTCTGTTGTAAACAGTGTACTGCGCAACCGCTACAGCAACGAGATAAGAAGCGATTGGATACCTGTGCTTATACATCATAATCCTGTTAGGTGCAGAAACCACATCACTGATTAATGCTCCATTAGCAGCTGCCCTGTAAGCTGAAGGTGTTGTAATGATAAAATCTACTGAATCAATCTTATCCTGCATATCTGCCTTACAAGGCCAGAAATCATCATCACCATATGATTCTGCGAGTGTATAAATAGTGTTCCCTCCTAATGCGGCAATATTTTGTTTATCCATTCCTTCACCATAAGTAGCAAAGCTTGGAGGTACTCCGGAATATGTAATAGAAACAGAATCCAGCGTATTGATGGGCAAAGTGACAGGCAAAGTAATATTGAGAATATTTACATTACCGCTTGCTGGAAACGAAACAACTACACCTGTAGTACTTCCATGATATTTTACTACCAGGCTACCATTATTAAATGAAGCTTTCGTAAAATCAAAGCTTATCGCAGAAACGTTATTTTGCTTTGTTTCGAAATAAGTAGTTACAGTCCCGGAAATAGTTTTTGTTGCAAGAGTTGGATCAATAGTCCATTCAATTCTGTGGTAATTAACATCAATATTTGCACCGGTACCGCTGTAACCGGTTGTTTGTGAAAAAGCAGAAAGTGATACAAGCGTCAAAAATTTACAAAACAGAAAAAACTTTAGGTGTTTGAAAATAGTTTTCATTTGGATATTGGATTTTGGATATTGGATAAATGTGTATTTACGTTTTTTGGGTATGTATAAAACAAACAGCTGCCATCAGCATGCATATTGCCAGCAGCAGTTTTTAAGTATGCGGTTACATTTCCTGCGGAGATAGCTGTTGAAGCTGCAGGGTTAACTGTTATACTTATTCCGTGATAGATTAAATCGTAAGTAGAAGAATTAGCAATGGCGCAGGTAAGAGGAGGTCGAAAAGCGAATGCCTGAAAACAGAAAAAAAGAAAAAATAAACTGCTCAGTAACGTTTTACAGCCGGGAGGCAGGAACGTTATGTCTAAACAGAAAACACAACAAAAGCGTCTCATAAAAAGGATGTTTGGTCTTTACATAAAGATTGGTTTTTGGTTGGTTACATCTCTTTTCTATGTTACAATAAACGGGTGCAGAAGGCTGCACTTATTTTAAAGCCCTGCTCTATGGGGAGGGGAAAAATGAATTTTTCATTGTTGATTTTTGATGAGTGAATAATTGAACGCCCGTGTGAGAATAGAAAAGCTTGCTGTTATGCCTGGCAGGAGTTATACAACCGGCTAAAGATGTATGGTATCTGCTGTGAAGACATGACAGAGAAATAACTTCAGCAGTATAATGCTCTGTGAAATTCTCTTGAAAATTTAAAGTTTTCAATGTTACGGACGGGTTCATTAGGGATTGAAAATATTATGCAAGTACTGTTATTTTCATCTATTTTCAATACGCAAAAGCACTTAATTTTTGATGTATTATTAATCAAAAAATTACGTAAAAAATTATGTTGTTTTTACGTAATTTTTTTTGCTGAATATACTGTTTATGTACAAAATCGCATCCAGTTTCAATAAGCAGTCTGACTTATTTTTTCTGAATGACTTTATTAATTAACCCGGATGCAGATTTTACCTGAATAATAAAGGAACCTTTTTGAAGAGTATTGAATGAAGATAAAAGAACACTGTTACTTCCTTTCATTACCTGCATTTTTTCAACCTTAATGGTTCTTCCTGTAATGTCTTTTACCAGGATTTCAATTGCTTCATTCTGTGGAGCTGTGAGTACAAAACTGATATTTGAATCAAATGGGTTCACAAGATTACTGATCTCCAGCTGACTTGATTCCTTCGACGAAACATTAATGATGTTGCTGAATTTCGCACCCGCATCACCGCTTGCAATCATGTTTAAACGATAATATACTTTACCTGTAACGGATGCAGGATCTGTAAATGAATACTGGTTAAAAGATGAGCCATTGTTAGCGCTTACAGGAACAGTTCCGATTTTTTCAAAAAATATTCCATCAGTGCTTCTCTCCACTTCATAGTAAGCAAGATTTGTTTCCTGTTTTGATGTCCAGCTGAGTTGCGTACGATCATTCACTATTCTTCCATTGAAATTGATTATTTCAGTTGGTAATGGAACACAGCTGGCGGCCGGATTAACTGTAATGGTAATAATATCAGTTGGGTTATATACAGCACAGGTAGAAGAACCTAAGTTTGTAAGTGAAGAGGCAATTCTGATGCGGTATTTGTGACCGTTCGTTGCTGCTGTTGCAAGAAAACTGGGATATGCAACGGTGTCTTTGTAATCGGGTGCAGCATATGTATAGGTCATTAACTGAGCTGCAGGTGCCAATGGTGCTGGTGCCCATGTAACGCCACCGTCAGTACTTCTCTCCCACTGATAATAAGAATAGTTATTATAAAATGAAGTAACAACAACAGACATCCTTACCTGTCCGTTCGTGCAATAGGTAGGGCCTCTGCTCGGCCTCATATTTAAACCGGGTAAACAGGTAGCAAAAGCAACATCATCCATTACCCAGTCATTACCGCCACCACCGGGCGCATTATTTCTGATAACGATATTAGCTGATACCTGGGCTGGTCCGGTTTTAAACAGAAACCCTTTCTTTACCCATTGTCCGTTATAATCAAGATTACCTGTTGTATAATAATCAACTCCGCCCACCTGGAATGTAAGATTCGGCAATACACCGGCGGAATCATTTGTGTTTGGTATCACCGGAGCCATATAACTTTTAAAATTTGCTGTGCCCGACCCCTTACCAGAAGTATCGCAACTGCAACGACGGCAAATATTCCTGAACCAGGCAGAAAATTCATAGTATGTATCCGGGCATAATCCATTTACTGTTTGCTGTACGGCATTATTAATTCCATATGCAGCATTCACAACTGCCATATAGCCGCCGGCTGATCCGGGAGCTACCGGAGGATTTCCTGTTACAGGGTTTATTGCATTTGTATGATCACCTATAATATCCCACAAATTAAATAAACGTGCTGCATTTGGATAAGGAAGAAAACTGTTTGTACTGCCGGTTGTACTTGTATTATTCGCAACAGTAAACATACTGTCATTTGGTCCGGTACTTGGGGCAACAAATGGCTGCCATTGATAACCGGGTACAACTGTACCAGCTACGGGAGCAGGAGATAAATTTTGTGTAGTGCCTGAACCATAGTTACCACCATTGCCTGTAATTGAATTTAAGCCAAGTCCATTACAGGTTGGTAACGGACTTGAAACCATAACAGCTAAACTGTTTAGTGGACGGACAGTACTCGGCAATGTTGCTTCGCTGAAAGTGTTGGCGGCTTTATATCTGAAAGCACCTCCCGGAATCGTAACTGTATTACCGGGCAATGTATTAACAAGTACTCTGTATGTAACCATAATGATAACAGTACCACCGTAAAAACTTGGCCGTCCATTATTATAAATTCTGCATCCTGAAGCAGGAGGTAATACATCAATTGCAGCAGGTGCAGCAACGGCGTTATATGCAGCAGTTTGCCCTGCAGACTTAGTTAAACTTCCTAAGTTTACACGTAACACACCGGCATTATATCTTGCTTCATCATCTGCCCCGGCATCTGTTAATAAACCAGTTGGCCTTAATGGTGTACCATAATACATTCCTTCATTTGTAGAAAAACGAATAGAGTTGGCTATATAGGTTGTGCCTACAGGAATTGTATCATTATAACGTACAAAATAAGCACTGGCACCATTAACAGAAATAACAGCTCTGATTTCAAGTTCGTTGCCGTTTTCAATGATACCGCCTGCGGGCTTTGTAATATTGATATAGCTTTTACCGGTTTGCACACGAAGCTGAGCAGTTACATCATTTGAAAACAAATGAGTGCACACAATAACCAGTAAAAAAAAGAAGCTGTGTAGAAGTTGCTTCATAGGGATCGGATTTAATAATGTTGGTAATATGAGTTTACATTATTACCAGGCAATAAAAGTAATACAGTTACCGTTGCCCGGCAATAAGCACAAACACTGAATCTTTCCTATACGTAATTTGTGCATTTTAATAGTAGAACATACACACTGAACAGGGAAATGCAACAGAAAACATCAACCGGATAAATAAGAACGATTTTAATTTATTGTTGCTGCGTAATTTCCGATACCAATAAATAAGTGGAAACCCTGTTGTTTCAAACTTTTGCAGGAACTAAATTTGTCGCATCCAACCAATCCTAAGTAAAATCATGAAACAATTATTTTTTTCACTGCTCTTTGCTGTTACTTTCACAAACCTTTTTTCACAAAGTAATGCATGCAACTCAGCGCCGACTATTTATTCTTCTACAAGCTGTACTTCAACAAGTGGTACTTTAGCTGGCGCTACTTATTCAGCAATTGCCGGAGCATGCGGTAGCAGTAACAATGATGTCTGGTATAAATTTATAGCCCAGGCTCCAAGTACAACTATTTCAATTACCGGTGCTGTTGCTAATCCCCGTTTCCAGGTTTACAATAATAACTGCGGAAGTTTGGGTTCAATTTATTGCAGTAGCGCTGCTTCAGGAACAGCTACAACTCTTGTAATTGGCACAGAATACCTCGTTCGTATTTATTCCACTACAAACAACTTAACCACTTTTACTATTTGTGTACAACATTCTGCTCAGTCCACAAGAATGAAAGAAGTTTTTACTGATACAATTATAGGCCCTAACTCAGAAGGCATTGACAGCCCATGGGAAATTACGTATGAAGATCAGGAAGATTCTTTATGGATTACAGAAAACAAAACGTACAGAATAAGGAAGATGCATCCGAATGGTGGATCAAGAGTCATTCTTGATTTATCTCAGACTGGAAGTTTCCCAAGTTTTCGACGCACATTTACCGGTTCACAAAATCCATGGCCACAAGGAGGCATGATGGGCTTTGCCATTCATCCGCAGTTTTTAGCTGCTTCAAGTCCTCAAAATTATGTGTATGTAGCTTATGTTCGTGCTTTCGTTGGTGCCGGTCCTGCTGGCGGTGTTCGTCAAACTGCAACCAACCCAAATAACGGAGAAGCAGTTAAAGGGGATTTGTTTACTACTTTTCTTGTTCGTTTTACTTATAACACCACAACTAAAGCATTAGAAAGTCCAGTTGCGTTATGCGATACCATTACGGGTAGTAATGACCATAACAGTGGGAGAATAATTATTGCACCCGTTGGCGGCACTGATTATTTATTTTATGCAGTAGGAGATATGGGAGCAGGACAGTTTTACAGTGCTGAAAGGACGATGAAGTCACAACTAACTAATTCTTACGAAGGAAAAATATTAAGATTTAATCTTGACAATACAGGCACTGGCACCGGTCTCGACCAATGGATACCCGATGACAATCCTTTTAACAATGTGGCACCCGTAACAGGCAAAAGTGCTGTGTGGGTAACAGGTATCAGGAATAACCAGGGGTTTGCCTATGTAAATAACAGTTTGTTTGGTTCTTCGCACGGGCCTTTCAGTGACGATGAAGTAAACAAAATTATATCAGGCCAAAATTACGGTCATCCAAAAGTTATTGGTAAGAAAAGTGACGGAAATTATAATGGAGCCAAAGCGGCCAATCCAAGCTTTTCAGGATGGAGTAATGAATTTTCCGGAAGTCCATTAATTACTTCTTTGCCCCTTATCTCGGACGAAGCAAATGATGCAACTCCAAATTATGTGGATCCGATTTATTCCTATTTTCAGTCAACCAATGCAACGATCGCAAATATCTACACAACAAATCCTTCCAACTCAGGCTGGCCATCTATTGCACCTTCAGGTATGGATGGTTATACCAATTCAAAAATACCTGGCTGGAAGAATTCATTGTTGCTCGCTTCTTTAAAAAGAGGCTATTTAATGCGCATTAAACCCAATGCCGCCGGAACAGGTGTTGACCCGATTGGCGGATCAGACACATCATCTGTTTTAAATACACAAAACCGTTTTCGTGATTTAGCTTTTGATCCTGATGGTTTGACTATTTATGCTGTTGTTGACAGAAGTGGAAGCACTTCAGGTCCTACTTCAACAACACCTGTAAACAGTGCCTGCCCGGGCTGTGTAATCAAGTATACATTCCGTGGTTATAACCCAACAGCAGTAAGTCCTTTTCCAAGCACAATTCCAACAAGCATTCCGGTCGATTCAAGTACATCAGCAAGCTGTGTAACAGCAACTGCAGTAACTATTAATGCTGCAAACAGGAACAACAATCTTTGGGTTCCAATTACAGGGCCAAACGGAAATATCATTGCTGAAATTGATGCAAATAATAACGATCTCGGAAATATCACCACTTCATTTTTTACAAGAACAGGCAACCCGGTAAGAACTGCATTCGCCAATAAATATTTAAACCGCAATGTGACGATTGGAGTTCAAAACAATACGATCGTAGGTAATGTTTCTGTCCGACTGTATATCACTGCAAAAGAGCTTGCAGATATGATTTCAACCTCCGGAAGTAATGTAACAGGAATTAATGATCTGGCAGTATACAAAAACGCTGATGCATGTGGTACTGCAATGGCATCAATTGCAGCAGGACAAACTGTTACCGGAAGATATGTGCAATCAACTTACGGTCACGCTATTCAGTTTAATGTAACTTCCTTTTCAAGTTTCTACTTCTTATCATCTACCAATACCCTTCCTTTCGATTTATTCAGCTTTACCGCAAAAGCACAGGGTGATGCAGCTCAACTTGAATGGGTGGTAAATAATGAGGCAGATGTTGTTTCCTATACAGTACAACGCAGCCTGGATAATACAAATTTTGAAGATATTACAACGGTTGATGCCAAGCATCTGCAGTCATCAAATATCACTTACAACTTTACTGATTTTAATGCTGGTAAACTGGCATCAACAGTTTATTACCGCATACACTCAAACGAAAACAGCGGAAGCAGGAAGTTTTCTGATATCATCAGTGTAAACTTTGCTTCAATGATGGTTACAGGTGTAAGTGTATTCCCGAATCCGGTTACAGAAAAAACAACTGTACTGATTAATGCAATAGCAGATGAAACTGCAAACCTGAAGATCGTTGACAATACAGGAAGAGTTATTAAAGTAATAGCTGTAAATCTTGTGAAAGGTAAAAACAGTATTCAACTTGACCTGACGAAATTTAAAACCGGCATTTACTTTATTGACATAAATGGTAAAGCCATCAGTGAAAAAGTGAAATTGATCAAACAATAATAGTCTGTTAAATCATAAACCCCTGCTTGCTATGGCAGGGGTTTTGTCTTTGTACCCTAAATATCACCCTTATGAAAAAGGCATTTATCCCGGCTTCTTTTTTGTCGAAAGCTTTAGGCGCAGACATCACAGTTATTCAAAATGAAAATCAAATGTACCTGATCCGTGAAGAAGGAAAACCAGAGAAGGTTTCAAGATTATACCGCTTATTCTTTGAAGGGAAAAAATCAAACTCAAATGAGCCCGTTGATACAGAACAACCTCCGCCATCTGAACCGGATTATTACAATAGTTACGAATAATAAAAAGGAGAAGCAAAATGCTTCTCCTTTTTATTTATAAGCTGCCGATTAAAAACTATCGGCGAACAATTACATCTTTCCAACCATGTTTGCCGGTATAACCCATTCATCAAACTGTTCAGGTGTAACATACCCCAGCTTCACGGCCATTTCTTTTAAGGTCGTTCCCTGCTTATGTGCTTTTTGTGCAATTTCCGCAGCTTTGTAATAACCAATTTTTGTATTGAGCGCCGTAACAAGCATCAAAGAATTCTCAACATGCTTCCTGATATTTGCTTCAATCGGTTCAATACCCACTGCACATTTATCATTAAAGCTTACACATCCATCACCAATTAATCTTGCACTGTGTAAAAAATTATAAATCATTACCGGCTTAAACACATTTAATTCAAAATGCCCCATTGAGCCTCCGATGTTGATTGATACATCATTACCCATCACCTGTGCAGCAATCATAGTAACTGCTTCACATTGAGTTGGGTTTACTTTGCCCGGCATAATAGAAGATCCTGGTTCATTATCCGGAATAAAAATTTCACCAATACCACTTCTTGGTCCGCTGCTGAGCATGCGGATATCGTTGGCAATCTTCATTAAACTTACGGCTACTGTTTTCAATGCACCATGAGCTTCAACAATAGCATCATGTGCTGCCAGTGCTTCAAATTTATTATCAGCTGTTTTAAACGGAAGTTTGGTGAGTTTAGCAATATGCTTTGCCACATTCACATCATATCCCGGAGGTGTGTTGATACCTGTACCAACTGCTGTACCACCTAATGCAAGTTCACTCAAATGAGCTAATGTATTTTTAATTGCTTTCAGTCCATGATCCAGTTGAGAAACATAACCGCTGAACTCCTGTCCTAATGTAAGCGGCGTTGCATCCATAAAATGTGTACGGCCAATCTTAACAACTTTCTTAAATGCCTTTGCTTTTTTATCTAACGTATTCCGCAGTTTTTCAATCCCCGGGATAGTTGTTTCTACAATAATTTTATACGCTGCTATATGCATGGCAGTTGGAAATGTATCGTTACTGCTTTGCGATTTATTTACATCATCATTCGGGTGAAGGTATTTTTCATAGTCACTTAATTTTCCTCCATTCAACACATGACCACGGTAAGCAACCACTTCATTCACATTCATATTACTTTGAGTACCGCTTCCTGTCTGCCAAACAACCAGTGGAAAATATTCATCCAGTTTTCCTTCTAAAATTTCTTTACATACTTTACCAATCAGCACTGCTTTCTTTTTTGGCAATACACCTGCTTCATTATTAGTGATGGCAGCTGCATGCTTTAAGTAAGCAAATGCCCGGATAATTTCCTTTGGCATCCGGTTAATATCCTGTGCAATTTTAAAATTGTCGATGCTCCGCTGGGTTTGTGCCCCGTAATAAGCATTAACAGGCACTTTTACTTCACCCATGGTATCTTTTTCAATCCTGTACTCCATACTATTTGATTTTAGAAATTTTATAAATTTCCGCAAAGTTAGGCGTTAACTGAGTTTGATTTCCTATTTTGAGTTATCAATTAATATGATGAAACTCATACTTTGTCTACTTGCCCTGTCAACCCAGTTCCTTGCAGTTAAGGGACAATCAAAACCACCCCTTCCAACAAAGCAGCAACTGGCCTGGCACAACTCGGAGTATTATCTCTTTACACATTTTGGCCCCAATACTTTTACTGATAAAGAATGGGGGCATGGGGATGAGTCGGAAGATATTTTCAACCCAACACAACTGGATTGCCGACAATGGTGCCGCATTGCTAAAGCTGCCGGTGCAACAGGAATTATCATCACTGCCAAACATCATGATGGTTTTTGTTTATGGCCCAGTAAATATTCCAGGCATACAGTACGTGAAAGCAAATGGAAAAACGGAAAGGGAGATGTGCTGAAAGAATTATCTAAAGCCTGTAAAGAATACGGATTGAAGTTTGGTGTATACATTTCGCCCTGGGACAGAAATCATCCTGACTACGGAACTGAAAAATACAACACTGTTTTTGTGAACATGATGAAAGAACTCTTTACCAATTACGGTCCTATTACTGAGCTGTGGTGGGATGGAGCCAATGGCGAAGGCCCAAATGGAAAGAAGCAGGTGTATGACTGGAAAAGGTTTAAAGAAACAGTGCGCAAACTTTCTCCAACTACTGTCATCTTCAGTGATGTGGGTCCTGACATACGTTGGGTGGGGAATGAAAAAGGTATTGCCGGTACTACCAACTGGAACACCTTAAACATTGAAGGTTTTACACCCGGCGAAGGAGCACCGTTAACTGATACACTCAATACAGGCAACATTAATGGCACAAGCTGGATACCGGCTGAATGTGATGTAAGCATTAGACCCGGATGGTTTTATCATTCAACTGAAGATGACAAAGTAAAAACACCCGAACAATTATTTGAGTTATATTTAAAATCAGTTGGCCGGGGAGCAAATTTATTACTGAATGTTCCTCCCGACAGAAGAGGGTTGATTCATGTCAATGATTCATCTGCATTAGTTGGCTTTAAAAATCTGCGTGACGAAAGCTTTCAACATAACCTCTCGTTAACAGCAAGAGGCGAGCTCCATTACAAAGGAATTGTATATCAGAATAGCAAACTGGTTGATGGAAAAACAATTACTGCCGAATCGTTTCCCGATTATCATCAGGGTGTTTTCTGGGTAAAATTTAAACAGGAAGAAAAAATTAATTGTATTGTGTTGAAAGAACCCATCGAAAAAGGCCAGCAGATAAAAAAAATAAAAATTTCATTGATCAATGGCTCAGAGCAGGTAAATGAATTTCAACTTACAACAGTTGGGCACAAACGGATTCTTACATTTCCTGCTCAGTATATCAGCGCAATAAGAATCGAGTTTGAAGATGCAAAAGCAACTCCTTTTTTAAGCGAAGTGGAAACGTACCTGATTGATGAAAGGCTGATTGAAAAATAATTTTTTGTTCGTTAATTGATTTATTGATTGAAAGATGCTTTTCGCTTTTCCAAAAAAGCTCCTACTCCTTCTTTCATTTCATCTGTACCGAAACAATTGCCGAATAGTTTAGCTTCAGCTGCAAACCCATCCTGCGAATTATCAAAATGTGCATTTACTGCCGCAATTATTTTTGCAACTGCATTCGGACCCTTCGTCATAATTACCTGCAGAATCTCTTTGGTATGGTCCAGTAGTGTATCAGCATCAGTTACATGATTCACCAGCCCAAGTTGTTTTGCTTCTTTTGCATCAATCACATTCGCTGTCATCATCAGTTCCATTGCTTTACCTTTTCCCACTAATTGTGTTAAGCGTTGAGTGCCGCCATAACCGGGAATCAAACCAAGGTTTACTTCTGGCTGACCAAATTTTGCATTTTCACTGGCCAAACGAAAATGACAACTCATGGCTAATTCACATCCACCACCCAATGCAAAACCATTTACGGCTGCAATAATTGGCTTGGGTGAATGTTCAATTTTATCAAACACCATTTCTTGTCCTTTTTTTGCAAGGGCTTCACCACCACTGGCATCCATTGTGAGAAACTCTGTAATATCTGCTCCTGCAACAAATGATTTTGGCCCTGCTCCGGTTATGATGGCACATTTAATCCCGGCATTGTTATACACTTCATCTATAGCCTGCGACAATTCTTCAATCACTGTTTTGTTTAATGCATTGAGTTTATCGGGCCGATTGATGGTAATGATAAAAATCCCATCTTCAAGTGATGTAAGCAATGTTTGAAAAGCCATTTGAAATAAGTTTAAAATGAAACTTAAAAATTACGGTTGGTCTTTACCCAATCTGAAATAAAGTCGGCTATCTCATGTGTATTGGCACCTGGATGAAATAATTTTCCAACTCCCATTTCGCTTAATGATTCAATATCTGCATCCGGAATAATTCCTCCGCCGGTAAGTAATACATCATCCATTTTCTTTTCTTTCATCAACTGAAGAATTTTTGGAAACACCGTCATATGTGCGCCACTTAAAATACTTACACCAATTGCATCAACGTCTTCCTGTAAAGCAGCATTCACCACCATTTCAGGTGTTTGACGGAGTCCTGTATAAATAACTTCCATTCCTGCATCACGCAATGCAGTAGCAATTACTTTGGCACCACGGTCGTGGCCATCCAATCCAACTTTAGCAACTAAAACTCTGATGGGTCTGTTCATACGGCAATCTTATACTGTAAAAATAAAGAATACTGTGTACTGCAAAGCTGATAAACATAAATAAAGATTTTTACCGGAAAAACAGATATGAATGAATCAGAGGTTGAACCGCAGTTTCATTTGCTTCAACCCTTCTGTTGCCAGTTTCGATCCAACTGAATCAACCTTTTCGAAGAAAATAACTTTATCTCCCAGCTGTCGTGAATGTTTATAAGTAACGGAATCGATAATGGTTACTTTGTCAAAATGCTGAAACACTTCATCATCTTTATCCGGCATTCTTCTGCCAATAAAGATCAAATGCCTGAAACTGAAATCATCGGGTATCCAATGCAGGAAAGAGCCGTTGTCACTGATGACTTTGTCTTTAAACCTCTGGTCTTTCCCATAATATTTTAAAGCTCCGGCCAGTCCATAATGCCGGCAATAAATAATAGTACTGTCTTTTTTTGCAGCCGGCAATGAACGATAAAATTCTTCTGCTTTTGATGTAATTTCTTTCCAGCCGAGATAATCTGCAAAGTCTTGTGGTAAAGAATGATTTTGCTGATCTTCCCACTTTAAGGCACCAGTGTTTTCAATCTTCTTTTCTTTGTAGAAGGCAGCTAATTTATCCGGCTCCCAAATAGGCATTGCTATTGGCAGAATCTTCCATGTCAAAAATAAAATCAATGCTGCAGTAACCCATCTCATCCACTTTAACCGATTGAGTGTCCATTGCTGCAAAGCCACTGCTCCTGCCGCAATCAACATAGGATAAACTCCCAATGAGTAATAATTTTTTCCGCTTGACCAAACAAGTAAAACAATAACAGTAAGATAGACCCATGCAAGCATTCGGTACTCCTTGCCTCGTTTGGTGAAAAGCCAGATCAAACCCATCATCCAGATAAAGAACGCAGAAAAATACATGAGCACCTGTCCTGTTAAAAAGTCAACAGGATTAATAAACTTCAATTGAGTTTCCCTCAACTCTTCCATATGATGCAGCAAAGGCCAGTTATGATTGTATTGCCAGAGAAGATTTGGCAATGCTATGATGAATGCAAGCAAACCTGCGCCATACAAATGTTTATTCAAAAAAAGTGAGCGGTATTGTGTAAATAATAAAGCCACAACAAATCCAATGATAAAGAATGAAACGGAATTTTTGCTCAACCATCCACAGCCAAATGCAAAACCGATCCAGTAGAGATACATGGTTTGTTTGCTGTTGATATAACAAAGAATAAAATAAGCGCTTGAGCTCCACCAGAAGACTTCCAGGAAATTTGCCTGGAATAAAAAATGTAAACGCAGGTAAGCAGTGAACATGATACACAGTCCGGCAATAAAAACAGCAAACAGGTTACCACCCATTTCAACTGCCATTCTGCATGTAATGATCAATGTAAATGCACCAAAAAGAGAAGGCCAGAATTTTACCCAAAAGAAACTATCGCCGAGTAAATGTGTGAGCCACGATAACCAGGAAAGCATGGGTGGCACTTCCATATAACCCCATGCCAAATGATGACCCTGTTCTAAATATAGAAACTCATCCCTGTGCAATTCATAAACAGGATGCTGCAGAAAAAAAGGCAATCCAAATTTGATAACGGCTAATAAAAAAATTAATGGCCAGGTTGATTTCGAAAAATTCATATAGTTAAGATAATTGCTATGTGGTAAATTACAGCATGAACTTCAGAAAATTTGGAAATACAGATTTAACCGTTAGTGAAATTGGTTTTGGTGCATGGGCCATTGGTGGCGGTGCCATGATTGGAACAACAGCCATTGGCTGGGGTGATGCGGATGATACTGTTTCGGTAAAAGCTATTCATGCAGCGTTAGATACGGGTATCAGTTTTTTTGATACGGCTGATATCTATGGATTAGGCCATTCAGAAAAACTGATCGGCAAAGAAATCGGGAACAGCAAAGAAGCTGTGATTGCTACCAAAGTTGGAAATGTTTCAAGAAACGAACTGTTTACTGTTGATTACTCAAAGGAATATATTCTCAGTGCATGCGAAGCTTCCTTAAAGCGATTGAACAGAGATGTGATTGATTATTACCAGTTACATACTGCAAGATTAACTCATTTGCAGAATGGCAAATGCATTGAAGCCATGCAGCAATTACAGCAACAGGGAAAGATCCGTTACTGGGGTTTATCACTCAACACATTTGAACCCGACGCTGATGCAGAATTTCTGATGAAGAACAATTTTGGCAATGGATTTCAACTGGTGCTAAACATCATCAATCAAAAAGCATTGCCCTTGCTGAAAACAGCAGCCGAAAAAGGTTATGGTATTATTGCAAGGATGCCTTTACAGTTTGGATTGCTTACAGGAAAGTTTGATACCCATGTACATTTTTCAGACAATGATCACCGCAAGAACCGCTTAACAAAAGAGGTAATTGATGCAACATTAACTGCAACTGAACCCGTATGGAAATTGTGCAGTAAATACAATTGCACTAAAACACAGCTGGCATTGAGTTATATCCTCAGTTACAAAGAAGTGTCAACCATCATTCCCGGTATCCGCACACCCGAACAGGTGAAGCTGAATACAGAAGGTATATTTCAGTTAGATGAAATGGACAGGATAATGATTGAACAGCTTGGTTCAACTTCTTTTGTTGAGTTGATGGAACTGATCAGGAAACAGGGTTAAAACTGTTTCAAAGCATTTTCAACTCTGCTGATTGTTTCTTCTTTACCAATCAATTCAGCAATCTGAAATACAGCCGGACCGAACTTTCCCCCCACGAGCATTATCCGCATAGGAAGTTGCAGTTCGCCAGGTTTGATATTTTTTTCTGTTGCCAGGTTTTTAAATTCAGTTTCAATTATACTCAGTTCCCAATTGTCAATTGCATGCAGCTTTGTAATGAAGTTTTCAAAAAACAGTTTTTTCTCTTCATTCCATTTCGGTTTTACCGCATCAACATCTAAAGAAGCCGGTGCTTTAAAGAAGAAACCTGCATGCTGAATAAAATCGGGCATCAATGTGCAGCGGTCTTTCACCAGCTCAATCACTTTCTCCAAAAATGCGTCGTCCTTCACTTCAATCTGATCTGTTGAAAGAACTTCTTTTACTTTCAACTTTAAACTTTCTATGTCTATTTTTTTAATCCACTCATGATTGAACCATTTTGCTTTTTCATAATCAAATTTGGCCCCTGCACTGTGCACACGTTTAATTTCAAAGCCAGCAATCAGTTCATCCATACTGTACAGTTCTTTTTCTGTTCCATCATTCCAGCCAAGTACAGCCAGCAGGTTAATAAATGCTTCAGGCAAGAAGCCTTTTTCTTTAAAGCCTTCTGTTAATTCATTTGTTTTAGGATCTGTCCAGTTCATGGCAAATACCGGAAACCCATATTTTGCTCCATCTCTTTTACTGAGTTTTCCGCTTGGCCCGAGTATCAATGGAAGATGAGCCCATTTCGGCATGGAAGATTCCCATCCCAAATATTTCCACAACAATAAATGCACCGGTGCACTGGGTAACCATTCTTCCCCACGAAATGCATGTGTGATCTTCATTGAATAATCATCAACCACAACTGCTAAATGGTAAGTGGGCATGCCATCTGCTTTCAATAGCACTTTATCATCAACCAGCTCTGTTTGAAAACTTACTTCACCACGGATCATATCAGTAAAAGTTACCAATTCATTTTCCGGCATCTTGATGCGGATCACATGCCTGGTGTTTTTTTCCAGTAAGTCTTTTACTTCTGTATCTGTAAGTGTTAAACTGTTCCGCATTTTTTTCCGGATGCGGTGATCATATTGTGGCGATGGATTTTCTTCCGTTTTATTTTCTTCACGCATTTTATCCAGTTCCTCTGGTGTATCAAATGCATAATAAGCATGACCGTGAGTTACCAGTATTTCAGCATACTTACGGTACATTTCCTTGCGCTCACTTTGCCTATAAGGACCAAAAGGCCCACCGTTCTGCGGACTTTCATCAGGCTGCAACCCACACCATTTTAAACATTCGAAAATGTATTCTTCTGCGCCAGCTACAAAACGGCTCTGATCGGTATCTTCAATACGCAACACAAACTCACCACCATGATGTTTGGCAAATAAATAATTGTATAATACTGTTCGTACGCCACCTAAATGCAATCCACCCGTAGGACTGGGGGCAAATCTTACTCTTACACTCATAACGCAAAGATAAAGAGTTCGCCTGCTTTTGCAGATGAGAGATAATCACTTACTTTGAAAGATCAATGAAACCCTTTTTCCTTTTCCTGTTTGGCCTGCTGTCAATTGATGCATTTACGCAATCATCATTTACTTACCCTTCTCTTGTAGTGGAGTATGATAGTGCCATCCTGTTCAAAAACCTAAAACTCATTCCCATTAAACGAACAGGAGCAGGAATGAATGACAGCAGCTTTCAAAAACAATCTGTAATTACCCTGCAGCAGGGATTACAAAAAGGTTCTGTAAAAATAAAAGAGCGGGGAAATTATATGGTTGATAATATCAACGTCCTGCTTATTGAAAATAAAAGCAATCAAACCCTGTTTCTGAAAAGTGGAGATATTATATCAGGTGGGCGGCAGGACAGGGTAATTGCAAAAGACACAATTCTTCCACCTGGTAAACAGCAACACACTATTCCGGTTTACTGTATTGAAGAAAACAGATGGAGCAATCATGAAAAAAAATTTGAGTATAAAGGAAGTGCTGCTGCGGGGTTGCAAAAAATCATTGACACTGCACATACCCAAACAAAGTTGTGGGATGAAATAAGAAAGCTACTGAAAGCAAACAATCAAACATCATCTTCTTCCTATGCAGCTCTGCTCACAAATAAAAAAGTTGTTGATACAAGTAATCAGTATCTCCAATACTTTCTTCAGCAATTCAGCAAACGAGACAGCAGCATTGTTGGCATTATTGCTTCTACAGGCAATCATGTATTGGGTGCTGATGTATTTGTTACTGCTGACTTGTTTTACCAAACCTTGCCTTCCTTAATCATTAAATACAGCACCGAAGCTATACTGCATGGAGCAACAGAAGTAGAAGATAATCGAAAAGAAAAAATTTATGCAGATGAAATACTGTCTCCATCAACCCAGCAACAGTTTATTTTAAAACATGGAAAGATGATCTATTACAAAGGAAAACTTATTCAGCTTACAGGCTATTCATTTCATCAGTAACTTTAATTATGCAGTACATTGTAACAACTCCCTGGTGGTTGCGAATGTTGTTTCCTAAAAACCTCGTATGGGAAATACCAACGAAAGAAAAAATCATTTACCTCACTTTCGATGACGGGCCTCATCCTGTTGCCACACCATTTGTTCTGGATGAATTAAAAAAATACAATGCCAAGGCTACTTTTTTCTGCATCGGAAAAAATGTTGCTGCTTACCCTGATATTTATAAGCGCATTTTGATGGAAGGTCATCGTGTAGGCAATCATACACATAATCATCTTAACGGCAGAAAAACAGGTGATGAACAATGGTTGAATAACGTAAAAGAAGCTGCCAAATGGATTGATTCTGACTTAATGAGACCTCCCTATGGAAAAATCAGGTCGTTCCAGGCACAATTGCTGCAAAATGCAAATCCTCCGTTCAGAATAATCATGTGGAATGTATTAAGTGCCGATTTTGATACCTCAATTACCCCGGAAAAATGTTTTTCGTATGTAAATAAGAAAACCAAAGCCGGAAGTATTATCGTATTTCATGATAGTGAGAAGGCTTTCCCGAATATGCAGTTTGCCCTTACAGAGCTGATGAAGAATTTTTCGGCTGCGGGTTACCGTTTTGAAGCTGTTAGGTAAGGAGAATACTGTAAAAAAAGGAGGGCCGGGGTGGAAACCCTGGCCCGTTTTTAATCCGTACCCTATGAAAACTGTTGCTAAGGTACAATTTCTTTTATCAGATGCAAGTGTTTTTTCTTAGGGAAGAGTAATGATTTTTACGTTCCCATTTATGGTAAGTGTTGCTTTGTTGTCGCAATCGCCATTTCCAAAGTTGAGTACCCCGTTTGTACTGTTGAATCTGATGCGGAGAACCCCTTTTGAAATCCAGCGGCAGGTGAACTTTTTAATCAACGGCTCAATTACCTCATGCCCCCAACTGTTACCACGGCTATTTTCGCCACGGCCGCCGCCGGTGATGGAAAAAATGTCATCTAATGGCCAGTATGGAGTGCCATTCCCTTCAATTTGGGCAACTGTTCTTACACTGCTCCATTTTACCCAACGGCCACTATTCCAGGTAAGTTTTCCTTCAATCACTTTGGTAGTGAAAATTTTATTATTACTGGAACTGTTGTTTGTTACTTCATGGGTTCCTGTAACAGATACGCTGTCAACTTTATAACCGTCGAATGTGGTGGTTGCTTTACTGCCTGGTTCACGCATTTTACCGGTAAAAACGGTAACTATTTTGCCTTTACGGAATTTTCCATCACGACCTACACAGCCAGATCCAAAGTCGATCGTTACTGTTTTAGGAAATACACCGTGTTGCAGAGGGAAAACAGTTATTGTGAAACAACGGTTGCTGTCAAGCCTTCCGGTATAATTGCCAGCTTCCATTCGGCCATAAATACCAATACTGCCGGTAATACCCAGATCTTCTCCTGTTTCAGAGCCAATACCCATGGTATTGTCAAATACATCATCATATACTGCTTCAGCCTCACTGTTACTGGCAGTGCTTTCAACCGTAGCTGTTTCGTCCTGGGCAGAACTGCTTTCCTTTTTACAGGCAGTAAATGTAAGAGCACCAAAAAGCAGGAATGCTAATGTGCTTTTTGAAAAAATGTTGCTTGTTTTCATGATATACGCTTTTTTTAGGTTTTTAATTAAACGAACAATACAAAGACTGTATGAGCTGGGGTTGGTTTAAAGTCTGTTATTTTTTTTTCAGAATTTCCCGTTTTCAGGCGGTTTTGACAGATTATTTCTACCCTGCCCGGATTAGATCTTAATTTTGCCTCCCTTATGCATATAATAGATACACATACCCATCTTTATCTTGAAGAGTTCCATGCAGATATTGAGGAGGTGATTGACAGGGCCAATGCTATTGATGTAACCAAATTTTACCTGCCGAATATTGACAGCAGCTCTATTAATGACATGCTCAGACTGGAAGAACAATTTCCGGAGCAATGCATCGCCATGATGGGATTACACCCCTGCTCAGTGAAGGAGAATTATAAAGATGAATTAAAACTTATTGAAGAGTGGCTTAAAAAAAGACCTTTTGCAGGAGTAGGCGAAATAGGCCTGGACTATTACTGGGTTCAAACATTTGTAAAAGAGCAAAAAGAAGCTTTTCAACTTCAGATTGAATGGGCTTTACATCATAATCTTCCCATCATCATACATAGCCGAAATTCATTACAGGATTGTATTGATATTGTTAAGCAAAACCAGAATGGGCAATTGAAAGGAATTTTTCATTGCTTTGGCGGATCAATTGAAGAAGCAAAACAAATAATGGATCTTGGATTCCTGATGGGAATAGGTGGTGTGGTTACTTATAAAAAAGCAAATCTTGCTGAAGTGCTTTCTGAAATTCCCGTTGCTCATCTTGTGCTTGAAACTGATGCTCCTTATTTAACACCTGTTCCATTCAGAGGTAAAAGGAACGAACCCGCTTATTTGCAATATGTAATTGAAAAAATTGCTGAAGCAAAAAATCTTTCAGCATTCGAAATCATTGAGGCAACAACTGCAAATGCTCAAAATTTATTCGGGGGCTAAGGGCGATACCTGTATTTTTGCCGTCCAAAAGGAGACGTGTCCGAGTGGTTGAAGGAGCACGCCTGGAAAGTGTGTATACGGGAAACTGTATCAAGGGTTCGAATCCCTTCGTCTCCGCTCTTACCCCATAGCCCTGTCTGCCGATAGGCAGGTTTCGCAAAGGAGGTTTTTTATTTATACCCCGATCCCTAATTTTTCAACAGCAAGTTGGGATGCTATCTGGCTCGCATCTTTTTTATTAAACGCCTTTCCTTCTGCAATCACTTCTCCATCTATTACAGCTCCGATAGTGAACAACCTTCGGCCATTTTCCAATCGCTCATCCAGTGTTTCAAAATCAAGCACTTTTCCATTCTTATTGGCCCAGCCGTATAATTTATTCTTATGATTAATCTCCAGTAACTCCAGCTCTTCCATAAACAAATGCGGAACAATCACATTCTTCGTAATCCATTTTTGTGTTTTTCTATAACCAAGATCAAGATAAATAGCACCTAACAGTGCTTCTAATGTGTTACCGAATATCTGGGAAATCTTAAGTGAGTTATCTCCTTTGTTATAAATCGTAATTTTTTTCAACCCCATCCGCACAGCAATATCATTGAGGGTTGCACGGTTTACCATTTTGCTCCGCATCTCTGTTAAAAATCCCTCTCCTTTATATGGGTATTTTTTAAAAAGGTAATGAGCAACTGCTGCACTCAAAACAGCATCGCCTAAAAACTCTAACCTCTCGTTATTCTGATCACTGCCTTCTTTAACTGAGCGATGGCTTAAGGCAGTTTTATACAACAACAAATCCCCCGGGCTGTAGCCCAGAATATTGCGAAGGTTACTTTCGAATTTGTTTTTTGCTGGTAATATTTGACGGACGAAGTTCCGCACCATAAATTTTATACATCATCAACTATAAAAGAAACACTTCTTTTATCTGATGTGATAACAAATCTAAAGGAAATCAGGAATATTTCTTTACAATCACTGAAGCATTGTGCCCGCCAAATCCAAAAGTGTTACTCAAAGCTGCACGTACAGTACGTTTCTGAGCTTTGTTAAATGTAAAATTTAGTTTGGCATCTAATTCAGGATCGTCGGTAAAATGGTTGATTGTTGGAGGAACAATGTCATGTACTACACTCATTACACAGGCAATTGCTTCCAGTGAACCGGCAGCACCCAAGCAATGACCTGTCATTGATTTGGTAGAACTGATGTTCAGATTATATGCATGTTCACCAAATACAGTAAGAATAGCTTTTGTTTCTGCTATGTCGCCCAATGGAGTTGATGTTCCATGCACATTGATATAGTCAATATCGGATGGTTGCAAACCTGCGTCTTTCAATGCTGCGGTCATTACATTCTTTGCCCCAAGTCCTTCCGGATGAGGAGCAGTAATATGATGAGCATCTGCTGTTGCACCGCCACCGGCTATTTCACAATAAATTTTTGCGCCACGTTTTAAAGCATGTTCCAGGTCTTCGAGGATTAACATACCAGACCCCTCACCCATTACAAAACCATCACGGTCCTTATCAAATGGGCGGCTTGCTGTTTTGGGATCATCGTTCCTTTCACTTAATGCTTTCATTGAATTAAAACCACCTAAACCCGCAGCACTGACAACGGCTTCACTTCCGCCGGTTAATATAATGTCAGCTTTGCCTAATCTGATGTTATCATATGCATCAATAACAGCATTTGTGGAAGATACGCAGGCCGAAACCACTGCATAATTCGGGCCTCTGAAACCATGAAGCATGGAGATTTGTCCGGCAGCAATATCCAGGATCATTTTGGGAATGAAGAAGGGATTAAAACGGGGAGTGCCATCACCTAACGCATAATTGATCACCTCTTCCTGGAATGTAATTAAACCGCCAATACCGCTGGCAAAAATTACACCCACACGGTCAACATCCACGTTGTCCTTATTGATACCTGCATCTTTAACGGCCTCATCACTAACGATCAATGCAAACTGGGTAAACCGGTCAATTTTTCTTGCCTCCTTTCTATCCAGATAGGCTGTAGGTTCAAAATCTTTTACCTCGCAGGCAAATCTTGTTTTGAATTTAGAACAATCAAATTGTTTGATGAAATCAGCACCTGAAACACCATTAACCAAACCCTCCCAATATTCATCAAGAGTTTTGCCTAATGGTGTCAGGGCGCCAATTCCGGTAACTACTACTCGTTTGAGTTGCATAAGTTGCCTGGTAAAAGAGAGGTTTACACTGAAAATTTCAGCGCTTAATTACTTAGCGTGTTCTTCTAAATAAGCTACTGCCTGACCAACTGTTGTGATGGTTTCAGCCTGTTCGTCAGGAATTGAAATGTTGAATTCTTTTTCAAATTCCATGATCAGTTCAACTGTGTCTAATGAATCAGCCCCTAAATCATTTGTAAAAGAAGCTTCAGGATTAACCTCTGATTCTTCAACACCTAACTTGTCTACGATGATTTTTTTAACTCTTGCTGCGATGTCTGACATTGTCGTAATTATTTGGTTACAGGTTGCAAAAATAGAGTTTTTAAGCAATTAGCAAGCGTTCTATTAAAAATGTCTGAAACCTCTCATTTTCAGACAGTTCAAATGCCCTTTTCAGCCGCACCGAAAATATTATTATTTTATCGCCATACTTCTTACTTTTCCATTATATAACAACTGTTTGTTTTTACATAAAAAAATGTAACTTGTCCATCCTGCTTAATCCATCATATGGCACTGAAACAAATTGATTACGGAACTCCCGAATATCAGCAAATGCTGAACTTACGTTACGAAATCTTACGCAAGCCTCTTGGTCTGCAATTTGATCCTCAAGAGTTAGAAAGCGAAAAGAATGCAATTCTTATTGCTGCATTTGAGGAAGAGAAAATGCTTGGCTGTTGTTTTTTAATTCCTGTTGATAGTGAAACGGTAAAGCTGCGCCAAATAGCTGTACAAAACAACCTTCAGGGTAAGGGTATTGGTGCTTCTCTAATGAATTTTGCAGAAAATATTGCACGTGACCGGGGATACAAAACCATGCTGATGCATGCACGTAAATCTACTGCACATTTTTTTGAGAAACAGGGTTATAAAATTGAGGGCGATGATTTTATTCAACTAACCATCCCGCACCTGGTTATGAAAAAGCGTTTGATCTAACCCTTTTCGCTCTTCGATTTCAATTCTTCAAGGCGCATACGGTAAATTATCTTTCTCCCAAATACGATCAAATGATGACTATTTTCAGTTTTTCTGGCCGAAAACACTAAAAATAGTAGAAAAACATCGTCAATCGTAGTTTTACGTATTGCAAAAGTCATTAATGTATTCGATTTTTGTAATGGTTTTTACTTATACCCAATAACCGATTCCTATGAAGAGAGCTATACTCTGTACCCAAACCCTTTTGCTATTATATTTAATAGCCATCCCCTCATTTTTATTCTCACAAGCCAACGTTGCAGTAGGCAAAAGTTTTATCAACATCAGCCGTCCAGGTGGCGGAACAATTATACCCGGTGATGAATTAGAAATAAGAGTGTCTGTTTATGTAACAAAC
The DNA here is from genome assembly GCA_964580775.1 of uncultured Chitinophagaceae bacterium. Classification (GTDB taxonomy): domain Bacteria; phylum Bacteroidota; class Bacteroidia; order Chitinophagales; family Chitinophagaceae; genus Lacibacter. The sequence continues at coordinate 63,991 of CAZOLW010000016.1, read as the reverse complement.
AATGGAGCAAACAGAACGATTTACAGAACTCGTTTTAATGATACAATTCCAAACAATCTTACTTATGTAAGCAACTCTTTGAAGTTAATTACCAATGAGGGCGTTTCATACAGATCATTTACTGATGCCGGCGGAGATGATCTTGCCATGTATGATGGTATTACTAAAACACTTCGTTTTAATCTAGGAAGAGATACGTTTAATGCTTCTCCTTTTTACAATATGCCAACAAAAGTTGTTACAACCACAACAACAGATACATTAATTAATGGAGGTGGGTATTTCAGATCAGACACCCATCGGCCAAGAGCAGGTGCAGGAATGTTAATTCTGGTTACATACAGAGTAACAGTTGATCTTGCAACTCCATACAATACCATTATCAATTATGGGCCCGGTGCATTGCGTTACAGAAATCAAATCTCAGCTGTTGCTGCAACGAACTATATATTAAGTCCTAATAATTTATCCTTTATCATTTATCCAAATCATGGATTATGTACAAACGCAAGTGGAGCCAATAATGTATCAGCAGGCAGTGGCGATTTCAGTTCAGGTACTACTCAAAATGGTTCAAATCCCGGAACTGTACCTGGATATAATTTTGTAAATATTACAACAGGAAACCCCGGCGATGGTAATTATTCAGTTATAAAAAATTTAAGCCCCAGTCAAAATACAAACCCGCTAATTCAAAGACCTGAAGCTTCTTCTACTCACAGGGTATTTGGAGTATGGGATATTATCGGCGATCATACAGGGGCAGCAGATCCATTGGCAGGGAACCCCCCTTCTGCATCAGGCAGTAATGGCGGATATATGCTTGCAGTAAATGCAGCATACCAATTAAGTATTGCCAACAATCAGACAATAACCGGTCTTTGTGAAGACACTTATTATGAATTTTCAGCATGGTTTAGAAATGTTTGTAAAAGATGCGGAATTGACAGTATGGGCCGTGGTGCATCAAATGTATCAGTACCGGCAGGATATCTTGATTTGCCCGGCAATGATTCCTCCGGTGTTAAACCAAATCTTACTTTCCAGATTGATGGAGTAGATTATTATGTTTCTGGAAACATTAATTATACCGGCACCTGGGGGCAATGGGTTAAAAAAGGATTTGTTTTAAAAACAGGGATCGGCCAAAATTCGTTAACGATTTCAATCAAAAATAACGCTCCGGGTGGAGGAGGTAATGACTGGGCAATGGATGATATTACATTTGCCTCCTGTCTTCCAGGTTTAAATATGCGACCCGGCCCTGCACCTTCGTATTGCATTAACGGACAGGTAAGCTTATCTGCAATTGTAACCACTTACTATAATAACTACCAATACTACCAGTGGGAAAGAAGCATAAATGGCGGAACTACATGGACAGCCGCTCCTGAGTTGCCGGGCATTCAAACATTTTCATATATCTATGATGGCGTTAATTATTTAGACACAGTAGCCATACCAACTTTCCTTGCAAATACTTCATATAATGGTTATCTGTACAGAATTAAAGTTGCTACGTCAACAACAAATCTGTCAACAAGCAGCTGTTCCATTTACCAGGGTAATACAATTGCTATAACTGTTAACAGTTCCTGTACATTGCTGGATGTAAATCTTCTGCAGTTTCAGGGGCAGTTATCTAATAAAAAAACGTTATTGATCTGGCAGGCCAAGGCCGATCAAAACCCACATAATTTTGAAATTGAAAGAAGTGATGATGGAATTCAATTTACAAAAATCGGAACAGTTACAGGTTCTCAGAATGGGCTTACCAATCAATATAATTTCACTGATCCGGAAGTTTTATCGGGAAAGAAATTCTACCGTTTGAAAATTGTAATACAGGGTGGAGCAAATTCTAAATTCAGCGAAATCATTAGCCTTACCGAAGGCAGCGCCGGCAAACTGGTCTTAAAATCACTGGTGAACCCATTTAACAGTTTACTGCAATTTCAAATAGAATCACCTGAGGCAGATAAAATCCGGGTTGATTTATTCGACACTTATGGTAAGCTTGTCTTTTCTGTACCAACCACCATCAGGAAAGGAAACAATCCTGTTTCAATTGAAACAATGGGCTTTTTATCTAAGGGCACTTATATTCTCAGAATAAAGTCAAGCAGGGAAGTAATTAACCGCACGATTCAAAGTCTGTAAAAAATACTAATCAAATAAAAAAATCCCCCGAAAATTCGGGGGATTTCTATTTAAAGTAAGATCAATTAAGCTTTATACTGAGGGATCAAGCCATTTGCCATTTCCACCATTTTCTTAATCCCATCTTCAGGAAGATTTCCTTTCTTAAACTCAGCTAATACTTCAGGAAGCTTCGTTTCCATTTCATGTAAGAAATGTTCTTCAAAGGCTTTGATACGTTTTACAGGAACTGCATTCAGCAAACCATTTGTACCGAGGTAAATAATAGCAACCTGCTTTTCTACTGCAAACGGACTATACTGAGCCTGCTTCAATATCTCAACGTTACGTGCACCTTTATCAATTACTGATTTTGTTGCAGCATCCATATCACCACCAAACTTAGAGAAGGCTTCCAGCTCACGGTAAAGTGCCTGATCGAGCTTTAATGTACCGGCAACTTTTTTCATTGACTTGATCTGAGCATTACCACCCACACGGCTTACAGAGATACCTACGTTAATCGCTGGACGAATACCGGCATTGAACAGGTTACCTTCTAAGAAAATCTGTCCGTCAGTAATGGAGATTACGTTTGTAGGAATATATGCAGAAACGTCACCAGCCTGTGTTTCAATAATCGGCAATGCAGTTAATGAACCGCCACCTTTTACAAGATGTTTAATACTGTCGGGAACATCATTCATATTCTTCGCTACACTATCATCACCAATTACTTTTGCAGCACGCTCTAACAAACGGCTATGCAGATAGAATACGTCACCGGGATATGCTTCACGGCCAGGAGGACGACGGAGCAACAATGATACTTCACGATATGCTACGGCCTGTTTTGACAGATCATCATAAATGATCAATGCAGGGCGACCAGTATCACGGAAGAACTCACCAATAGCAGCACCCGCATAAGGAGCGTAGAACTGTTGTGGTGCAGGATCGCTTGCAGAAGCTGCAACGATTGTTGTATAGATCATAGCGCCATTATCTTCCAGTGTTTTCATAACACCGGCAATAGTAGATGCTTTTTGACCGATAGCAACATATATACAATAAACAGGTTTCCCTGCTGCGTAGAATTCCTTTTGATTGATGATGGTGTCAACCGCAATGGCAGTCTTACCTGTCTGGCGGTCACCAATGATTAATTCACGCTGGCCACGGCCAATCGGGATCATGGCATCAATTGATTTGATCCCTGTTTGTAATGGCTCCTTAACAGGCTCACGGAATATTACACCGGGTGCCTTACGTTCCAGTGGCATTTCATATAATTCACCGGTAAGAGGTCCTTTGCCATCAATTGGTTCACCCAGTACATTGATAACACGGCCGCTCATTCCTTCACCAACTTTGATGGATGCGATCTGGGCTGTACGGCGAACTTTAGAACCTTCTTTGATATCCTTTCCTTCCCCCATTAATACCACACCCACATTATCTTCTTCAAGGTTCAATGCAATTGCACGAACTCCGCTTTCAAATTCTACCAGTTCACCATAGCGAACATTGTTTAATCCGTATACACGGGCGATACCATCACCCACCTGTAATACGGTACCTACTTCTTCCAAATCAGCACCAACACTGAAATTGCTTAACTGCTGGCGAAGTATCGCTGAAATCTCATCCGGTTTAATATCTGCCATGACGCTTTATTTTTTAAAAAATTGAATTATCGAATATTTGGAACGTAAATGTTTCTCTCAAACTGTTTCTGAATATCTCTCAGATTTCTTGCTATGCTTGCATCAATTAAATTACCATCATACTCCAGTTGAAAACCACCAATGAGTGCTTCATCAACCTCTGTTTCCAATTCAATCAGTTGAAAAGGAGTATCTGCTATTATCTTATTTATGACAGATGTTTTTAATGCCTCGCTGGTTTCAGTTGCAGTAGTAAGTTTTACGATATGAATACCCTTGATTTCATTATACTGTTCAATCACAGAATTAGCAATTTCAGGCAAAATACTTTCACGGCCTTTTTTTACCAGCAGATGAATGAACGCATTCGATAACTCACCTACGTTTTTACTGATAACCGCAGAAACAATTTTCTCCTTGATATCACTGTTAATTACAGGACTGCGGAGCAGGTTGGTAAACTCCCTGCTTTGTTTGCATACCGCCTTTAAATATTTCATGTCGGTATATACAGCTTCCAGCTGGTTCGTCTCCTGAGCGAGATCAACCAGTGACTTTGCATAACGACCTGCTAAACGTGGATTCTGCATTGATAATAGCTTATAGCTTTATTAATTTAATTTCACTACTTCTGCCAGCTGGTTAATGTACGTTTCCTGATCAGCTTTGTTCGCCAGTTCACGACGCAATACTTTTTCACTCACTTCAATAACGAGATTACCAACCTGGTTCTTTACATCAGTTAATGCAGCAAGTTTTTGCTGATTAATGGCAGCCTGCGCTTCCACAATAATTTTATTAGCTTCTGTTTTTGCCAGATCTTTTGCTTCACTAACAATTTTATCCCTTGTTTCACGGGCTTCTTTCAGCAACTGCGCTCTTTCTTCACGGGCTTTTGCCAGCAATGCTTCATTTTCATTTTTCATCTGCGCCATTTCAGCTTTTACTTTCTCAGCTGTTTCCAACGCGTCGGCAATACCCTTTTCTCTTTCGGATAACCCTTTTATGATAGCTGGCCATGCATATTTTTTCAACAGAAAAAACACCACTAAGAAGGCCACTAAAGTCCAAACCAATAACCCTAAACCGGGGGTAAGTAAATTCATACTCTACTATTTAAATAAATTCAGATAATTTTTAAAAATACTGCATCCGCCGTCCTGTACTTTGGATGCAGTAAATGGTTTATGCGATTGATTAAAGTACCATCGCAAGGAAGCCCACGATAATAGCAAACAGAGCAGCTCCTTCTACGAGAGCCGCAGTAAGGATCATGTTTGCACGGATATCGTTAGAAGCTTCTGGCTGGCGTGCAATTGATTCCAAGGCACCTTTACCAATCTGACCGATACCGATACCTGCACCTATTGCTGCTAATCCAGCACCTACGGCACCACCGGCATTTGCCAACGCATCTAATAAAATAACATGCATAATTGTGAATTTATCTGGTTAAAAAAAAGAATTAATGATGTGCCGCTTCTTCATGGCTGTGATCCCCTTCAATTGCCTGACCGATAAATACGGCCGTAAGCACTGTGAAAATGAATGCCTGTAAAAATGCAACCAACACTTCAATAAAATAAATAAATATGGTAAAGCCAATCGCAAGAGGTGAAGCACCCCAACCAGCGTACTGGTTCAATTGAGCAAAAATGAAAATGAGTGAAATTAAACAGATGATGATAATGTGACCTGCCACCATGTTTGCAAAAAGACGAATGATCAATGCAAACGGCTTGATGAACACACTCAAAAACTCTACCGGTACAAGAATGAACTTAACCCCTAACGGTACTCCCGGAGGATTGAAGATGTGCAGCCAGTAATGTTTGTTTGAGCTGAATAGGATCACAAGAAAAGAAATCAAACCCAACACGGCTGTAAAAGCAATATTGCCAGTTACGTTTGCTGTGCCCGGTATTAAGCCAATAATGTTGTTGATAAGAATAAAGAAGAAAACAGTGAGCAGGTAAGGCAGGTATTTCATTGCCTTATGGCCCAAATTAGGGATAGCCACTTCGTCTCTTACGAATGTAATCACCGGCTCCAGTAAACTCTGCTTGCCCTTTGGCGCCGTTTTTACCCCCAATCCTTTTGCATAGGAATTGGCTATGCTGATGAACAACCAAACCAGAAAAGCAAGAGCAAGAATCATCTGAACCACGTTACGTGTTAACGAGAAATCATAGACTGTTTCGGCAGCATCAGTTGAAACAACCTTCTCTCCAATGGTTTCCTTTACCAGCTTATAGCCGTTGTATTCAGCATGACCATGTTCAAAGCGTGCAGAAGAGAAAACTGTCAGACCTTTTTGAGAAGAATATAAAATCACGGGAAGAGGGATTGTTACTGCATGCTCTTTGCCATCCCCACCTTTGTAATCAATGAAATGAAATTCATGTGCATCCATGATGTGACCAAAGATCACTTCCTTGGCATCAAACCCTTCTTTTTTGGGAGCATGCTCAGCTTCCGTAGTACCTGCCTGGTGCTGATCATTTGCTTCCGGTTCGTGCTGGGCAAAAGCTCCCTGCGCAACCACCAGGAATACTACGCTGAAAACCGCTGCCAATAAGGATTTGATGCTTCTGAACGCCATACTTTTCCTGAAATTTGGCGCAAAGATAAGGGGCAGTGGGTGAAAAAAGGGGAAAAGCCAGTTTGAAAATTCAAAAAAGTTGTACAGGTTAATCAAGACCCATTTTTTTGCGCTCTTCTTTAATTTTTTCGAGTTGCCAGATATCCTCCATATCCTTAGGAAGGCCAACCGCCTTTTTGTTATCGGGCAAATGAGTTAGTTGGTTTTTTTATGGGTAATTACTGCACGCTTAAACATTACCCCTCTTTTCAGCATACGGCAAAACATTCTGAATTTTTCTTCATCCGACATTAGAATTGCCTGTCTTCTTTTTGCCGTTTCATACTCTTCCTGGCGGGAGTAAGGAATAAACTGCTCATTTAGAATAGACATTTCAGAATCAGTATCGTATTTCTTTTTTTTCACTTACCGCAAGTTAGAAATTATTCATGAGCATTTCTGTACCATTCTTTCAGCTACAACTATCCATTATTCCTGTTGAAGATTCAGAAATACCCGATCAGTGCAGTTCCGTTGTGCCATCTTAAGCTCCCCTCTATTTTTACACTGTTCTTTATTCAACACAACTAAAAAATTCATTGTATGAAAAATTTAATTCTGGCAGCCCTCATTTTATTCTCTGTTAGTTCGTGCAGCAAGATCGACGACAGTTCATTTAATTCTGTACCATCGGGCACTGTATTGGTTGCTTCGCAGGTTCCCGCTGCTGTTACTACTGCATTTAATGCAAAGTACCCAACTGCGTCAGGTGAAATTGAATTTGAAAAAGAGGATGGAAATACAATTAAAGTAAAATTTTTTCTGGGAGCTCAACGCTGGCAGGCGTTTTTTAAAGCCGATGGAACCTTTATTTCTGAAAAGGCCATTTAACCGGAGTTCTTTTATTTTCGATATCAGTTTTGTTAAGCCATCATACTTTATGATGGCTTTTTTATATCACTGCTTTGGCAAACTGCATTTCATGGAGTTTGGCATAGTAGCCGCCCAACTGCAGCAGTTCATCATGTGTACCCATTTCCCTGATTTCTCCTTTATCGAGCACAATGATCTTATCAGCCTTGCGGATAGTTGATAACCGATGGGCAATAACGATGGATGTTCTTCCTTCAATTAATTTATCAATGGCATGCTGAATCAGCTGCTCAGTTTCTGTATCAACTGCTGATGTTGCCTCATCTAAAATCAAAATGGATGGATTGTACAGCAATGCCCTGATGAAGCTTAATAATTGTCTTTGCCCCTGGCTCATGGTAGCACCACGTTCCATTACATTAAAATCATAATTGCCGGGCAAACGCATAATAAACTCATGCATTCCGATCAGCTTGGCAGCTTCAACTACCCTTTCTTTGCTGATGGCTTCATTACGAAGTGTTACATTATCTGTAATTGTTCCTGCAAACAGGAATACATCCTGCAGCACCACTCCAATTTTACTACGCAATGCATCCAGGTTATAATCATCAATCTTTATATCATCAATTTTAATGGTTCCTTTCTGAATATGATACAAACGATTTAATAAACTGATGATAGAAGTTTTACCGCTGCCTGTATGACCAACCAGTGCAACAGTTTCACCCGGCTTAACAGTAAAGGAAATATTTTTTAATACCCAATTCTCATCTGTATAAGCAAAACAAACTTTTTCAAACTCAATCTTACCGGGTACTGCTTCAACCGGGTTAAATGAATGATCAGCTGAAATACCAATCTCATCTTTATTATCAAGCACTTTAAATACCCGTTCACTTGCCACCATTCCCATTTGCAGTACGTTAAATTTATCTGCGATGAAACGCAACGGACGGAACAGCATATTGAGCAAAATAATAAAGGCCATGATTTCGCCAGCCATTTTTGCTGCTTCACCATTAGTTGTTGAAACTGCCTGACCGGCACCAAACCAAACAAGTAACCCAAGAGAAATTGCCAGTATAATTTCAACTACCGGAAAGAAAACAGAATATGCAAAAATGGCTTTGATGTTGGCGTTGCGATGTTCCTTGTTGATCTTCCTAAATTTATTATATTCTTTTTCTTCCACTGCAAACGCCTGCACTACCTGCATTCCCTGGATATGTTCCTGCACAAATGCATTCAATGCAGCCACTGCATTTCGCACACGATGAAAACTTTTATTGACGCTTTCTTTAAAATAATAGGTAGTGAGAATAAGAAATGGAAACGGTATCAAACAAACCAGCGTTAACTGCCAGTTGATATAAAACATGGTAAAGAGCACCGCAATAATGGTCAGAAAATCTGCAAGAATCGGAATAAAGCCTTCAGCAAATACGTCACTGATGGTTTCAATATCATTTACTGTTCTTGTGGTTAATGTACCGATAGGTGTTTGATCGAACTGGCGGAGATTTAGTCCCAATATTTTTTTAAACACATTCACCCGCAAATCTCTTACAACAGTTTGTCCGAGCCAAGCAGTGTAATAAGAAAAGAAAAAGCGGAGAATGGTTTCAATAATAATGATTGCAATCTGGAAAATCGTAATCCGGATCACCATCTCAGCAATATTGTGCTGAATATAATCATTCACGGTTTTATTAATCAACCATGGACGAACCGGCGACATAACTGCCAACACAATTGCCAGGATAATGGAACTGTTAAACCGTCTCCTGTATGGAGATACATAGCTGATAACCCTGCTGAGCAAGCTAAAATCGAACAGCTTTTTTTTCTCTGCTTTTTTTTCCAAACCCAATTTCAATTTTGGTAAAGTTAAATGCTTTCATTCAGCCGCATTCATGCTTCATCTTAATGGAAGGTAAAGATGATGAATGGCAATACTCAACCCTTCTCCTGAATGCGGTGCTTTTGATTAAAATAGAACAATGAAAATATACTGGCAGCAATCCCGATTACAGCAAACACAATTACCAGCTGCGAATAAAAAGAAACCCAGTTGAGCTGCAGCTTAAATAATTCTTTCATCAACATCACCGTAATGCTGCCGAGATAACCCCATGCATCTGCCACATAAATCAGGAACCCAACATTGCCCGCAATACTGAAGGAAGCCAGCAACCGTTCAAAAAATACACTGTTGAATAATACATAAGCAATATATAATCCCAATCCTGTGAACTGCATCCAGCCTGCACCACTGATCAAATTATACCTGAATAATAAGGAAGCGATACCTGCCACTACAAAACCAAGAATCAGTAATACATGTATAATGCGGAATGCCCTGATATTTTTCCGTACAAAAACCATCATACCAATTAATGCCAGCACAATTAATGAAGTAATCGTTTCTGTTTTTGCAAACACAGATGCATTTTTTGCATAACCCAGTTCATTCCACATATTGGCCATGTAATTATCACGCAGGTCACGCATGATGGTCAGTAAAAGGTAAATGATTACAAACGCAATAACTCCTGAACGGAACTGTTTTAAAAAATTCTTTCGTTCAGGTTGATTCATGGGTAAACGGATTGTACGTTCAGCCACATCTGCTGCATCAGGGAAAGGTGCTCTTTCCAGTAATGCGTAAAAAACAAGTAACGGCACAGCAAACAAAGAAGCAGTTGCAAAAGGCATCCAGTATTCTGTTACACCCCAGTTCAGCATCAGCCATTTGCCAACGCTCCGGCTGAAGCCACCTGCAAAAATGAAACTAACGGCCAGCACTACGCCAATAAAATCAGTTGCCCTTCTTCCTTCCACATAACTGAATACAACGCCCCACATAAAACCAAGCGTAAATCCATTCACTAAAAAACAAAGCACCCCCCATGGCGCAGGAGTGATTGCAAACAATAATAAACTCAACCAGGCAAGTCCAACCATGAGCAGACTTGTTTTCCATCGTCCATGTCTTTGCAGTTCAGAAATAAATTTAATCCCGTAAAATTTACTGAGCATATAGCCAACAACCTGGCTGATGATGAGTAAAGTTTGATAAGAAATATTCCAGAATTTCAGCCCATCAAAAGTTGCAACTGTAAATGGTTTACGAAAAGCAAAGATGGAAGCATAGGTAAAGAAAACAACAACAGCTAAGTAAACTGCACTTGCAATCTGCTTAGCTGAAAAAGAAGTTGGTGGTTGCTGTGGTTGATTCAATGCAGCGGTAAGATAAAGATTTCTTACATCACACAATTACATTTCACCGGTTGCTTTTCGATATGCCTTGATAAAAATTGCGCCGAGGTTTTTATGCGGCGGTACATAATCTTTCAGCAACTCATTTGCTTTGGGATCAGATTTTACTGAATTAGTAATCTGCTGCCAGATAGGAATCCATTCGATATTCTTCCCATTACGTATGGCTTCATTCATTGCACGCAAAATGGGTTCGTTTACTGAATAGCTACCCACCTGCTTGGTTGAAATGATATGTGCATCTTCATTTACATGCAGTATTTTACTCAGGTTCTGATAGCCGCCACATGAACCCAGCATAACAATACGTGACGAAGGCAGCATTTGCTGGATGGTATATTTCAAATGATAACTGTGCCCACGGTGTACCACAAATGTTGGCTTGATATTATTTTTTGTGAGGTATTCAATCAGGTGCTGCTGTGCAAGCTGGTCAAGATCCTGTTTATAATCTAATGGAAGATTAGCGTAAATCGTATACGGATTCCCCTTCGCAGATGTGATAGTTACCCACTCTTTTCCTGTTACCACTTTCCATTCAGGTTTATTATTAAACAGCCCCATGAAATTGCGGTAAGATGTTACTCCATCTTCATCACCATAAAAAAACACATGCTGCACTACAGCCCCGCTGCTGTCGGCAATGCTGTTGAAATCAACTTTATAAACCGGAGGAATTCCCAGCAGTGCAGATAAATTCATAGAAGTATCCGATGCGGATTTAAACAGGGTAAGCAGGATATTATAAATCACTTCGCCCTTCCGGTCTTTATTCTGCTGGCTTGTTTCGTAATTCAGTTTTACTTTTTCTTTCAGGAACTCCTGCAGGTTTACATCGGTAATACTGCCATAACTGTCTGCCACATCCACGGCGTCTTCTAATGAGTTTGTTTTCTGCAGGCCATTCACAAATGCATACATCAACTGGTTGCTGTGAAGCTCCGGCATCGACTTTAAAAAATCATCCAGCCGGTTATAGTTCGCCGCCATTTTAATGAACTTCTTAAACTTGTCAAGTTGCACACTCATCAGCAATGAATCACTTCTTCTTCCCGGGAAACGGGTCATCATCCGGTCGTACAGCTTTGTGTAGGTGCTGGTGTAAATAATCTCTTCGGTCGTAACAATCAGGTAATAAATTTCCTGAGAGCTCAACGGATCAGAAACCCTCATCCGCACCGGGTCAGTTGCTTCATGCAAATCATTCATCACATTTACAAATGCATCTGCAGCTTTCCGTTCAAGCATTTGATAAAGTACATCAGCCAGCATTGGTGTATCAGAAGCTGTAATACGTTCATGATAACTGATCTGTGTCTTCACCAGTAATTTATAATACCCCAGTTCATTTTCAACCACTGCTTTAATATCATCAATGGTTAATTTATTATTCAGCAACTCATCTAAAAAAGGAAGATAAAGTGTGCCATTTGAAATAGAACTCAGCTTGGCAATGGTTTGTACTTTGGAGTTTGTACTCCGGCGAATGACTTTTGAAGCAGCTGTTCTCACTGCCTGGGCATAGGTATAAACTTCGAGTGGAATTTTATCAGCAGCAATAATCACCAGGCTGTCGGCGAAAGGTTCGTTTTGAAACGCATCAATCCCTTTCATGATAAAGGAAGGATTGGTGGCAGTTTTCTTTAAGAAGATCATTTTACGCACCTCGGCAATGTCTTTGTTTTGTGCAAATACCGTTACCAGTACTTCGGCTCCTTCATACGGTAATTTTTCAAAAACAGGCACCAGGCTTTGTCCTTTCATCTGAAGCAGATTGCATTCGTCATAACTGCTGAAAAGCTGGGGAATAAGTGGCGGAATTTCAGGTTGCTTTGCATTCAGGGCAATAATCTGCAAAAACTCCCTTAATGAACGCAGGTAACCGATTTTGAAATTATTATCGCCATTCATTTTTTCAATCCGCTCCTGCATTTCATCTACCTGGCGCAGAATAACATCGGTTATCTGAATATTCAAATCATCATTATTGCTGAGTTTTAAGAACTGATCAACCTTCCCGTCAACCTTATCGGTCCGTTTCTGCTCTTTGTCAATATTCTCATGCCAGATAACCCGGGTCATGGGAATATTCACTTTGTTGGTGTCGAAGGATATTCTGCTTTGCGCTTTTGCAAAAGAAACAGAAAGAATAAGTATAGAAAACAAGGTATATCTGGTCATTGGCTGCAAAAATAACTTCAAATTTCCAATAAGAACATTTTGAGTGATAATAGGTTGCAGCCAAAAATCGGCCCAAGGTTCAAAAAGTCGTTAACAATTTTATAATATTATACATAGGGATGCATGGAAAGAGGCATATACATTTGCATCACAGTCATGGAACCCAAAGGAAAAAAAATCTTAATTGCCGACGACGAGCCGGATATTCTCGAAATTCTGGAATACAACTTAACTGCTGAAGGTTATACTGTCTTTAAGGCCAAAGATGGTGATGAAGCGTTGATACAGGCCAAACAGCAGCAACCAGATCTGATCATACTCGATGTAATGATGCCCCGCAAAACAGGAATGGAAGTATGCCAGATCCTCCGCTCACAGCCGGCTTTTTCTAATACACTCATCATCATGCTCACAGCTTTGAGCGATGAAACCAGTCATGTAAAAGGATTGGAAATGGGTGCTGATGATTATGTAAGCAAACCCATCAGCCCGAAAGTGCTTATCAGCCGGGTCAATGCATTGTTCCGCCGAACCTTCCGTGGCGATGAAACAGTGATTAAATTAGGCGACCTGCAGATTGATAAAGAACAATTCATTGTAAGATATAAAGGAGAAGATATTATCCTCGCCAAAAAAGAATTTGAACTGCTGGCTTTATTAGCTTCTAAACCGGGACGTGTTTTTTTACGGCATGAAATTTTAAGCCAGGTATGGGGTGCCGATGTAATTGTTGGCGACAGAACCATTGATGTGCACATCCGCAAGATTCGCCAGAAACTCAATATTGACTGTATTACTACAGTAAAAGGAGTTGGGTATAAATTTGAAATGACTGCTGGCTGATTCCTTTTTAACTTCGCTGCATAATTTTTTACTTAAGAAAAGCAGCATGTTCAATTCACGTCAGCTTACACCGGTGCAGGTTGCAGCAATCACTGCCTTTACAATTTCTTTACTGGTAGGAATTGCCAACTACTATTTTATTAAGAGCTGGTGGATAGCAATTGTATCATTTGCTGTTTTATTCCTCATCAGTTACCTGCTCATCCGTTATTTTACTGAACGGTTTATTTACCGCCACATCAAACTTATTTATAAATTCATTGCACAAACAAAAGCCACCAAACGGGAAGAGTTTTTTAATAAATCTCTCCTGCCCGAAAAAAGTTTGCAGGAAGTAAGTGAAGAAGTGGAACAATGGGCCGAGCAGAAAAAACAGGAAGTGGAAATTCTGAAACAGAACGAACAGTTCAGAAAAGAATTTTTACAAAACCTGAGTCATGAATTAAAGACCCCCATTTTTGCAGTACAGGGTTATGTTGATACATTACTCAGTGGCGCCATGCATAAAGAAGATGTAGCAAAAAAATTTCTTCTCAATACATCAAGAAATATTGACAGGCTGGTAAATCTTGTAGATGACCTCGATGAAATATCAAAACTGGAAAGTGGGGAGCAGATGCTTTACAAAGAAAACTTTGTGATCCAGGATCTCATTAAAGATGTATTTGATGCACTTTCACTCAAAGCAAGTGAAAAGAATATTAAACTCACCATAAAGAAAGGCTGTGAAATTCCAATAACAGTGTATGCCGATAAAGAAAAAATCAGGATGGTATTTATTAACCTGGTTGACAATGCCATTAAATATGGCAAACAGAATGGTGCAATTATTTTCAGTGCATACAAACCCGATTTTGCCAACATCCTGATTGAAATAAGCGATGATGGTTTTGGAATTGCTGAAGAACATCTCACCCGGATATTCGAACGCTTTTACCGGACCGACCTGGCCCGCAGCAGAAAAGAAGGCGGCAGCGGTTTAGGGCTTTCTATCTGCAAACACATCATTGAAGCACACGGACAAATCATGCATGTACGCAGCACGCTTGATGTAGGCACCACCTTTGGTTTTACACTGGAAGAAAGAAAAGAACTCTAAAAAAAAGCCCCCCTGAAGAATCAGGGCGGCTACATGAGAAAATGAACTCTTGATTGCTATATTCTTAAAAATGATTTTACCGGCACAGGGCAAAGATGAACATTCGGCTTTACCGGAGTATTACCACAGCATGTATTAATTGTTATTTCACAGATCAGCATACTGAAAAAAAAGACGCCCCCTGGGAACAGGAGGCGTGGAATAAAGGATACTTGCTTAAGGAAAATCGTTGAATGTTTTTATCAAATCATTAATCTCTGCAATTTGGGGTTGTGCTGTTACCAAATAATTACTGAATAATTATCTGAATGTTATTTAAGCACTCATCACTTAGCAACTATAGTATTGTGGCAGAAATAAAAAAGCATCCATCAAATGATGGATGCTGCTATTGATAATTTCTTTTACTTATTGTAGTTAAATTTTGTCCATCCTTTCCACCAGCTTGCAAGTTCACCTGCAGGTGCAACACCACCACGGAAGGTTACTGTTTTATCAAAGAAGGTATCACCGGTAAATTTAGCATCTGTAAATCCACCACCGGTAAGAATCTTCTGGTTACCACCTGAACCGCCAAAAGGTGTAGGATCTGGTGCAGTATAATTAAACGGCTGAATCAGCTTGGCATCAGAAGCATTTACAAGAATATCATTGTTGTAATATGTATTCGTAAACCAGGTTGTGAAAGCTGCATCATTTGTAATAGTAGCTCCTGCAGTTCCTGAGAACCTTGTATTAACAGCATTACCTGCCAGTGTAATATTCCGTAAACGTAATGTACTGTCTTCAATATTCAATGCTGTTGAAGTACCGGTTGTAGCATCAATTTCAATTCCTCTTGGCCATCCCATAATGATGGAGTTGTAAATAGAGATTCCGGTATTTCTTCTGATGTGTGCGCCACCTCTGAAAAGTGAACTTCCCACATTTGTTAAAGTAGCTCTTGGGCCGATAGCTGTGATATTACTGAATATAGCAGTTGTTTTAGGACCTACGGTTGTACCGCTTGCATTGTTATCACTTTCAAATGCTTCTGAATTGGAAATATCAGCAATCAGTGAATCACGGATAATCAAACCAAACTGTACCTTACCACTATAACCGTTATCTGTATCAAAATCATCATCCTGTGTTTTATAGGCAATCAGGTATTTACAGTTTACTGTACCACCAAACCATTCAAACGCATCATCTTTTGCATAAACAACTTCAACATGGTCAATGGTGGTTCCGCTACCAACTCCCGCCATTGTAAGACTGTTGATTTCTTTATCAGGTTGAAATGCATAACCTGCAAACTCAATACGTACATACTGTAACGTACCGGAGTTATCATTGGCAATAGGTGCCGGTGCTACTGCATCACCCGATCCACCCAAACCATCACCATTGGCATTATCAATTCCACCTTCTACCTGTATAAGACCTGCAATACCGTTGAAAGCAGTATTCACCGGTCCCTTTCCTAAAATAATTATTCCACCCCAGTCACCCGATTGAGGGTTAGGTGAAGCTGAAGTAAACACAATTGGTTCTGATGCAGTTCCGATAGCGCTGATCTTTGATCCACGAGTAATAATCAATGCAGCCACATCAGCACCACTGAAAGAACCTTTAATGGTTGTACCTGCTTCAATGGTCATGGTATGGTTACCAACCATATATACCAATCCTTTCAGAATATATGTATTAGCCTTACGCAGAATAGTGTCAGCATTAATACGACCCTGTAAGGTGATGGTTTCGCCGGCTGTACCACCGCCACCACCATTTACAATAACAACCTGTATTTCGCCGTCCGTCTCAATTTTTCTACAGCCGGTGAAGGCAATTGCAGCAATGGCGAACAGATAAAAAATGTACTTTTTCATTTCTCTATTTTTAAATTTTAATGTAACGGTTATAATGAATAATTAAATGTGACGCTGAACGTAGTTCCTGCTCTTCTTGTAAAACGATAGGCATCTGTATCTTTCTGAAAGCTGTTTTTATCATCTGCATTCTGATAGAAATACTGCGTTGCATTCAGGATATCTGAAATACTCAAACGCAGTTCAGCCTTATCCTTAATCAACTTTTTGCTTATCTGAAAATCGAGCAAAGCTCTTGGTGCTTCATAAATATTAGGCGATCCTGCACCTGCTGTTAAATCTCCAACGAGGTAAATTCTTGGCCCCACCTGGTTAAATAAAATAGTGCTGCTGAGCCCTGCTTTTTCCAGGTCATACAATAAACCAACATTGAATAAGTAAGGAGACTGTCCCTGTAGCGGACGGCTGATATTAAATACTGCATCTTTTACTTTACTGTTGATATAAGCAGCATTTGCCTGGAAGGTGAAATTCTTTAACCCGCCTGTAATAAAATCAAGTTTCTTTCTGATTTCAATTTCAGCTCCATAAGTATTTGCTTCGCTTGCATTCTGATAACTGAATGTGCTTGAACCGCCAATACCTTCATTAAACAACTGTTCAATAGGATTGATAAAATTTTTGTAGAATATACCTACTGTAAAAACCTCACCAGCTTTCTGGTACAATTCATACCTCAAATCAAGATTAGTAATTTTTGTTCTTTTCAGTGAAGGGTTACCCTGAACAGAAGCGTTTAATTCAAAATCATACAAGTTCAGGAATGAAAGTTCACGAAGCTCAGGACGGATAACTGTTTGAGAAGCTGATAAACGGATATTTGTTTTTGTGTTCAGTTTAAAAGTTGCATTCATACCTGGTAAAAAATCAATCACCTGTGTATGTGTATGACGTGGGTCCCATTTCTTTACACTTCCAACCAACTGATCAAAATGTTCAACACGTAAACCCCAAACAACACGTAAACCCTGTTTAAACTGGTTATCGAATTGTAAAAAACCTGCGTTGAGAATGGTGTTGGCCATGTAGCGGAATGTCTTACCCTTGATAGCATCAAACCCAAACTTATTTCCTGTACCATCTCCAAAATTTTCAGGATTAAACACTGTTTCAGCAGGCAATAAGGTTAATACGGGATTATCTAAAGGAAGATAATTGGCAAAAAGCTGTGCATCATACAAACGGTCTTTGATCTGCAGCATATAACCGCCTTTAATCGCCTGCTTCTGATTGAAGAGATTGAAGCTGTAGTTTAAATCACCGCCAGCTGTATAAATATAATCGCTCAATGTTTGATAGATACGGCTGCCGCTTTGCTGTGAAAGTGAATTTGAAATCAGTAAACGGAAAGGATCCTGTGTATTGGTAAATCTTGAATAAGCAAGTCTGCGCTGATCAGGCACATAACCATCCAGTATATTGAACGCACCATACCATTTAAATTTCAATGCTTTTGAAATGCTGTGATCGCCGCTAACCTGGGTTGTAAAGAAAGTGTTTTGCTTAAAGCTTAATTCAGTAGCTCTGATATCTTCACCCCTGTTATAATCAAGACCTTCACGGCGGGTAACATTCTGTGGAGAATTAAGATTCACAATTGCTTTCACTGAAACTTTGTTCAGTGAGTTGATCTGTACCGAAAAACTTCCCAATGCACCAACAGAAATATCCTGTGCGTAACGGGTATCATTGAAGTCATAGTTTTCAGTAAACACACCACCTGATAATGCATTCGACCGGTTGATGAGCTGGAGTATACGGTTTGTTTTACTGTAACTGATTCCTAATGAGCCACCGATTTTCTTTCCCAAAAATTTTCCGGCAAACCCGCCGTTCAATTGGAAAGAAACATTCATCGGTGCTGTTGACTCAACAGGAGCCCATGCATTCCGCATTTGTTTTCCGATGGCAGTTTTTTCAGCAGGAGTTAATATATCAAATTCTGCTTTTCTTGTGTAGCTGCCGGGCAATGATCTGGTTCCATCATCAATTCCCAGCCAGTCTGTTTTACCACCTTTGTCTTTATAAAATTTCTGACCAACAGTTTGTGAATTGATTCCTGTACCGACCTGGATATTAAAGAAGTTCTTTGAAGGAATATCTTTTGTATTCACCTGTATCAAACCACCTGCCCACTCGCCGGGATACTCAGGTACAAAAGCTTTATTGATGATGATATTATCAATCATGGATGCAGGAATCAGATCAAACGAAAATGTTTTCCTGTCGGGTTCAGTACTGGTCAGTAACACACCATTCAGCATAGCCTGGTTATATCGGTCAGCCAATCCCCTGATGATGATAAACTTTCCTTCCTGCACACTTGCACCTGTAGTACGTTTCAATACTTCACCTGTGTTTCTATCGGGTGAGCGGCGGATACTCTCTGCAGAAATAACTGAAGAAACGGTATTGGTATTTTTTTGGTAGGAGATTAATGCATTGGTTGTTTCTTTTTTAGCCGTACTCTGAATAACAATTTCGGCTCCCTGTTTTGCAGATACTTCCAGCACAATATCAAACACATTTGCATCATTCGTTTTTACTTCAATCTCATCAACCGATTTGGTTTGATAACCCACTGCTGATACAGTAAGTGTATATTTTTTGGAAGCTTCAAGAATAATACTGAATCTCCCTTCCACATCAGCGGCAACCACTTTGCCGGAAACGGTAACAGAAGCACCGCTTATAGGTTCGTTTTTCTGGTTAAGCACACGGCCGTTTAATTTCAGTGATTGTGCTGCTGATGTGAGAGTGAAAAACAGAATGGGTAACAAATAAATCATTCTCCTTAAAGCTATCCTGTACATACGTTCAATTTGTGCTGCAAAGGAACCCTTGCAGTGTTACCGCAAAATGAACACAGTGTTAAGGAACCGTTACCTGCACATTAAGCGAATGTTAACAGGAGTAATAAAAAGTACTGTAATTAAAACCGGAACTGCAATCTGCAGGTAAACACATTGTCTTTCAAATCACCTGTGTATCCGGCAAGTTGTGTTTTTTCATTCCATACACGGGCATAATAAAGAACCAGCTTTACATTTTCTGTGAGGTAGTTAATATAACCAACACCCAGTGTTGTGTATTTAATATTGGCAGCAGAAAAATTTGATCCACCTGCTCCAATTTCTTTACCTGTAACTTTTGTATTGGGATCGTACCAGTCATATTTTACAATCAACTGATGATGTTCAGAAAAAAGGTGCTGTAAATAATAGAAGTATCCCCCTTTAAATTGACGGATGTGAAAACCATCTGTTCCTGTAATTAGAGCAACTGGTGTTTCTGAACTGTTTGCAGTTCCGGTTTGAGTACCGGTTAATAACTCCCCTCTCAATTCTGTAAACCCTTTTTTGTTTCTCAGTTTAATCTGCAGATCGGCCCCATAATACTTACGTGGAGAAATATTCCCGGCATTTGTGAGCAATGAATCAACAACCATTTTCTTTACCCCGTTCACTTCTTCCGTTTGATATTTATACTTTGTATTCTGAAATAATCCGCCCTGGAGATAAGAAATACCGGAGGAGATAATCAACTTTTTTCCAACAGGTAAGGGCTTCAGAGCAATTCTTGATATAAGATCTTTTGAGTTATCAAAATCGCCGCTTGCATTAATTCCCTGTCCGTTAAAAACACCTACATCCATTTTAAAGTAACGGAGTTTGTGCTCTTTTTTCCGTGGCTCAAACGAAACCATAGCACCCAGATCCCGCTCACTTTTCATCAGGGTTTGGCTCATACGTCCCCGTTCAGGTGATTCACGGTCGCTGCTGCTGTAGTTAACTTCAAACCCTATTGGCCTCGCAAACATTCCGGTAGTAAAAGAAAACATCTGGAGATTATTTTCAAATATTCTTCCCCAAACATCCCTGATTGTGAAGCCTCTTTCATTTACATCAAACTGAAAAACAATCTGTACTCCCGGTTTTGTTTCTTTTCCAAAATGTACATAATCAATCCTTACACGGCTTCTTCTTAACATGAAGCGGTTACTTACCTGTGCTCCAAAATCGCCGCCCTCAAAGCTCTTGATTCCTTTACTTTCAGCTACCTGGAACTGGGGTTGTATATATCCGCTCAAACGCAAATGATCGAACTTTTTATAAATACCCAGCATCCCTTTCCCTGCATCTTTAGTGGTATCAATCATATCCATTAAAAACTGGGCACTTGTAAATAGTGGAGAAAGCAATAAAAGGCCAATAAGCAGCCTGTGAAACTGATTGTTCATGTAATTTTCCTTAAGCGGCACAAAGGTAGAAAGCAGGGATATGCCCAATGTTAAGAAATCATTAAGTCATCAAATCGGGAAGGCTCAAAAACCCATTAAACTACCTTTGCCGAAATTTAAAAATCAGCTATGTCAGCATTTAATTCTATCCTGAAGATCTTTTTACCCAAAGACCGGATTTTCTACCAGTTGTTTCAGGAGGTTTCAGTTACTTCACTGGAAATGGCCTTTTTACTGAAAAAAATGGTTACTGATCCATCTTTTGAAAGCAGGGAGCAAATCCTTCACCAGATTGAAGACCTGGAACACAAGAATGATGACCTGACCCATAAAATCTTTACAGAGCTCAGCCGCAACTTTATAACTCCTTTTGACAGGGAAGATATTCACTACCTGGCATCTGCCATGGATGATGTGGCTGATTACATTTTTGCATCAGCAAAAAAGATCAACTTCTACCGTGTAGATCCTTCACATGAAAGTTTCAGTAAAATGGCTGATTTAATTGTACAGGCCTGCGAAAATATTAAGGTGGCTGTGTATGAATTAAAAGACATGAAGAACATGCGGAAGATTACAGATGCACTGGTTCGTGTAAACAGTATTGAAAACCAGGCCGATGATATTTTTGATTTCAGCATTGAGCGTTTGTTTGCAACAGAAAATGATGCAAAAGAGGTGATCAAGAAAAGAGAAATTTACCAGGTAATGGAAATTGCTACTGATAAATGTGAAGACGCAGCGAACGTGATTGAATCCATTATTGTAAAATACGCTTAATCAATTTGGCAATTGGAACATGACGATTCTTCTGATCCGTTCATTTTCAGATTTTCAAATCACTTCATTATCAAATTGAATTTATGACTCTTCTCATCGTCATCATCATAATGGCCCTGCTCTTTGATTACATCAACGGGTTTCATGATGCAGCCAATTCCATTGCAACTGTTGTATCAACCAAAGTACTCACTCCTTTCCAGGCAGTATTGTGGGCAGCGTTTTTCAATTTTGTTGCCTTCTTTATTTTCCAGGATCATGCTGTAGCCAATACAATTGGCAAATGGGTGCATACTGAATATATTACCTTACCGGTTATTCTTTCAGGTTTACTTGCTGCTATTTTCTGGAACCTGTTAACATGGTGGTATGGTATTCCCTCTTCTTCATCACATACCTTAATGGGTGGTTTTGTGGGAGCAGCAGTAACACATGCATTCTATACAAAAGGATGGATGGCCTTCAGTAATATTGTTGAGTTATCCATCATCATAAAAACATTACTGTTTATCTTTTTAGCTCCACTGATTGGAATGGTCATTTCTATCTTTCTGACTATTGTTACAATCATGCATAACACATGGGCTAAAGTGGCCATTATAATTGTTGCTGTGGCAGGTACCTGGTTTCTCTTCAATACTTTTGAACAGACAAAACTATCAGACAACTTAGATAAATATTATAAAGTTGACAAGCTGAAAAAAGAAGTAGTAAAGAATCCTTCAAAGCAGGTTGCCTTAGATTCTGCGCAGGCTTTAGTTACAGCAGCAAAACCTTTTCTGAAAGAGTTTAACAAAATTGGGGGTAAAGGAATTGCAGAGAAGATACAGGCACAAACAGATAACAATGCGGACGCTGCCAAGTTAACAAAGGCGCTTGATAAATCGGATAACAGCTTACAGTTTAACATCATTGCTGCTATGTCATTGATTTTTATTTTATCATACATCTATTCCGAAAAAGTGAAAACACCCAATGCTTACCGTATTGCCAAAATGTTTAAGAAGCTGCAGCTTCTTTCATCAGCAGCATTCAGTGTTGGACATGGTGGTAACGATGCACAAAAAGTAATGGGTATCATCGGTGCAGCATTTGTTTCCTATTATGGTGTTGGCAGGTATGCAGATGTAAGCGCAGCATTAAGAGAACTTACCTGGGTGCCGCTTGCCTGTTATACAGCAATCGGATTAGGAACAATGAGTGGTGGCTGGAAAATTATTAAAACAATGGGCACCAAGATTACCAAAGTAACTCCATTGGAAGGTGTAAGTGCCGAAACATCAGGTGCAATCACTTTGTTTATGACAGAGCAGATGGGCATTCCCGTTAGTACAACACATACCATTACAGGAGCAATCATTGGCGTGGGTGCCACCAAACGACTAAGTGCAGTAAGATGGGGTGTTACAGTAAACCTGTTATGGGCCTGGATATTAACAATACCCGTAAGTGCGGTTCTGGCATCGATCGCCTATTTTCTTGTAAAATTTTTCGTTTAATTTTTTTCCCTTACAGATAAAAACCCTGACTATAAAAAAGTCGGGGTTTTTTACACCTTAGTTTCCCATCTTTGTAATATAACTTTTGAAAATGAAAGGAATTATTCTAGCCGGCGGATCCGGCACCAGGTTACACCCTATTACGTTTGCCATCAGTAAACAGATCATGCCTATTTATGACAAACCGATGATCTATTACCCGCTGTCAATTTTGATGATGGCAGGAATTAAAGAAATTCTTATTATTTCAACACCGCTCGACCTTCCTCACTTTCAACGCTTATTGGGTGATGGAAAAAACCTTGGCGTTTCATTTCATTATAAAGAACAGGCTGTGCCCAATGGCCTGGCACAAGCTTTTGTAATTGGTGAAGAATTTATAGGTACTGATGATGTGGCACTGGTATTAGGTGATAATATCTTTTATGGTACAGGCCTCGGAAGCCTCCTTCAGAAAAACACAAAACCCGAAGGCGGAATTATTTATGCCTATCATGTAAGCGACCCCGAGCGTTATGGTGTTGTGGAATTTGACAAAGATTTTAATGCTTTAAGTATTGAGGAAAAACCAACGAATCCAAAAAGCAATTATGCTGTTCCCGGTTTATACTTTTATGATAACGAAGTCGTAAAAATTGCGAAAGAATTGAAACCGAGCCCGAGGGGTGAATATGAAATTACTGATGTAAATAAAGAATACCTGAAAAGAGGAAAGCTGAAAGTTTCTATTCTTGACAGAGGTACAGCCTGGCTCGACACCGGTACATTCGACAGCCTGATGCAGGCTTCGCAGTTTGTACAGGTAATTGAACAAAGGCAGGGAATCAAAATTGCCTGTATTGAAGAAATTGCATGGCGAAATGGTTTTATTACAACGGAACAATTAAAAGAATTGGCGAAACCATTATTGAAAAGCGGCTACGGCCAGTATTTAATGAACTTAATTAAATAATTATACAACAAAACACTGCTGAAAAAATGAAAAAAATCTTAGTTACAGGTGGTTGCGGATATATCGGCGCACATACCATTGTTGATTTGATACAGAATGGATATGATGTGATCAGTGTTGACAACAACTCCAGATCGAACCTCCTCGTACTGGAGGGTGCTGAAAAAATCCTGAACAGAAAAATCAAAAATTACCATGTTGATCTCTGTAACTACGATGAAACATTTGCAGTATTACAGGAGAACACAGACATTGTTGGCGTTATTCATTTTGCAGCCTATAAAGCCGTGGGTGAAAGTGTAGAAAAACCATTGATGTATTTTGAAAATAACCTGATGTCGTTGATCAACCTGCTGAAATGTGTACAGGAATTTAAAATTCCCCATTTTGTTTTTTCTTCCTCCTGCACCGTATATGGCAATCCAGATGAAGTGCCTGTTACAGAAGAAACTCCTCCCAAACCTGCTGAAAGTCCTTATGGCTATACCAAACAAATGGGCGAACAGATCGTAAGCGAAACGGTAAAAAGCATTGCAACCAATGCAATCCTTCTCCGTTATTTTAACCCGGTTGGTGCACACCCAAGTGGTATTATCGGCGAATATCCGATTGGCCGTCCTCAAAATCTGGTACCCGCCATTACACAAACTGCTATTGGCAAACTTCCCCAAATGAATGTGTTTGGTGATGATTATGATACAAGAGATGGCTCCTGTGTTCGTGATTATATTCATGTTTGTGATCTGGCTCATGCACATACGCTTGCTTTGAATTACCTGGTTGAAGGAAAAAATTTCACCCGCTGCGAAGTATTTAACCTGGGAACTGGAAATGGTGTTACCGTACTGGAGGCCATCAAAGCATTTGAAAAAGTAAGCGGACAGAAACTGAATTACAAAATAGCGCCCCGCCGTTCGGGTGATGTGGTTTCAACTTATGCCAATAATGAAAAGGCAAGAGCCTTTCTTGGCTGGGATCCTAAATTCACACTCGAAGAAATGATGCAAACGGCATGGCAGTGGGAACTAAATCTGAAAAAAGATGAGAGTTTGCATAACAGCCAGAACAGCATTTTAAATTAATATTCCTCTGGTTGATGTACGTTAAATGCTTCAGGTATTTAACGTACATCAAAACTTTCCCTTTTCTTTGCAGCAAATTTTAACTCCCTGCTAAATTTCTGCAAATGGCTTTACAAGATATCCAGGTAAGTGGCAATAAAGATACCCGTAGTGGCTTTGGCGATGGCATACTGGAAGCTGCACGTAAGAATGAAAACGTAGTTGCATTAACTGCTGACCTGGCTGGCTCATTGAAACTCGGAGCATTCATTAAAGAATTTCCTGAACGATATATACAGGTTGGAATTGCAGAAGCAAATATGATTGGCATTGCAGCCGGTTTAACTATTGGCGGAAAGATTCCCTATACAACAACATTTGCCAATTTCAGCACGGGCCGGGTTTATGATCAGATCCGTCAATCTGTTGCATACAGCAATAAAAATGTAAAGATTTGTGCCTCACATGCAGGTCTAACCTTGGGAGAAGATGGTGCAACCCACCAGATTCTTGAAGATATAGGGTTGATGAAGATGTTACCGGGTATGACGGTAATTGTTCCCTGCGATTACAATCAAACAAAACAGGCTACTATAGCTGTTGCTGAATATGAAGGCCCGGTTTACTTACGTTTTGGCCGTCCTGTTTGGCCCATCTTCATCAAACCGGAAGATGAGTTTGTGATTGGTAAGGCGCAAAAATTCAGCGATGGTACAGATGTAACCATCTTCGCCTGTGGCCACATGGTTTGGTATGCGATCCAAGCTGGAATACAGCTTCAGGAAAAGGGTATTTCGGTGGAAGTGATCAATATTCACACTATTAAACCTTTGGATGAAGAAGCAGTTCTGGCTTCCATCAAAAAAACAAAATGTGCAGTTACAGCTGAAGAGCATAATATCATTGGCGGTTTAGGCGACAGTATTGCTCAGGTAGCAGCAAAGCATTTCCCCATCCCTATCGAATTTGTAGGCACAAAGGATACGTTTGGCGAAAGCGGTAAACCGATGGATCTCCTCAAGAAGTATGGGCTGGATGTGCCCGATATTGTGGTGGCAGCAGAAAAAGCCATTGCCAGAAAATAAGATTGATTAAACTTTCCGATATAAAACCCATCTGTAAGATGGGTTTTTTACTTTTAATAAAAAATCCAGAACCAGAAAACCTCTATTCAAAATGACCCAACCAGACGATAAGGAATTATTGCTTCAGTTCCGTGAGCCCGCCACAAAAGAGCGGGCTTATACCCGTATCATCAAGAAATACCAGGAAAAATTGTACTGGCATGTACGCCGCCTTGTGGTAGACCATGAAGATGCAAATGATGTATTGCAGAACATGTTCATCAAAGTATGGAACGGACTGGAGAATTTCAGGGAAGACAGCCAGTTGTATACCTGGCTTTACCGTATTGCCACCAACGAAAGCCTCACTTTCCTGGAACAAAAGAAAAAAAGATCGGTGGTTTCAATGGATGACTCTGAAGGTGGCCTGAGCAATTCTATTAAGGCTGATAAGCATTTTGATGCCAACAGGCTTGAGTGGAAACTGCAATTGGCCATTCAGCAATTACCTGAAAAACAGCGGGCTGTGTTCAACCTGAGGTATTATGATGAAATGCCTTATACAGAAATGAGCAAGGTGCTGGAAACCAGCGAAGGAGCTTTAAAAGCCAGCTATCACCATGCAGTGAAAAAAATTGAGGATTTTATCCTCAACCATTAAACTTTCCTGCTTAAAAAACATCTATTACCATAGAAAATGACACGCAGTACAGACATATTGAAAGAATTAGAGCAAATAAGCCCGGCCGTTGCCCAAATCAGTGAGGAAACACCCTATCAGGTTCCTGTTGGTTATTTTGATACCCTCGATACAGTTATCTTAGCCCGGATTGCTGCCGGAGGAATTGAAGAAAACTCATTACTCCAGGTTGCCGGTAAACAAATGCCCCAGGATGTACCGCAGGGATATTTTGATACTTTATCAGACAGTATCCTTTCAAAAATCAAAGCACAACAAAGCAATCAAACAGCAACGGAAGAATTAAGTGAGTTATCTCCCCTGCTCGCAGGTTTAAGCAAAGCAAATCTTTATGAAGTGCCCGTCGGTTACTTTGAAAACTTATCTGCCGGCGTTACAGAAAAAACAACTGAAACAAAAGTTGTTTCCATGTTCAGCAGAAAAGTATGGATGAGTTATGCAGCAGCAGCTGTTGTGTTTGGGTTGATTGCTTTCGGCATTAATTTTTTTTCAAGCCAATCAACTATAAGTAACCCTGGTATTCCAACTGCTAAAACAGAAGAACAGATCAACAAAGAACTGGCAAAGATCAGTGACGAAGAAATTATTAATTACCTCAAGATGACATCAGACAGTAAAGATGTTGCAGCAATCACTTCCATTGTTGACCAGAGTCAGTTGCCAACTGAAGCTGATTATATGGATGATGCTTTTATGGAATCATTTATGAAAGAACTTGAACAAACAGAAAGTAAAACAAATTAAATATAACAATTACGAACAGGAGGATAGAAGTATGAAAAAGATTTTTGCACTTACCATTTTATTAATCAGTATTACTGGTTTTATTTTTGCACAGGAACAGCGGCCCAATCCAAAACAGGAAGAAAAAATTCAGGCTCTTGAAATTGCCTTCATCAGCCGCAAGCTTGATCTTACACCCGAAGAAGCTCAAAAATTCTGGCCAATCTACAACGATTACAAAAAAGATGTTCGTCAGGTAATGATCAATCAAAAGGATAACCCAAATAAGAATGTTCTTGATGGCGAACAGAAGATTCTTGATGTAAGAAAAAAATACAGTGACCGTTTTATTGGTGTTATAGGACAACCCAGAATGAATAAATTTTTCCAGGCAGAAAGAGAATTTCGTGGCGTGCTGTTGAATCAGTTAAAAAACCGCCCTGACAAGCCAATGTTACAACGTCGAAATAAAAATTAATTTGGAATTTATAATTCTAATGTTATAAATTTGCGAATAGGTGTTTTTCATAGGTTAGCAACGGCCGACTCTTTTCAGGGTTGGCCTATTTTTTGGCCCTGAAACCAGCTGCTGCAAAGGGTTTCAGAATAACTGCTTCAGAACATATTCCATCTTCAAAGCTGATTTATTGTTACAACTATATGTGTGATTCAGGTAATTTAATGACACAATAAAGCAGTACCTTGTTAAAATAAGCTGCACAAAAAATACTTGTAGTATTTCAACTACAAACGCACTAAAGAATTACACTTAAGACTTGAAACTGAATACAGGAGTTTTTACATCATGATAAAACAAAAATTTCCATCCTTCTTTTTCACCCTGTGCCCACCATTTTACACGGATGTCTGAAGAAAGTTTTCCATCAAAATCATACTTGGTTACAAACTTTGTACGCATTTGAAACAACTGCGGAGCTACATCACCCCCAAAGAAAACTGTTTCATTATTTTCTTTAATCCAGAATGCCTGATGCCACGGACTGTGAGCACCTGTCCATTCATAATAAATATAATCGTCAATTACACCTGTACTTTCAACCAGCTGCAGTTTATCCGTTTCTGTAAGCAGACTCACATCATCAATTGCATAAGATTTTGAAAGCTTACTCACAGCAATTTCAAGTTCCTGTTTGTTAACAATATAAGTTGCATTAGGAAAACTTAAGAAGCGTTGTTGTAATACAGCATCTTCTTTACTGATACCACCTGCATGATCTCTATGCAGGTGACTCATTAAAACTTTTGTAACATCAAGCGGATTGATTCCTGCCTGCAACAGATTATGATGAATCTGTAACGTTCCATCAGGCATTGAAAAACCAAGACCGGTATCGAGTACTAAAATATCCTTTGAAGTAATTACAGCAAAGGGCTGCACTTCAACCAGTAAGCTTCCGGCAGGTCTGTCTTTTATATTATCTCTGGAATGATCAAATGGAATAAATATCTTGGAAGCATCAACGGTAAAGCTTCCTTCAGAAAGCGGTATTATTTTCATCCTGCAAAGATACAGGCAAGTTGATGCGGAATAAAATCAGTTCATCACAAGTTTAGGTGTGCCAATCATCGAATCAAAAATAAACAGTTCATCCATTTCAAACCGGATGTAACGGCGTATAGGAAACCCTTCAATTATTTTAGCTGCGTCTGCTTCTGATTCAGCATTTACTACCACCCAGCCTTTTGTACGGGTATGATTTACAGAGTAAGTAATGATCACTTCTTCACGCATCAGATTATTAATATAATTACGATGACGTGGAATCAGTTCCCAAAACTCCTGGTCAAGTTGAACAGGGAGATAAAATGTACAAAGAAATTTTTTCATGCATTTGGTCATTTAACATGTACAGATCCGTAACAAAGATTACTAAAAAAAACGGGAATCGCTTACCGAAGAACCATTTGCTTGTCGGCATCCAGGCGAAGCATAATAAAAATAAGAACAGTGAAGGTAATTAATGACGATCCGCCATAGCTTAATAATGGCAGCGTAATGCCAATAACAGGCATAAGTCCAATGGTCATGCAGATATTGATAAACACATGGAAGAACAGGATAGCGGCAACGCTGTAGGCATATACTCTTGAATACGTACTTCGCTGGCGCTCGGCAAGAGTAATGATCCTGAAAATCAGAAAGAAGTACAAGCCTAACAGCAGTGCGCTGCCCCAAAAGCCAAAACTTTCGGCAATGGCTGTGAAAATAAAATCGGTATGCTGTTCAGGTACAAAATCGCCCTGTGTTGTAACACCCTTTAAAAACCCTTTGCCCAATAATCCACCAGATCCAATAGCAATTTTTGATTGTCGTACATTGTATGTTACATCCTTTTTCCCATGCTCTGCTTCCCTGCGTTTCAGTTCTTCAATACGCTGGGGATCTTTCGGTTCATACGTTAATCCAAATAATGCATAGATTCTTGATGAATGATGCGGTTTTAATACTTTATCAAAAACCATATCAAATGCAAACAGTTTAAATACAATACATAAAACTGCAATGATTATTACAGCACCTGCTATACCACTCCCTCTTCGGAACCTATTGCCTAAGAACACAATTGCAAGAACCGATGTGATGATGATCACTATAATAAAAACAAATTTTGATAATAGAATTGCACCCACAAATACAACAATAACAGAAAATCCAAATATCAGGTAACTGGCGGGCAGCCCTTCCCGAAACATTACAAGAAAGAAAGAAAAATACACCAATGCCAATCCAACTTCTTTTTGTGCTACAGCCATCAGTGCAGGAAGCAACACAATAGCAATACCAATAAAATGCGACCTTGTATTTGAAAAATTTGTTTCAATGCGGCTTAAATATTTGGCTAATGCCATTGCAGTAAAAACCTTACACAACTCTGCAGGTTGAAGATTGAAGCCGCCTCCTAATGCAATCCATGATTTTGAACCACTGATATCTTTTCCAATCACAAATGTCAGCAACATAAGTAAGATCCCGGCCATGTACAGCAGGTTGGAGATAGTGGTGAAGAATTTACTGTCAACTAACAAAATAGATAAAGCAACAAAGGAACTTATCCCGGCAAACAACAGTTGTTTAGAATAATTTTTCTTAAAATCAAGCAATGATTGCAAAAAGGAATCTCCCTGCCGAAACTCAACTGAAAAGATGGCAATAAAACCAACAATCACCAATGCATAATAAAGCAATACAATGGTTCCATCAACTCCTTTTCCTATTGTTGCGTTTTTTTCCATTAACTGATATTGGCAGGTTGATTGTATTTTTTAAATAGAAACCTGTCTGTTGGCAATACAGCAACAACAGTTTCATGTTCCTTTTTCTTTGCAGGTTCTTTTACCGGAAAAAAGGGGAAATCATCGATGATGGTTAAAGCAGTTGAATCAATTCTGGCTTTCTGTTCACGTTCCAGGCGGATACGCAATAAAGAATCTTTCACGCCCTTAATTGAATCCCTTACATAACGCTCATGTTTAATTCTTGCGGGAATAATCGTAACGTTACTGATACGTTCAATCTCCGCCTTTCTTTGGGTACCTGCAATAGAATCTGTTAAGAATTTTTCCATCAGCAAAGAAGCAATTGGCCCGGCCCAGGTTGCACCAAACCCGGCATTTTCCACAACTACACAAATAGCAATCCTTGGATTTTCTTTAGGAGCAAAGGCAATAAAGAAAGAATGGTTCTGTTGCTTTTTCTTTCGGAAATAATTTTCTACTGTTCCTGTTTTAGCACAAACCGTAAAACCCTCAATTTTTGCATTACGTGCAGTACCATTCGTTACCACCATTTCCATTCCGTTAATTACGGCCTGGTAGGAAGTATCGGGAATATGAAGAGGAGAAATTTTTCTTCTGTATTTATTTAAGATTGTATCCTCTGCTGTTTCCCCATCAATTGATTTTACAAAATGCGGTGTATAATAATAACCACGGTTAGCAATTAAACAAACTGCATTCGCCATTTGAAGGGGAGTAACCTGTATTTCACCCTGTCCTATACCAAGCGACGCAATTGTGCAGGAACTCCATCCGCCTTTTCGGAACACTTTGTTATAATGTGCTGTATCAGGAATATTACCTGCATATTCACCCGGCAAATCAACTCCTAACTTATGCCCCAAACCAAACCCCGTCATATATTCTTTCCATTTCATTAAACCAACTTCAACACTACCGTATTGTTTATTATCGATGGCCTTACGAAACACATCAGCGAAAAAAGAATTGCATGAGTTGGCGATTGCAAGTGAGAGATTAGCAGCATGACCGGCATTGCTGTGTTCGCAAGCCGGCCTTCCGCAAGGACTGTAACGCCCAAAACACGGATACCCAAATGAAGGTGTAATTAACCCTTCATCCAATGCTACAAATGCATCAATCGGTTTGAATGTTGAACCTGGCGGGTAAACTCCCTGCATACCACGATTCAATAACGGTGAAGCGGGATCTAAAAACAAACGGCTGAAATTTTTTCTTGAATCGGAGCCTGTTAATTCATTTGGATCATAGGTTGGCCCTGATGTCATTGCAATGATGCCTCCCGTACTTGGTTCAATTGCAACCACGCTTCCCACTTTACCCTGCATTAATTTTTCAGCGAGTTGCTGCACTTCAACATCAATATATGTATTAAGATGGCGGCCTGCAACAGAAGCTGTATCAAACTCACCCTTTTCATACTTACCAATCGGCCGGTTAAAATTATCCCGCAGAATATATTGTATACCCCGCTTGCCCATCAGAATTTTTTCATAATAACTTTCAATTCCACTGCGCCCGGCAAAATCACCCATCTGGTAAAAAAAATTAGAACGCTTCAGCATGGAAGAATCCACTTCACCTACATATCCCATAATATGTGCCGCTGCCTTAAAAGGATAACTGCGGATAGGACGTTCCTGCAAAAAGAAGGCAGGCTGAAAGCGGAATAAATTCTCATTCACTTTTGCATATTTCTCAGGAGAAAGCAGGGATTCGAAAACAGATGCCCTGTTTCTTGAGTTTTTGATGATGGCTGTAATAACTCTTTTTTTAAACTCTGCTGTATCAATATTTAAAATGCGGCAAAGCGAAAATGTATCAATACCCTTTAATTGTGATGGAGTAACCATCAGATCGTACATCGTTATGTTATCAAGAATAGCTTTACCCTTACGGTCGAAAATAATACCCCTGCTGGGATAAACCACTTTGCGCAAAATGGCCTGATCGGTTGCAAGCTTTGCATACTTCGATGAAAACAATTGCAGTGTCATTAACCGCACAAGGATAATTGCAAACACAACGCCAATGATGATCCGGATAGTTGTTTGTCTCGATTGGTTAAATTCGGCCATAGCCTCTTAATAGTTTTTCAAAGTTGAGTGATCAGGTATTGGTTAAAAACTTCTGTTTGCGGATAAAAATGATTTCAATTACTGTTATCAACAAAAGGCTTATTACTGTTGAACCGGCTGTTTTTAATATAAGATATAAAATATTTCCGAACTGGAATGCCTGAATGGTAAATAAAACTGTGTGATGGAAAAGAGTAAGTACAACTGCATAAGTAACATACTGTGAAAAACCAAGACTTGTGACTGATGGTTCACGGTAATTAAATTCTTTCCCCTGCTGCGACATCAGCAAATTAATCAGGAATGGCCTTACATATCCTATAAACACACAGGCAGCTGCATGCAGGCCTGGTGTTTTGGTAAAAAAATCCAGACATAACCCGGTAATAAAAGAAACAATCAACAAACTGCTTCTGCCAATACTGAATGGCAGCCAGAGTATAAACAGAAAATAAATATAGGGAGTGATGTATTGATGTAATGGCGGAATCTGGTTAAGTACAAATACCTGCATCAGTATAAACAACATCAAACGGATCATATTTCGTAAGAGACTGCTCATTTTTTCTTCTTCAGTTTATTTTCCAGTTCAAGTTGTTCATTGCGCTGCAGGTTACTTACTACAAATACATTTTGCAGCCGGCTGAAATCATTCGCTGGTCTTACATGCAGCAGATAGTTATTGGTACTTTGTTCTAAAAACACTTTTTCAATAACACCAATCATAACACCGGGAGGAAAATCAGAATACTGGCTGGTGATAACAGAATCGCCCTTTGCAAGCTTTACACTTTTTGGTATATCTCTGAGCAGTACAATTCTTGGGTTCACCCCATCCCACTCAATTCTTCCGCTCTCACCTGTTTTCTTTAACCTGGCACTGATGCGGCTTTGCTTATTCAGCATACTCATAACAGTTGCAAAATTTTCAGTTACATCCATCACAACACCAGCCACGCCATTTGGAGACAATACAACCATGCCCGGTTCTATTCCCTGCTTTGTTCCCCGGTGAATGGTAAAATAATTGTTGGGGTGAATAATGGAATTATTCACTACTTCAGCATCCATGTATAAATACTTGCGTTTGCTGCCGGAGGTATCAATTGAAACTGTATCAGTGATGATGTGCTGAGCAGTATCAGGGCTTGAAAAATTTTCAGCTAATTTATTCTGCACTTCATTCAGCTTTCGTCGCATCTCTTCATTTTCTTTTTTCAAATGAAAGTAGCCGTCTACTTTTTTATACTGGGATTCAACACTGCCGGTAATTTCACCAGCGGTATCCATGTACGCAGCCTGATGAAATTTATTATAGCGGAATAGAAGAACCATGCTGATGATTTCCAACAACAGAAAAAACAGCAACACTGAAAAACGCCTGATAAAAGCGAAAAGGTTCCGCACGGATGAGTGGATGATTTAATGTTTCAACCGTTCAGATGCTAACTTTTAGTTACGCATCACAAACGGAAAGCGATTGTAATTTTTAAGTGCAATACCTGTACCTCTTACCACACTTTTTAATGGATCGTCGGCAATATGAACAGGTAATTTGATTTTCTGATTCAGACGTTTATCCAGACCACGAAGCAAAGCTCCACCACCTGTTATATAAATTCCTCTGCGATAGATATCAGCCGCCAGTTCAGGAGGTGTCATTTCCAACGCTTTCAGAATAGCTTCTTCAATTTTAAAAATACTCTTATCTAAAGCTTCGGCAACTTCCTGGTAGCTTACCATAATCTGTTTGGGAATACCTGTTACAAGGTCACGGCCATTTACAGGTATATCATCGGGTGGATTTTCCAGATCCTTCATTGCCGAACCTATTTGAATTTTGATTTGTTCGGCAGTACGCTCACCAATCAATAAACTATGATAACGGCGCAGGGCCTCCATAATATCTGCTGTAAATTCATCACCGGCAATACGGATACTCTGATCGCACACAATTCCGGCAAGGGCAATAACGGTAATACCGGTAGTACCACCTCCTATATCCACAATCATATTACCAACCGGTTCTTCCACATCAATACCAATACCGAGTGCGGCTGCCATTGGCTCATGAAGCAAATACACTTCCTGGGCACCTGCCTGTTCGGCACTGTCTCTTACCGCTCTTTTTTCTACCTCAGTAATACTGCTGGGTATGCAAATCATCATTCGCCACTTAGGGGCAAATAATGGCTTTTTTGTTAATACAAGTTTGATCAGTTCCCTGATCATTAACTCAGCTGCGTTAAAATCGGCAATAACCCCGTCTTTCAATGGACGGATTGTACGAATACTCTCATGCGTCTTTTCATGCATCATGAGGGCCTTCTTACCAACTGCCAGTACATTCTTAGGATTATTACGGTCAAGTGCTACGATAGAAGGTTCGTTGACAACAATCTCATCGTTGTGTATAATGAGGGTATTAGCAGTACCAAGATCCATTGCTATTTCCTGAATAAAAAAGTTGAAGAGTCCCATATTGGTGGCTGGAAACGGTTATGCTTCCGATGGTTGCAAATTTGAGTGAAAATTTCGGAATTACAACGCTAAAATCATGCCTGTAAGTGTTTTTTATCAGAAATTTTCACCGGTTATTTTCCAGAACAGCGGTAAACCCTCAAAACGAAGACAACAAAGGGTTTACAGAATGTATGCAATTTTCGTTTATACGTTTCAGTTAGCATCCATAAACTCATACCCGATATCATTTCTGAAATACATATTCCGGTATTTGATCCCTGAAAGAATTGCTTTTGAACGTTGCACGCAGTCATCCACGTTTTTGCCAAAAGAAGTAACCGTCAGTACACGCCCACCATTGCTCACAATCTTTCCATCTTCCTCCTTTGTTCCTGCATGAAAAATCATTGAATCGGTCAATGACTGATCGAGGCCTGTGATCTCATACCCTTTGATGAAATCGCTTGGATAGCCCCCGCTTACAGCCACTATAGTAACAGCAGAGCGTGGATCCTGCTCTATTTTAATGTCCTGTACCCTGCCTTCAGCAGTGGCAACCAGAATTTCAACCAGGTCATTTTTCAATCGTGGAATTACTACCTCTGTTTCAGGATCGCCCATTCGGCAATTGTATTCAATAACATAAGGCTCGTTGTTTACTTTAATCAATCCAATGAACACAAAGCCTTTATAAATCATCTTCTCCTTATGAAAACCGTTGATGGTTGGTTTAATAATCCGTTCCTCCACTTTGTCCATAAACACTTTATCAGCAAACGGAACAGGGCTAACAGCACCCATTCCACCCGTATTTAAACCCGTATCGCCTTCTCCAATCCGTTTATAATCCTTGGCTTCGGGTAAAATACAGTAGTGTTCTCCATCAGTCAATACAAACACACTTACTTCAATTCCATTCAAAAATTCTTCAATCACAACTTTCTTTCCTGCCAATCCAAACTTTTCCTGGTGAATCATCATGTCAAACTCTGCAAGAGCTTCTACATGGTTGTTACAGATGATTACCCCTTTTCCCCCTGCTAAACCATCAGCTTTTAATACAACAGGCAATGCATGATTCAAAAGAAAATCCCTTCCTTCATCAAAATTATTGCTGGTAAACTCTTTGTAAGAAGCAGTAGGAATATTCTGCCTTTCCATAAATGCCTTTGCAAAGGCTTTACTTCCTTCAAGCTGTGAAGCAAATTTTGATGGCCCGATCACCCCCAACCAGCCTTCGGCAAAAGGCAATACTTCATGTGCTTCCTGAAAATAATCATAAACACCATGTACCAAAGGATCTTCAGGACCAACAATGACCATCTGAATTTGATTTGCTCTGCAAAAATGTTCTGCAGCAGAAAAATCGCCATCAACTCTGATATCAACGTTCGTACCGCATAATGCAGTGCCTGTATTTCCAGGGGCGATATATAAATTTTCACATAACGGGCTTTGAGCCAACTTCCAAGCGAGGGCATGTTCCCGACCACCTGAACCGAGGAGCAAAATATTCATGAGTGCAAGATAAGATTTAGATAAACGAATTTAAGGGTTGAGATGATATCCTCATTGCCGTTTGTCAATTTAGCTGATTGTTTCCCAAATGAGCTGTTTATGAATTTATTCCTTACTTTCGAAAATTCACTCTTAATTACGTAAACCATCTGATATGAATCAATCTGTCGCTCAAAAAGGTCATCCGAAAGGTCTGTGGGTTTTATTTGGAACAGAAATGTGGGAACGCTTTAACTATTATGGCATGCGTGCCATTTTGGTTTTGTTCATGACCAAAGCATTGATGTTTGATAAAGCTTTCGCATCGAACTTATATGGAAGCTATACCAGCCTTGTATACCTTACTCCATTAATTGGGGGGTATATTGCCGATAGATACTGGGGTAACCAAAGATCCATTATTGCAGGAGGCATAGTAATGGCCCTGGGCGAATTTATTTTATTCTTCTGTGGTTCTACATACGACTCATCTCCAGGTCTTTCATCCATTTTATTTTTTTCTGGTTTGGGTTTGATGATTGCAGGGAATGGCTTCTTTAAGCCAAACATTTCTTCATTGGTTGGCCAGTTGTATCCAAAAGGTGACAGAAGAATTGACCCCGCCTATACAATATTTTATATGGGTATCAATGTTGGCGGTGCAATCGGCCCCCTCATTTGCGGGTTAGTTGGTGATACAGGGAATCCTGCAGATTTTAAATGGGCTTTCTTAGTAGGGGGTATTGCTATGTTGCTGAGTGTTATTGTACAATTAATGTTTCATCATAAATACGTTGTTGATCCTGAAAATAAAATTTTAGGCCTTACACCAAAAGATTCCCCTGTTGTTTGGACAAAGCCAATTGCAATGATAATAGGTTTGGCCGTATTATCAACGATAGCCATTGGAATGTTATACGTTGATGCAAAGATTGTAAGTTATCTGCCCTATTTACTGGTGGGTTCAGCAATATTCATCTTTGCACTTATCATGTCAGACAAAACCCTGAACAAACATGAAAAAGACAGAGTTATTGTGATTTTTATTTTAGTATTTTTTGTGATTTTTTTCTGGAGCGCATTTGAACAGGCAGGAGCTTCACTAACCTTCTTTGCAGATGAACAAACTCAAAGAGAGGTAAACTTAAAAATACCTATATGGTTAGTGTACTCCCTTTCGGCACTTTTACTATTCTTCAACTTTTCGCTGATAAAAAAAACAGCAAAAAACTTATCGGGTGATTTTCACAAAAGATTAAGGATAACAGTTTATTTTTTACTGGCTTTATTTACTGCGGGCATTTTATATCTTGCTTACTCTGTTTATTCTTTAAATCAATCTGAGATTGATTTCAAAGAAGTTCCCGCAAGTTGGTTTCAATCTCTAAATTCAATCTTTGTAGTCGGATTTGCACCAGTGTTTGCCTGGCTATGGTTTAAACTTGGAAAATGGGAGCCCTCTGCTCCAACCAAAATGGCAATAGGATTACTATTACTTTGTATTGGTTACTTATGGATTGCATTCGGTGTAAACAATGTTGCGACAGGAATAAAAGTAAGCATGATCTGGCTCACAGGCATGTATGCCCTACATACCTGGGGTGAGCTATGCCTGTCTCCGATTGGGTTATCACTGGTAAACAAACTGGCACCTTTTAAATATGCATCACTTTTAATGGCAGTTTGGTTTTTAGGAAATGCTTTTGCCAATAAACTGGCAGGTGTATTAAGTGCTTTATATCCGGATGGTAAACCGACAAGTTTTCTCGGTTATGAAATGAATAACATGTATGATTTCTTTATGCTGTTTTGTGTTATGGCCGGAATAGCTTCATTAATCCTGTTCTTACTTACAAAAAAGCTGCAAACAATGATGCACGAGGGCAAATAAACCTGACTTATCTTATATTCAACCCCGATGAAAAATTTCATCGGGGTTTTTTATTATCTTCCTCATTCAAAACTAACGCCATATGTCTGAACAGAAATTTCAACCGTTTGTAGCTGATGAAAGCAAAATGCCGGAGTTCACCATTAAAAGCGTACTGGTAGGCGCTGCTTTCGGAATTCTCTTTGGTGCTTCAACAGTTTACCTGGCATTAAAAGCTGGTTTAACGGTAAGCGCCTCTATTCCCATTGCAGTGATAGCGATTACCCTGGGCCGTCGCTTTTTAAAAACAACCATTCTTGAAAACAACATTATTCAAACAACAGGCAGTGCCGGCGAAAGTATTGCGGCAGGAGTTGTATTTACATTGCCTGGTTTTTTATTTTTAAGTGAAAAAGACAGTTCTCAGTTCTTCAATTATTTTACCATTTTAACTCTCGCTATTTTTGGTGGCATCCTCGGTACATTGATGATGATACCCTTGCGTCGGGCTTTAATTGTAAAAGAACATGGTATACTTCCTTACCCTGAAGGAACTGCCTGTGCCAGTGTATTAAAAGCCGGTGAACGGGGTGGTGATTTTGCCAAGACTGCTTTTCTTGGATTGGGCTTTGCGTTTGGATATGCTTTTTTACAGAAGGTGTTTCATGTAATTGCAGAAACTCCTTTCTGGATGACCACGCAGGTGAATAAATTTTTCCCTTCTGCTAAGGTGAGCGGAGAAATTACACCGGAATATTTAGGTGTTGGTTATATCATTGGACCAAAGATCAGTGGTGTGCTCGTAGCAGGTGGTGTGATTGCATGGTTTGCATTTACTCCTTTACTTGCATCATTAGTTCCTCCTGATACGATTGCTGCTCAGTTAGTGAAGCTGGGCTATTTGAGTGGTTTAGATAAAACAGGTGGACCAGGTGGATGGGATCCTATCAATCATACATTTGCCGATTTTTCAGCAGCTATTTACCGTGCATATATCCGGCAAATTGGTGCAGGTGCTGTTGCAGCAGGCGGTTTTATTACACTCATCAAAACAATTCCAACAATCATCTCCTCTTTCAAAAGCAGTATTGGCTCTATGAAGAAACAGGAAGGTGAACCGGTTGAAGTAAAAAGAACAGAAAGAGATCTGAATATTAAAATTGTAGGTATTGGAAGTTTAGCTTTAGTTATCCTGATGGCAGTAATGCCGCAGGTTCCGGGTGAAAGTATCGGCAGTAAATTATTATTGGGATTACTCGTTGTCATCTTCGGCGCTTTCTTTGTAACGGTATCATCAAGAATTGTGGGTTTAATCGGCTCTTCCAACAATCCTATCAGCGGTATGACTATTGCAACTATCATGGGTACCTGTTTGATCTTTATTGCTGTTGGCTGGACAGGTAAAGTATACGAACCAATGGCACTGGTTGTTGGTGGTATGATTTGCATTGCTGCAGCGAATGCAGGTGCAACTTCGCAGGATTTAAAAACAGGTTATATCGTGGGGGCCACGCCAAAATATCAACAGATAGCTTTATTTGTAGGCGCCATTGTTTCATCCATTGCCATTGGTGCAACTATTAAAATACTTGATAAACCAAGTGCTGAAATGTTAGCACAGGGAGTAACTCACCTGATTGGAACAGATAAATATCCTGCACCTCAGGGAACGCTCATGGCCACATTGATTAAAGGTATTCTTTCATTTAACCTCGACTGGCAGTTTGTTCTGGTTGGAGTTTTCATTGCCTTCACAATGGAATTATGTGGAATAAAATCATTAAGTTTTGCTGTTGGTTTATACTTACCATTATCAACAACACTTCCAATCTTTTTAGGTGGCGCTATTCGTGGATTGGTTGATATGAAAAAGAAAAAAAGTGGTGAAGTATTAAGTGCAGAAGAAGAAGATCTGGGCAAAGGGAATTTATTCGCTACCGGCCTTGTTGCAGGAGGAGCGTTGGCAGGTGTATTAATTGCCTTTTTCTCAGCGCCTGATGCAACACAGGGATTCCTGCGGAAAATCAGTCTTGAACATGGATTAACGAATGTACTTTCCACCAATGGCTATTTTTTACTCGGCGTGCTCTTCTTTGCATTCATGGGTTACACCCTGTACCGGATTGGAATAAAGAGAAATGAAAAGTTGAAAGAATAATAATCCTCTTAATCTAAATCTCCGGGGTTCATATACTTAAACCATAAAACTCCGGAGGTTTTATAAAAAATAAAAGCCTCTGAATAGAGGCTTCTTTTTTTACAACAACTATAAAAACGGGTTAGTAAGTACAGGGTTTAAACCAAGCCTAACATTGAAGCTGCTGCTTTTGCCTGGCGAAGCATGAAAAACTCCTGTGCAGGTTGTGAAGCAATCTCTTCATAGAGGTCTGTGTATCTGGCAGTGACATTGTCAATGCTGTATTTGTACCGCATCTTCCAGCCGTTATTCACCAGCTGATCACGGTATTCTTCATTTTCAATTACATTTAAAATACCACGGCGGATATCAAGAACATTATATGGGTTCACCTTACAGGCTGCATTATCTGCAATTTCATCCATTGGTGAAATACGGCTTGTTACTAATGGGCGGCCTACGGCACATGCTTCAAGAATTGGCAATCCAAACCCTTCATAAGTAGAAGCAAACACAACCATATCACACATCTCATACTGATGTTTCAATTCATCAAATGAAAGATTGGTATAAGTTTTAAAATCAATTTTATTATCCTGCAGCGTCAGTTGCGTATCTACATCAAGGCTACCGATAATATGCAGCTCACAGTTGATTCCCTTGAGTGCAGCAGCAAGGTTTTGAATATTCTTATTGTCTTTTGTACCGATCTGCAGCAGGCGGGGTTTTTGTGCGTTAAATTCTTTCGGAGTAAATTCAAACCGTGGATCAAAAAAATTAGGAACCACTTTTACTTTATTTGCATCCACACCTGTTAACTTAATCAGTTCCTTTTTTGTTTTTTCGCTGATAACAGTAATGGTGTTTGCACGCCACATGGGCAACTGGTACCAGAATAATTTAAACATCCAGTATTTAATATCCCGTTTGCTGTACTTGGTAAGAAACACACAATCATGAATGGTAAGAACAGTATTCCGTTTCTTCATTCCCAGTGATACATAATGAATATCCCCGGTAATATGGTTGATCATACCCTGATTTGTACCTGCCTTAAAAATGTTGCTGAAAATATTCAGTATTGATGGCACTTCAACTTTCTTAGCCTGAAAGTTGCTTTGCGTATTTACCTGCGTAAATACATTGTCAAATAATGACTCAATACTAAAGGCATGCAGCCTTCTTTTGCGGAAGAAATATGATACTTCCATAGGAATTGGACGATGTTTAGTTTCTCTGAATATTGGACTATACAAATATAGATGCACCAGAGTCCTTAAACAATAGGAGTTTCCACCTAATCTTTATGCGGTAATTTTACGCAGAACTAAACCTAAAAACAAGTTTCACTTTAAATAAAATCAAGTGGTTTGATTGGCTGTTTCAATATAAGTCCGGCATCTGCACCCAGCCATTTATTCAATACCGTTGCATATACCTGTTTAAAATCCAGTTGAAATTTCACATCACCATCATCAAGGTTAGTAAGATCGGGCAATGGATTATAAATTCCCTTTTGCTTTAAACCTCCGCCTATAAAAAACATACTGTTTGCTTTTCCATGATCAGTACCGCCACTTGCATTCTGTGCTCCTCTTCTTCCAAACTCGGAGAAAGTAAACAGCAACACATCAT
>CAZOLW010000016.1:7716-21467 GCA_964580775.1 uncultured Chitinophagaceae bacterium | reverse complement strand
TAGTTTTCACAGTCCCGGGAAGGGAAATGGCAAAAACAAAGTGAACTTGTTATTACTATTAAACTCTTTTAAAAATGCTTTTACGGAATCATTTAAAGCAGTAAACAAACGTTTCTGTTGTGCTTCCTTGTTAATAGGCGTAGCAAAAGTTCCATATGAGTGATAATACAGTTCGTCATTGATTTCACTGAAAATAAGTGAAGCAATTGTCTTTAACCCTTTACCTAAATCAGAATTAGGATAGGTT
Organism: uncultured Chitinophagaceae bacterium; assembly: GCA_964580775.1. Classification (GTDB taxonomy): domain Bacteria; phylum Bacteroidota; class Bacteroidia; order Chitinophagales; family Chitinophagaceae; genus Lacibacter. Next base: position 21,220 of record CAZOLW010000016.1, on the reverse strand, counting down.
TCTGAGGAAGGACGTTGCTTGCTCTGTTTGAAAATATAATCTGCACTTGAAATGGTCTCAGCCATGGTTTTGTATAAATAATCAACCGGCTGTTCGTGTGCATCATTCTTATGCTGGGCTAAGATTTCTTTAAAATATTTTTCCTGGCTGGTATTATATAACCGACGTGGATCTTCCAATGCCAACCCTTTGATCTGATCGCCCTTTAATGCCAGGCTCAGCACATCATCTATTTCCAAAGCCTGTGTTGGTTTATCGCATCCTTTACATTGTGCATCTAAGTAACGGCCCACCCAACCTGTGTTCCAGTAATCTTTGCTATCGCTGGCTGTATGCCAGATATCCATACTGCGGAAATGACTTTTATCGGGATTGGGATAACCCACACTGTTGAAAATACCCAGGCTTCCATCATCATAAAACTCTTTGAATGCTGTGAGCGATGGATGTAACCCTGCTTCATCAGTTAATGATAAGGCCACATTTTTTTGTATGCCCAACTTTGGACGGTTCTTGAAATACAAATCATTCCTGTAAGGGATCACTGTATTCAATCCATCGTTACCACCACTCAATTGAATGATCACTGCTACTTTATTTCCCGGTGGTACAAGTTTCCCCGATTCAAATGCTTTTAAAAACTGCGGCATAAAAACCGAAGCTGTTGCCAGTGAACCGAGTTGTATAAATTCTTTACGTTTGAAGTTCATAAATCGTTTTGTTTAGATGATTGCTGATTAACACATCTGGTATTCCGGAGTACACATTAATTGAATAATGGCCGTTTGAACATATCGTTCCCTGCTGGATGCATCGGTGAATTTTTCCAGCATCACCTTATTCATTTTTGAACCGTCAGTCTGCCACATGATTACCGCAATAGATGCCAATAAATTTTCTCTTGTTACTTTTTCAAGCTGCTTCATTGCAGGTTCCCAGCGAATAGTGGTTTGAATGATTCTTCCTCCGGTTTTGTTTGCTGCCTGCATACGGCCCATCTCTTGGTCATCATCATTCTTTGCACGGATGTTAAAGGCTTCTTTGAAAGCAATCAGTTGAGGAATCCTTAAACGGAACATGAGTGATGAACTGTCTATCCAGTTAAAACCGCCCGGCCAGCCTGCAACATTTGGCGGATAAAACAGGATCTGTCCCAGTATCTTTTGCAGATACAACTGCGTTTCTTCATTTTCAATCTGCATTGGCATTGCACGGCGAATACCAACTAACAGATCAACCGGAGACTTTACCCTGGTACCAATATTCTTTTGTTCATAAAACCAATCGCTGGTAAAAATATCTTTCAGCAACGCAGTAATTTCATAGCCTGATTTATAAAAACGATCGGCAAGCCATTTCACTTTTTCTTTATCCACTTCGTCGTTAACAAAAAAGCGATACAGTTTGGTAGTGATATAGGTTGCCGTTTGTTTTTGTTCAAGCAGAATATCCAGCACATCATCTCCATCAAAATTTCCTGTTTTATTTAAAACAGTTTTCACTCCGTCGTCATGAAGATTTGGTCTGAAAATAAATTCACCATTTATTTTAAACTGCCAGCCTGTAAAAGCACGGGCAGCTTCTTTAATATCTTTCTCTGTATAATTGCCACGCCCCATCGTGAAAAGCTCCATCACTTCACGGGCAAAATTTTCATTGGGTTTTTGTTTACGGTTCTGCTGGTTGTTGAGGAAGGCAAGCATGGCTGCACTTCGACTTACTTCTTTCAGCATTGTTCCAAAATTTCCCAAGGCATTTTTGCGGATGATATTGATCAAATCCTGCTGATAAAACGCATTAAGATTGCGACAGGCAAAATGTCCATGCCAGAAGAACGCCAGTTTTTCCCTCAACTGCTGTTCACTGTTCACCATTTCATCGAGCCATTCGAGGTTGAGGTTACGGATTTCTTCTCTTGATTTTTTCTGCAACTGCTGTTTTTGCTCCTTGCTCATTTCCGTTCTCCGAACACCATCTATTCCATTCATCAAGCCTTCCACTACATTCTCTGCCACTTTTAATGGCATGGGTTCTTTTCGGGAAGCTTTTTCCAGAGCCTCATACAATTTTGAAGGAGAAACTTTAGCAAGATCATTCCATTGTTCAACGGCAGGGCCAAAACCCGCCCTCCAGAGCAAATGCTGGTTTTTTAACTGTACAGATACCGACATGTAATATAATTATTGGGTTACGACCGCAAAAAAACTGATTGGTTTAATGTTAACGCAGGAAAGAAGGAAAATCTTTTACTCAGCTCTGTTAATTTTATAACTTCAGTACATGAATGTAAGACCATATAAATATTTCAGTCCCTTTATTGTTTTTATTCTTACCTGGTTTGCCTTTCATGAAACCGGCTGGATTACATTTCTGCCGGTGATTTATGGATTTGCCTTCATCCCTTTCCTGGAATTGTTTCTGAAACCTGATTCAAAAAATTTATCTGCTGCTGAAGAAGAAATGGTGAGGGCAGATAAAACCTATGATTATATTTTATACCTGATTGTTCCTTTACAATACCTGATGCTGATCGTTTTTCTTTTTTCCCTGAAGGATGAAAATTTAAGCTGGGCCGATATTACAGGCCGCATTATGAGTATGGGATTTCTTTGCGGCATTTTTGGAATTAATGTGGCACACGAACTGGGACACAGGGTAAACAGGTTTGAACAGGTGCTGGCCAAATCACTTCTGCTTACATCACAATACATTCATTTTTTTATTGAGCATAATAAGGGGCATCACAAAAATGTAGCAACGCATGAAGATCCTTCCAGCGGAAGGTATAATGAAAGTGTATTTGCCTTTTATCCAAGAACAGTTTTATTCAGCTATATCAGTGCATGGAAAATTGCCAACAATGAAATGCAGAAAAAAGGAAAGCCTGCTTTGAGTTTGCAGAATGAAATGGTTCAGGCACAACTACTGCAGCTGATATTTATTACGCTGATCTTTTTTGTGTTTGGTTGGAAGATCCTGCTGTTTTATCTCGCTGCAGCTTTGATGGGAATTCTGTTGCTTGAATGTGTGAATTATATTGAACATTACGGACTTAGCCGCCGACAAAATGAGCGGGGAAATTATGAACGGACCATGCCGAATCACAGCTGGAACAGTGACCATATTATTGGCCGGTTGATGTTATTTGAACTGAGCCGCCATAGCGATCATCATTACCTCGCCAGCCGCAAATACCAGGTTCTCCGCCATCACAATGATTCACCGCAAATGCCAACCGGTTATCCCGGCATGATGATACTGGCACATATTCCGCCACTCTGGTTTTATATCATGAACCGGAAAATAAAAAAAGAGGCAGGGGAATTGCCTCTTCAGTTACAGGAGTCTTTATAATTCTTTTATTACATGATCCATCTGGCGCCAATGCCAATATTGTTGAGATACCCAAGCCCTAAGCTTGTACCCAATGAGAAATTGCGCTGAATATCTTTTGTGTTATTAATCCCTTTTACTTCTCTGTGGGAATAACCAACATTTACAAAATCTGCAAAACGGATTTCAAATAAAAATCTGCTGTTCCATTTATATGCAAGGCCGGGATAGAGGCCAAGATTTAGTCCATATTCCTGTGTATCAGGATTGGCGGTGTTTGTATTGTTGTTTCCCTGGAAATAATTCAATCCTGCTCTTCCTTCGCCAAACACAAAAAAGTTTTTTCCAAGAGGCTTATAGCATTTGCTGAAATAACCAACGCCTGCATTGAAGTTATTATTCTTTGAATTGGATGCCGGTTGAGTTGGGTATTCCTGCTTATTTACCCCATAACCGGCATTGATAAAAAAACCGTTTAGCCTGTTTTCTTTTTTGGCTATTCCGAGCTCAACTGACAAGTCAAAATTGGTGCTTTTATTTGTTTGAGGAAGAGTAGAAAAGTTATTCTCCTGTTTGGACGATTGAAAATTCAGCCCGGCTCCCAGCACTTTATCTCCCTTTTTAAATTGTGCATTTGCTGAAAAACAAAGAACAGATAATAAACAAAGTGTAAAAATCTTTTGCATGGTTACGCAGTTTTGATGAACTGCAATGATAGTCAGTCATTGCATTAAGAAGAGTTAATTTCCTTCTATTAGGAAAACTTTATAAGTAGTAATTACAATAGAAAAGCCCTGTATAATACTACAGGGCTTTTATTCGAATGAGCTATATTAATTCAAAATATCAGCTCCAAAATAACTTCTCAATACTTCTGGAATAACAATTCCATTTTCTGTTTGATTGTTTTCCAGTAAGGCAGCCAGAATTCTTGGCAGCGCTAATGAACTTCCGTTTAAAGAATGCAGTAATTGTGTTTTGCCTTTGTCATCTTTGAACCGAATCTTCATGCGGTTGGTTTGATAGCTTTCGAAGTTGCTTACGCTTGAACATTCCAGCCATTTCTTTTGTGCTGCACTCCACACTTCAAAATCATAGGTAAGTGCAGAAGTAAAACTCATATCACCACCGCACAAACGGAGGATGCGGTATTTCAATCCCAACGATTGAATCAGCTTTTCAACATGGGCCACCATTTCATCCAGTACTTCATAACTTCCTTCAGGATTAACGATCTGTACAATTTCAATTTTATCAAACTGGTGCACACGGTTTAATCCACGCACATCAGCACCAAAACTTCCTGCTTCTCTTCTGAAACAGGGTGTGTACGCCGTCATCTTAATTGGCAACTCTGCTTCTTTTACAATTTCATCACGGTAAATATTCGTCACTGGTACTTCAGCTGTAGGGATCATGTAGAAATTATCAGCCGGCATATAATACATCTGTCCTTCTTTATCGGGCAGTTGTCCTGTACCGTAAGCCGTTGCTTCGTTCACCATGTAAGGTGGAATGTATTCAGTATATCCGGCAGTAGTATTATAATCTAAAAAATAACTGATCAATGCCCGTTGCAATTTGGCACCTTTCCCTTTGTACACAGGAAAACCACTGCCGGTGATTTTTACACCAAGTTCAAAGTTGACGATGTCATATTGTTTGATCAGCTCCCAATGGGGAACTGCATTTGCCGGCAATACAGGATCTGCACCGCTTTCCTTTATGTTCACATTATCCTCCGGTGTTTTACCAATTGGAACTAATATGGATGGAAGGTTTGGCAAGCGGATCAACAAATCATTTACCTGTTGTTCTAAGTCAGCTAATTGTTCGGCAATTTGTTTGGAAGATTCTTTATACTGCGATACTTCCGCTTTCTTTTGTTCTGCAGCTTCTTTTTCACCTTTGCCCATCAGCATACCAATTTCTTTTGACGCTGCATTTACTTTCGCTGCGAGGTCATCATTTTCCAGTTGTTTTTTACGGCGTTGCTCATCAAGTTCAATGATTTCATCAACTGAATCCAGGTCAGTAAAGTTTTTTACTGCCAGTCTTTCTTTCACCAAATCCCTGTTTTGGCGGATAAATGCCAATTGTAACATAGTTCAAAATTTGCGGCAAAGATAAGCTGCACTGTAAAGCCCACCATAACAGAGTTGAATAATTAAAAAAAGAACAGGTCTTATCGGACCTGTTCTTTTCAGTAGAATTTCATTTATGAACCCAACTGCCGCTGAAAATCGGCATGATCCCAGCTGATGTGAATACTGTTGATCTTATTGCCGGGATTTAAATGAAAGATGAAAATGTGATCACTGTCGAAATGCTTTCCTTTGTTTTCAATACCGGCAAAGTCTTTTTCCTGAGTTCCTCTGATCACTACCTGGCATCTTACGGTGTTTTCCTCTTCAGCAACGGCTGCATCCAATGTATTGTCGATATCAGGAAAGCTGTCAATTAGCCCTGACCAGATGGCTTTTCCCAATTCTCCTATTTTCCCCTTTCCTGCCTCACCAAGGGGAATAAAATTCACTTCACCATTTGCATCGCAGAGGCTGAGCATTTTATCAACATTCTTTTGCTGATATGCAAACATGAATTCAACACAGGCATTTTTTAAACTGAGTTCGTGTTGTTGTTTTACTAACGTGTCCATAAAAAAGATATTGATTGATATGATTATTTTAAACTGTCTATCGGCATTTTCTTTTTATAGTTCCAAAAAGAGGAAACATTGACAATTTTCCATTGTCCATTTTCTTTTTCCATAATTCGTTGGTCTTTGCTCACGGTGAAAACCTTGTTCTCCTTATCACCATTGTATTGATCCCAAACCAGGTAAGCCACATTATCCGCCAAAAACGTCACCAGCATATTTCTTCTTTCTACCCGTGGATGTACACTTTCTCCTTCTTTAACCGGATTGTTTTTTATATACTCGCCAATTCGCTGATCAATGGCCCGCCACCCAACCGAAGCATCAAAACTGCCATCACTGTTACTCCAACCCTGAAAAGCATACTCCTTCTGAATAAAGTTTTGCTTCCATCCATCATAATCCCGTTTATAAAAAGAAGATGTTTCACTTTCAATTGTTTTCATAATAGCTGCCTTTTCAGCATCCTCATTAAACGAAGCTGTCGGGGCAGAGACTATTTCTTTTTGCTCTGTTTGATTACATGATAAAATCAGCAGGGTTGCACATGAAAGAACAATTTTTTTCATAACAGTAATATTTACTGCTAAAGTATTTGAGAAATATCAGCATCAATTGTAAGGATGCGACAGACTTTTGTAAAACTGCGTCAACTTATTTCAAAGATTGTGTTTTGGATTTTTCTACATAATTCGCCAGCTCTGTGTTTTCTTTCAGGTATTGCTGAGGAGTACGCCCGGTAAATTCTGCAAAGTCTTTAATAAAATGAGCCTGGTCGTAGAATTCGCATTCGTAAAAAATCTTAGGCCAATCCACTTTCTTTTTGCCCGCAATTAAATTGCAGATATAACCAATACGCCTTATGCGGGCATAATACTTAGGGCTTAGGCCCACCTTTTGAAAAAACTTCCGTTCAAATGTGCGTCTGCTCATGCAGCTGTCTTTCAGCAAGTCTGTTACCTGCAGCATTCCGTTATGCTCCACAATAAAATTAGCTGCTTGGTCAATATAATCCGGCTCCGGTTTTTGAAGATGGTATTGCTGCATGATGAATTCTTCAAGCAACTCCACCTTTTGTTTTTCATCTTCAGCAGATTTAATTTTTGCGGCAAACTGATCAATCACCTGTTTCTTAAACACACGATACAAATCAATCCGTTCTTCGGTATACTCATACATGGGCAACCCGAAAATAGTTGCAAGTGCAGATGGCTTAAACACAATGCCTGCAATACCAATACAGCCCCGCAAAAACAACTTATAACTGTAAATACTCAATCCTGAAATAAATTGTAAGGGAACATGCAGACGATCATATTTTTTATTTTGCAAATAATAAGAATCTGCATAATTAAATACAATTGAACAAAAGCTGTTTGGTGGCGATTCAATTACCATCGCCTCATCCATCGGGCCTTCTGAATCCCAGATGAAATAGCACTCCACGAAAGGAGCCAGGATAGATGATGGTTGATACTTGCGGTAATACATGCTGAATATTCAGGTTTTTAAATTTCCGCAATTATTTAAAGAAAAGCAAACTGATTCTAAATTCAGCCTGGTTAATCCTGTTTATAAACATCAGGATTATGAATCTGCATCCACCTGTCGGCATTCGTTAATGTTGAAAATCCAAACTGAGTATATAATCCATGTGCATCACTGGTGGCGAGCATAAAACGACGAAGTCCCTGCAAATCTTCATGATTCATGATTTCTTCCATCAGCCATTTACTCAATCCCTGTCCACGGTAAGCCTCGTCAATAAATACATCAGCGAGATAAGCAAATGTGGTTTTATCAGTAATCACTCTTGCAAAGCCAATCTGCCTGCCCAAGTGAAACACACCAAAGCATATTGAATTGTCAATCGATTTCTGTACTGTTTCAATGGGAATATTTCCTGCCCAGTAAGAGTTAGACAAAAACTCATGAATATACTCCAGGTTAAAGAAACTTGTTTCAGTACTGATAGCGAATCCCTCTTTTTGCATACAATTATATTTATGAAAGATATTTTCCAACAATGGGTACTCTTCTTCCTACACCAAATGCTTTGGGCGAAATACGAATGATAGGGCAAAACTGGTTCCGTTTGTATTCATTTACATTCACCATCTTCAGCACACGGTCAACCAAAGCAGCATCAAAGCCCATTGCTTTAATTTCATTGGGGCCTTGACGTCGTTCAATATATTGATAAAGTATTTTATCAAGAATTGAATAGTCAGGTAATGAATCAGAATCTTTTTGACCAGGTCTTAACTCTGCACTTGGAGGTTTGGTGATGATATTATCAGGAATAACCTCTTCGTTTCGGTTGATGTATTTCGCCAGTTCATATACCTGCAGTTTATAACAATCGCCCAGCACACCAATGCCACCGGCCATATCACCATACAAGGTTCCGTAACCTGTTGCCAGTTCACTTTTGTTTGATGTATTGAGTAAGATGTAACCAAACTTATTGGCAATGGCCATCAGCAAATTTCCTCTTGATCGGCTTTGAATATTTTCTTCCGCTAAACTGAAAGGCAGGTCTTGAAAAATTGGCTTTAATTCAGTTAAGAACGAATCGTAAATATTTTTGATAGGAACAATATCATATGGATTCTCGAGATTTTTACTCAGCTGTTCTGCATCACTTACACTATGTCCGGTTGAATACTGTGAAGGCATCAAAATAGCCCTTACATTTTCTTTGCCCAGCGCTGTACATGCAAGCGCTAATGTTACAGCACTGTCAATACCACCGCTGCTGCCGAGAATTGCTTTACTGAAACCCATCTTTTTAAAATAATCTTTAATGCCGAGAATAATAGCATCATGTATTTCAGCAATGCATAAGGTTTCATCTAAATGAGCAGGACTTAATTCTTCATTAGGTAATGCTTCTGCCTTTACCAAAACAGGTTCTGCAAAATATCCATCATCGTTTAATTCAACCGCTTTTAACTCTTCTTCAAATAAAGAAAGCTGTTTAATCATGTTGGCATCCTTATCAAATACGAGTGAACCTCCGTCAAAAACAATCTCCGTTTGACTGCCCACACAATTACAATAGATCATTGGCAATTTGTATTTCTGAACATTCAGTTTTACAATTGCTTTCCTGTCTTCCACATGTGTATAATCGAAAGGCGATGCAGAGATGTTCAGCATCACATTCGGCTGGTATTGCATCAACTCATCCATCGGACAATTCCTGTACAAAGGATTATTGCCGAGGTTCCAGATATCTTCACAAATAGTAATGGCTAACTTCTTTCCTTTAAATTCCACAATATTCCAGTCGTATGCCGGTTCAAAGTATCGGTACTCATCAAACACATCATAGTTGGGCAAACACGTTTTATGGATTACGGCTTTCACTTCCTTCTCATACAGAAACCAGGCAGCATTGTGCAGATCCTTCCCCTGGGTCCGTTTATTCTTATCAGGTGCTCCAACAATCACAGCAATGCTGTCAGCATGTTGCCTGATCTTATCTATCGATTCGTTGCATTTGTTCAGAAAATCATTGAACTCTAAAAAATCTCTTGGAGGATATCCGCACACACTCAATTCACTGAACATAATGATCTCACCACCCTGTGTTTTTGCCACTTCAATTGCATCAATTATTTTTTGTGTGTTGCTTTCAAAATTGCCAATATGATAATTTTGCTGGGCTATGAATATCTTCATGGTACAAATTTCACGAATTTCGACCACAGAACCTCACAACAAACACATGAATCTTTCGTTTATCAGCAGCATGAAAAATCTTTTCTTCTTATCAGCCCTTGTATTTCTCTTTGCCTGCAACGATCAAAGCAATGCTCCTGATGTTTCGAAGGTCAATGTCGATCTCTCTGTTCAGCGATTTGAACAGGACTTTTTTGCCATCGACAGCAATCAAACCAAGGCTGGTTTAACTGCACTACAAAACAAGTATCCAACTTTTTTACCCTTATTTGTGAATCATGTTTTGGGGTTGGGTGCATTTACAGATACCAATCAATTGCTTTTTGAAGGAAGCAAACGTTTTCTGCATCTCAACAAACCGGTGTATGAAAAATCGCAGGAGCTGTATAAGAATTTCAATCCTGTAAAAGAAGAACTGTCGAAGGGCTTTCAATATGTAAAATATTATTTCCCTTCCTACCAGGTACCTGCCATCATTACAACAGTTGGACCGATGGATGCATTGGCACCAATGAGCAATAATGAACCAAGTCCGAATTACATCGGTGAAAATTTCTTGGCGGTTGGATTGCAGTTTTATCTCGGGAAAGACTTTGCCATTTATAATGATCCGGGATATATCAGCAGTATTGCACCACAGTACCGAAGCCGGAGATTCTCCAAGGAGTTTATTCCTACTGATGTATTTATGCTTGTGATTGATGATCTGTATCCTGACAGCAGCAATCGATTTCCATTGATTGAACGTTTTATTGAAAAAGGCAAACGACTATACCTGTTAAACAAATTCCTGCCGCAAACAAATGATACGTTGCTGATTGGTTATACAGGGAAGCAACTCGACTGGTGTAAAGAAAGCGAACGGAGTATCTATAACTTTTTTATTCAGCAGAATTTGCTGTTTGAAATGGACCCTGCACTAACGCAGAATTTTACAACTGATGGACCTTCCACTCAAGGAATGCCTGAGAATAGCCCGGGAAACATCGGTGCTTACCTGGGATGGGAAATTGTGAAAGCTTATATCAAAAAACATCCATCCCTATCGCCTGAACGATTGATGCAAACTCCCAACAAAAAGATTTTTGACGAATCAGGCTACAAGCCCAGATGAGGAAACAGAAGATTGACCCAACTGCTTTAACATTCTGAAATGTGAAGCAATCGCTTCATGCATTGTAGGAATTGAATGATAAGGCAACTGGTGCTCTTTACATTTTTCTTCTACAATTTTACTCAATTCAGGATAATGTATATGGCTGATACGTGGAAACAGATGATGCTCTACCTGGAAATTCAATCCACCTGCAAACCATGAAATCACTTTATTCTTTGGTGCAAAATCAGAGGTTGTTTTTACCTGGTGTGCTGCCCACTCACTTTCAATCATCACAGGCTCAATACCGGCATATTCAAATTCCGTTTCTTCCACCACATGTGCTAATTGAAATACAATGGCCAGTACAAAACCGAGTACCAATTCCATAGTCAAATAACCAATGGCCCATTTACCAACACCAACAAACCAAATGGGAACTGCAACATAAAAAACTGCATACAACAATTTACTCACCCAAAACAGGATATGTTCTTTTGCATCCATCTTTTGCATGGATGTAGTATTCACTTTACGCTTAAAATATTTATCAAAATCGAGATAAGCTACCCATGCTAATGAAGAAATAGCATACAAAAACACAACATAAATATGCTGAAACTTATGTGCAGGTTTCCATATCTGTGTGCTGCACTGGCGAAGAAGCGGACTTCTGGCAATATCGTCATCTACTCCATCCACATTGGTATAGGTATGGTGAATGATATTATGTTTAAACTTCCAGATAAAGGCATTGCCGCCTAAGGCATTGATTGAATATCCAAATAGTTCATTCACCCACTTTTTACTGCTGTAACTGCCGTGATTGGCATCGTGCATTACATTAAATCCAATACTGGCTAAAATCACCCCTAAAAACCCACATAATAACAAGGCAACCCAAACTGGTAATGTAACTGTGAGTAATGAAATGTAGATCAGCACTGCTGCTGGCACAAGTACAATTGTCTTCACATACAGTTTTGCATTGCCCGTTTTCTTTATTTGATTTGTTGAGAAATAATGATCAACCGCCTGTTTCAGATCATTAAAGAACAGGCTGCTTTTATTATTGAATGAAACTTTCGCCATATTGAATTGAAATTACGATCGCCTTTTGTGCTACGAATAGAAGCAATCAATTCGTCAAAATTAAGCTAAAAAAGCCATGAGACGTGTTGATGAAGATGCAAGATGAGGCAATTTGCTGTTAATGTAGAGGGCTTCGGTTTAATTGCCTTTGAAGGGGGCAATCATTTCAAAGGATGGAATGTGAGCCTGAAACTGCTTTTTGTTATGCTGATTCTCCATTGTATATGTGCCTTCCATTTTACCCATTTCTGTTTTTAAATTGCACCCGCTTACATACTGGTATTGATCCCCGGGCTGAATAACGGGCTGAACGCCAACCACTCCTTCACCATCTACTTCTTTATGCGATCCATTACTGTCAAAAATATTCCAGTGCCTGTGCAGGAGCTTAACTGGGAAAATGTTATTGTTTTCAATTGAAATACGGTAAGCAAACATAAATTCACCCGCCACCGGATTGCTGTAATCGGGCTGGTAAAACGTTTCCACAGTAATGGTGACCCCTTCTGTAATTTTGGATACCATATTTAAATTTGATGTAAAATTAAACGAAATTCACAGAACTCCTTATCTATAACTTAACAACCAGGAAACCTGTTATGTCTAAAACAACACACAGATACAACAATGGAGAAGTTACTATTGTTTGGAAACCGGATGTTTGTATCCATTCAACCCTTTGCTGGAAAGGGTTGAGAGAGGTCTTTAACCCAACAAAACGCCCATGGATAGATGTTAAAGGAGCGACTACAGACAAGATAATTGAACAGGTTCAAAAATGTCCAAGCGGAGCCCTGAGTTACTACTTAAATGCTGAAAAGCCTGATGAGGAGGATACTGCTGAAGGTTGATCACTTATTGCTCCCACCACCATCCCATGTTGGTTTTGCTGAGCAGCCAGGTAACTGACATACCCGCAACCAGTACGGATGAAACAATCATTAAAATAACCGCTCTTCTCTTTTTTCTTTTATGGCTGCTCGATCCCGAAGCATCATAATACATGAAAAAACTCCAGATCAAAGCCCCAAATGCCAGAAAAAAGAAGAATTTAAATAATTCTAATCTTGCGGTATAGGCACCAAGAAGAATAATAGACATAGCAGGTTAGTAATTTAAAAAGGTTGTTGGTCTTAAACGTAAAAATAATTAAAAATAGTACGCAGTCGGGTATTAGCCCGACTTCTTCGTTTTACCGTACCCGTTCTTCAAAAGAAATTGCAGCACTCTGTCACGCTGATCGCCCTGTACAATTATTTCACCTTCTTTAACAGAACCTCCGGTACCACAGAAATTCTTCAGCTGTTTGCCCAGTTTTTCTGCATCCTCATCACTACCCTTAAAACCATCAACCAATGTAACTGTTTTCCCTGCCCTGTGTTTGGTTTCAAGTTTTACACGCAGGTTTTGCTGTGCTGGCGGTAAAGTTTCCTGTGGAGTCCGCTCCTCTTCTTCGAATCGAAACGAAGGATCGGTACTGAACACAAATCCTCTTGTATCGGGTTTATTCTTTTTTGACATTTGTTTTGGTTTTTAGTGATCAGATCAGTTTTGCCTTTAAGCTCAGATCCAAACTTCTGGCCTGGTGAATCAATGCCCCCACGCTGATGAAGTCAACACCGGTTGCTGCATACTCT
>CAZOLW010000016.1:0-7616 GCA_964580775.1 uncultured Chitinophagaceae bacterium | reverse complement strand
GCAAAGCGATGATTATATCCTCCACCGATTGTTACGGCTTCTTTCTCCAGCAAACGAAAATTAGGAGTTGTTTTTCTTGTATCAAGAATCCGAGTTTTATACTCTTTCAATTTCTCTGTATACTTTTTTGTGAGAGTGGCAATACCGCTCATGCGCTGCATACAGTTCAATACAAGCCGTTCACATTGCAGAATTGTATGCACACTTGCTTCCACTTCAAATGCTGTTTCACCTTTCTGCATACTGTCTCCATCTTTCTTAAAGGCTTTGAATATACAATCAGGTTGCTGAAACTGAAAGATTGCCTTTGCTACGTTCATTCCGGCAAGTACACCATCTTCTTTGATTTTCAAGACGGCCATTCCCTTTGCGTCGGGAGAAATTGAACTGAGTGTTGAATGATCCCCTTCACCAATATCTTCCTTTAATGCAGCAGTAATCAATACATGTAACAGCTCATTGTAATTTGCGATCATGATGCAAAACTAAAGGAATTCATTCTTCTGCTTTTATTGCTGCAAATAAAAACCCCGCCGTGAAAGCGGGGTGATGTTGTATTGTTTGTAAGAGTTTTACTTCTGTTCAAATTCAACTCCCTGGATCAGCTGCTTATCACCACGGGAACGCATGTACACAGTTGTGCGGTAATTGCCGCTGCTGGTAGTTAAGGTGCCGATAATAAAATTAGAGGAGGGATTGCTTCCTGAATGCTGCACTTCAAAGTTTTTTACTTTATTGAGTGCGAAGAAATCTTTCACCACCATTTCTGCCTGTCCTTTACTGAACGTATTGCTTTTACCCGGTATGCTTACATCTACCATATTGTCGAAATACTTGGCCATTTTATCTGCACTCCCCGATTTCAGCGCCGTTACAATGTCATCTTTCTGAATAAATGAATATGAAAAAACGGTTAGCGAAATCAGCAACAGAAAATTGAAAATATTTTTTGCGCTCATACAAAGATTTTTATATGCATATAAATACGAAAAACATGCCAAATACACGGTTACTCAGACAATCAAATCGAATCTATTGCTGCTGTAAGCGAAGCTAATCAAATGATTTTGACTCAAATAAAGTAAATTTGGGCATCTTAATTCAGCCGTGATAATTTTTTTCTTTGATTGGAAAGGTTATTTCAAACGGCGAAACTGGCAAACAACTCAAAATTAAATACAGATGAAAACGAAAAAAGCTATTCTGGTCATTATGGACGGATGGGGACTTGGACAGGTAAAGTATGCAGATGCCATCCAGCATGCAAATGTTCCCTTTGTAACAAGTTTATATCAATACCCCAATACCACGTTGATTACCTGTGGCGAAGCAGTTGGCTTACCCGATGGACAAATGGGTAACAGTGAAGTAGGCCACCTGAACCTCGGTGCCGGCCGTATCGTATACCAGGAGTTACAACGCATCCATGTTGCAGTGCGTGATGGTGAATTTGCAGCCAATAAAACATTGAACGATAGTATTGACTATGCTCTCAAAAATAACAAACCACTTCATATTATTGGATTGGTGAGCGATGGCGGGGTGCATTCACATACCAGTCATTTGAAAGCAATCACTTCTCTTTGTAAAGCAAAAGGCCTGAGTAATGTGTTTGTTCATGCATTTACCGATGGCAGAGATACTGATCCCAAAAGCGGGTTGGCCTATTTAACCGATGTCCAAAATCACCTGAACCAAACCGTTGGAGTGATAGCATCAGTTACTGGCCGCTACTATGCAATGGACCGGGATAAAAGATGGGAACGTGTAAAACTGGCTTATGATGCGTTAGTGAACGGTATTGGCGAAAAATCAGATGATGTATTGAAATCAGTTGCAACTTCCTACACAAACGGAGTTACAGATGAATTTTTAAAACCAATCATCAGCAGCAAAGCAGCAAACTCAAGCATTAAAGATGGCGATGCGGTGATCTGCTTTAACTTCCGTACCGACCGTTGCCGTGAAATAACTCAGGTGCTTACACAAATAGATATGCCCGATCTTGGAATGCAAAAACTGAAACTGCATTATACAACCATGACTGAGTATGACAAGACTTATAAAGATGTTCATGTTGTTTTTGAAACTGATAACCTGAATCAAACTTTAGGACAGGTGTTAGAACAGAATGGCAAAACCCAGATCAGGATTGCGGAAACAGAAAAATATCCGCATGTAAGTTTCTTTTTCAGCGGTGGCAGAGAATTGCCATTTGACGGTGAAAAAAGAATTATGATTCAATCACCTAAAGTTGCTACTTATGATTTGCAACCCGAAATGAGTGCAATTGAAGTAACAGATGCTATTGTTCCTGAAATTGAAAATGAAACAGCTGATTTTATCTGTTTGAATTATGCCAATGCCGACATGGTTGGTCATACCGGCGTTTTCAGTGCTGCCATAAAAGCTGTTGAAACAGTTGATAAATGTATGCAGCGCTTAGTTACTGCTGCTTTGGATCATGGATATACTGTTTTTGTTCTGGCCGATCATGGCAATGCTGATTTTATGATCAATGAAGATGGAACACCCAATACAGCACATACATTAAACCCTGTTCCTTTATTTGTAGTTGATAAAGAGTGGAAAGGAAAAGTGAAAACCGGAAAATTAGGCGATGTGGCTCCTTCTATTTTACATATGATGGGTCTTGCAGCTCCAAAAGAAATGACAGGTATCGATTTGATTATTGATTGATGCATTCCTTCAAAACCATATTAACTGTTTTTATACTGACGGCCTTCAGCATTCCGCTGCTTTCACCTGTAGTGTTGCAGGTGAAACAACTGTATGTACAGTGGCAGATGCTGGAGGCGCTGGAAAAACAGGAACTGGTTCAGGTAAGAATAAAAACATCACACATTGAATGGATCAAAGACAAGAAAGAATGTTGGGTTAGTGGAGAAATGTTTGATGTAAAACATATCCAGATTATCAATGATGAAACCCTGCTGACAGGTCTTTATGATAAAAAAGAAAAAGAAATCAAAAAAAGCCTGAAAGATCTGGCAAAGAATCAACAGCAATCGGGCAAGTTGCAGCAGTTTGTAAAATTATTTTCTGTGATGATTGCAAATACAGAAACCGGTAACCTGCCTGTACTTAACTGCATTCACATCAATAACAGGAATCATTTCAGGAATTCAATTTATATAATTCCCTTCATCGGCCATATAGCACCTCCTCCAAAATTCAGTTAAGTTTTTCAGTTACCATTTAATGTGCTCATTGCTTTGTAATGATAATTTTATCATGTCGTACATCATTAGTAAGCATGTACAATTGATTTCAATAACCAGCTTAACAATTTAAATGAGAAAGTTATTTCTATTGCTATTATTTGTCTGTGCATGTTCCTATTTGCAGGCACAGGAAGATCCCCCGGATACAACTGCAAAAGAATTAGGTGAGGTCATTATTTCATTTAATAAATGGGAACTCAAGCAAAATGAAGTTCCAAATAAAATCACCAAAATAAGTAAGGATCAAATTCTCCGGAACAATCCGCAAACTTCTGCTGATTTACTTACACAAACAGGGACAATCTTTGTACAGAAAAGTCAACTTGGAGGCGGAAGTCCTATGATTCGTGGGTTTGCAACAAACAGGATATTACTTGTTGTTGATGGTGTAAGAATGAACAATGCTATTTACAGGAGTGGAAATCTGCAGAATATAATTTCAGTTGATGCACTTGCATTAGAAACTGCGGAAGTGATTTTTGGACCAGGGTCGTTAATATATGGAAGCGATGCCATTGGAGGTGTAATGGATTTTCATACACTGCATCCAAGATTATCACAAAACGAAAAACTGTTGGTAAAAGGAAGTACATCAGTTCGCTATTCATCCGCTAATAAAGAAAACACAATCCATGCTGACGTAAATCTTGGCTGGAAAAAATGGTCTGTTTTATCTTCCCTCACTTACAGCAAATTTGATGACCTGAAGATGGGAAAAAATGGTGGACCGGACAGTTACCTGCGCCCTGAATATGTTGAGCGTATCAATGGCATCGACAGTATTGTAAAAAACAGCGATCCAAGGATTCAGCGGTTCAGCGGCTACGAACAAATAAATCTGTTGCAAAAGATTCGTTTTAAAC
Organism: uncultured Chitinophagaceae bacterium; assembly: GCA_964580775.1. GTDB lineage: Bacteria > Bacteroidota > Bacteroidia > Chitinophagales > Chitinophagaceae > Lacibacter. The sequence continues at coordinate 3,508 of CAZOLW010000016.1, read as the reverse complement.
CAACTAAAAATCTTGATTTTAAATATGGTTTCACATATGCAAAAACTGGTAATGCCCCACGTTATGACAGACTGATACAGTACCGGAGTGGAAAACTACGCTTTGCAGAATGGTATTATGGGCCAATGATATCGGCGTTTCACAACCTTGAAGTGTTAGCTTCAAAGAAGAATGTTTTGTTCGATGAAAGCAAACTGAATATTGCTTACCAGGATTATGAAGAAAGCAGGATTGACCGTACACGGGCCAACAATAACCGTAACATGCAGAAAGAAACGGTAAAGGCAATCAATATTAATGCTGATGCGAATAAAACAATTGGCAAAGGAAAACTATTCTATGGTATTGAGTACGTTTACAACAAAGTAGGTTCAACAGGAGAAAGAATAAATATTGGAACAGGTGCTGTATCACCATATGTAAGCCGCTACCCCGATGGCAGTACATGGAGTACTGCCGGTATATATGCCAGCTACAAGATAAATTTTCATCCAAAGTTTACGTTAACAAGTGGCTTACGTTACAGTTATAATATGCTGAAAGCAACTTTTGATACAACGTTCATCAAGTTCCCTTATAAAAAAGCAGAGATTAAAGAAGGCGCACTTACCGGAAATGCCGGACTTGTTTTTCGTCCTGCTGAAACATGGCAGTTGAATGCAAATTTTTCAACCGGTTACCGAATGCCAAATGTTGATGATATTGGAAAACTGTTTGAAAGTGTGCCCGGTAACGTTACAATTCCGAATCCGGATATACAGTCAGAATATGCTTACAATTTTGAAATTGGTATTGTAAAAAATATTCAGCATAAACTGAGAATCGAGCTGAATGGATTCCACACTCTGCTGAATCATGCAATAGTACGCAGGCCAACAACATTCAATGGGCAGGACAGTATTCTATTTGACGGCACACTCAGCCGGGTTGAAGCATTACAAAATGTTGCTAAAGCAACGGTGTGGGGTTTCCAGGCAAGTGTTGAAGTGTTTATCACAAAAAACTTTTCCGTTCAAACTCATGCAAACTGGATAACCGGAAAAGAAACAGATGATGTAAAAAACGAACAGGTTCCTTTGCGTCATGCTCCTCCTTTTTATGGCAGCACATATATCAAATATCACGCAGGGAAATTCTATGTTGAAGCATCTGCTCTATATAACAGTGAAATAAAAAACAAAGACCTTGCTCCTTCAGAACAGGCCAAAACAGATATTTATGCAAAAGACGCCAACGGAAACCCTTATGCTCCGGGGTGGTATACCATTAATGTGAAAGCATCCTGTCAGATAACAAAAAACTTTCTGTTAACAACCGGCTGGGAAAATATCAATAATCAACGCTATAGGCCTTATTCATCAGGGATTGTTGCAGCAGGAAGCAACTTTATTGTTTCATTAAGAGCAAATTTATAAAACATGGCTGTTTCAAAAGTTGTTAAACAAACCAGGTGGTACAGAAAAATTCACAGATGGATTGCTTCTATCCTGTTTATTTTTTTTGTCATCATCGCCATTACAGGATTACTTCTCGGATGGAAAAAAAACAGCAACGGTTATTTGCTTGCAGATAGCCAGAAAGGCACAACAACAGACATCAGTCAATGGTTGTCGTTTGATTCGCTGCATAGTATTGCAGTTAAAACCCTTCACGATAGTATATCACGAGATATTTCTGAAATAATAGACAGGATAGATGCACGCCCGGAAAAAGGCATGGTAAAGTTTGTTTTTAAAGAACATTACTGGGGCATTCAACTCGATGCTGCAACGGGAAAGGTATTACACATTGAAAAAAGAAGATCGGACTTTATTGAAAACATACATGACGGTTCGTTCATTGACAAGTTAACCGGGCTAAATGGAGCATTTAAACTTTCCTATACAACAATAATGGGCGGAGGCTTATTAATGCTTACAATTACCGGTTTCTGGCTTTGGTACAATCCTAAAAGAATACGAAAGAACAAACAAAACAATACTCAGATGTAATATGCACTAAACCGTTCTTCCACAAAGCATTTTAAAGGAATACCGCCTGTAATCAGGCTCTGGATAATTTTAGAAGAAGTCCATTGTTCTGGTTTTTTGAACAATGGGCTTTTTTCGTTGCATTATTTTGACAGTAAAGCAGCGGCTTTTTCATATAAATTGTCTAAATTCAGGGTTGCAAACCCAATGTGAATGACTGAGGAAGCAATCTTACAGGGATGTCTTAAAAATCAACCGGTAGCACAACAGGAACTGTATAGCCGATACAGTCCAAAAATGTTGTCTGTCTGTTATCGATTTGCCCGCAACCGAGAAGATGCTGAAGACATGCTGCAGGAAGGTTTCATCAGGATTTTCACACAAATTCATCAGTTTCAAAGCAAAGGCTCTTTTGAAGGCTGGATCAGGCGCATCATTGTTCATACCTGCATTAATCATTTAAAAAAACACAAAAAGTTTAATGATAGTGTAGATATAACACAGGCCCAAACCGTTTCGGTTAGGGAGGATAGTGTGCCATCAATCATTCAGGCCAAACAGGTAATTGAGTGTATCAGAACATTACCACTTGGTTACCGCACTGTATTGAACCTGTTTGCAATTGACGGTTACACACACCGTGAAATTGCTAACATGCTGGACATTGAAGAAAGTACCAGCCGATCGCAGTACACAAGGGCAAAAGCAATGCTGGAGCAGATTTTAATTCAAAAACAAATCATTCTCCGGCCTCAGAGACAGGGTGAATGGGTGGCAGCGGCCCATCCTCGGTTTTAATATCCGTACAACCAAACAAAACTGATTATGGAACGCTTTATGTACCAGGACGATTCATTTGAAAGGATGCTGAAACAAAAGGCTGATGAGTACCGTATGTACCCATCCACTCAAGTATGGGACAAGATTCAGCAAAGTGTACAGAAGAAAAACAATTTCTTCAATTTAAAGTCAGCCGGTATAACTCTTGTTCTTCTTTCATTTTTCTCACTTTATCTTTCTAAGGATCAGCAAACAAATAATAAAGTATCCCTTTCATTACCTGATGACAGCGATGTTTATCAAATAGTATCAAAAACAAATTCACCTCTTGCAAAGGTTGTACAGTTGAAGCAAAGAGTGAAGCAATCATTGTCTGAAACGAATAACGGATCCTTTGCTGTTAATGCACCTGAACCTTCTGAAAAAGTTCTTCCCGTTGATGCAACGCCAACCATACCAGTTTCGCCGGTAATTGAGCAATCAGCTGCTGAAGAATTTATACTTACGAAAACTGAGAATGATCATCTGATTTCATCAGGCAAGCCTGCTTTCTATGTAGTTGATGCCCCTGAACAAAAAACAAATATCAGTGCTAAAGAACATCAAACAGAAATGCCGGTTATCGATGAATCTCCTGCACTGAAAACAGATGCCGAACTCAATTATGAAGTGAATATTCCGCTGGTTATTAAACAAAAACCAGTGAAGCAACTGCAGTTTTATATCACACCCTCTCTCAGCTACCGGGTTTTATATGC
>CAZOLW010000015.1:0-89570 GCA_964580775.1 uncultured Chitinophagaceae bacterium | reverse complement strand
TGCGATTGTGATTGAAACTGATCGCCCTGTGCCTTGGCAATTTTTTCTGCATACTCCTGTACAGCAGCACTGCGATCGAGTTGAATGATAAGTAAGTCCTGTTTTGAATTACTGAAATCATTTTGCGCTGTAACTAATTTTGCATATACATTTTGGTGCAGTACTTTCCTGCGTTCAAATTCTGTTAAGGGAATTACACCCTGTTCAAACATTTTAGTTGCACCCTCCAATTGTCTGTCTACCACACTCAATTCATTCACAGCAGCAAGTACTTTCATACTGTCGCTCTGTACTTTTCGTTTGGTTTGAATAAGTTTGTTTTCAATGGAACCTAATTTCAACTCCCGTTCATTCTGCAAGGCAATAATCTGTTGCTGTGCGGTGCCCGCTTTCCTTTCGTAAAAACCAATCGTCAGTTGTTCAGCGCCCAACTGCTGTTCGGTTCGCTGCAGTAATTTCGGGTCGAGATAATCGTCTTTAATTTCTGCCAGTTGAACAATTGTATCGCCCTTCTTTACAAGATCGCCTTCTTTTACCCACCATTTTATGATTCGTCCGGGGATGATATTATTCATCTGCTGCGGACGATGCTCCTGGCGAAGTGTTGTTACCGATCCTTCGCTTCGGATATTCTGAGTCCATGGAATGAATAAAATAATGAGCAGAAAAAAAATGATGAGCCAAAATACCCTGCGTATGCGGCTGCTTTTATTCTGCCGGTAAATCTGCTCAAACGAGTTCAGCTTTCTACCAAGCTTTTCCTGAATATCAGGTGTTAATAATTCAATGGACATATATTGTTCGTTTAAATTATCCGTTGGTTTTTTATTGTATGATTGTTCCATCCTGCATATGTAAAATAAGATTGCACTGCTTTGCAAACTGTTCATCGTTCGAAATAACAAGAATAGTTGTTGCAGGGAGATCATTGAGTAAATACTGTTTTACTTTTTGTGAACAGCTTTCATCCAAACCCTGCCAGGGCTCTTCCAGCAACAGCAACTTAGGTTCGCCAATCAATGCACGCAGTAATAAAATTTTCTTTATTACGGCACCTGATAATCGTTTGCCGGCTGCATCAATTTCAGTATCGAAACCATTTTTCATGGAAGAAAGAAAATCGAGAATGCCGATCTTCGATGCAAGTTCAGTGATCTTTGCGGTCGTAATGCTGGTGTTGCCGAGTGTAATGTTCTCATACAGTGTTCCCTGGAAAATATCCTGCTGATGAAACAGGATGCCTATTTCACCACGCAGGGAATCCAGATCGTAATTACCAATGGGCACATCATTAATTATCAAACTTCCATTGAAATCTGCATAAGCTCCTGTGATTAGTTTCAGCAGTGTTGTTTTACCCGATCCATCATTACCCATAATACAGACTTTTTCTCCGGGCTTTACTGTAAATGAAATATGATGAAGTATTTCTTTTGTTTGGTTGTAGCTGAAGCTGAGATTTTTCATAGCAACAGCAAGTCCTTTATCTTTCTCTGTTAATTGAAGCGTTCCTGCTGCTTCAAGAGGTTTATCAATTACCTTACCTAATTTCTCCACACTGGTAAGTATATCATACATTTTATCCAGGCTGTTAATCAGTTTTTCAACCGATGCAAGTACAGTTAAGATCACAATTTCAGCAGCAGCAAACTGTCCTACATTAATTTCATTGCTCACCAGCAAAAATGCACCAACAATAAGCATACCTGCAGTGATAAGAACTTTAAATCCAATCAACGACCAGTATTGAGTAAGCAGAATACGGAAATGATTGGTGCGTGCATGAAGGTAACCGGTAACTAATCCATCCGTTTTGTCAACAGGTAATGATGAATGCCTGGAAAAATGAAATGACTTTAATACACGGGCAATTTCTTCCAGCCAGCCTGCCACTGCATATTTTGCATCACTTTCCTGTAAACTCGTTGCTAATCCTCTTGTATATGTTACAAGGATGATGGTAAATAGGATGAGCACTACCAGTAAACTGAAAATGATAAACACATTAGCATAGAGTGAAAGTAATATCAATCCAAATAAAACCTGTATTGTAGCCGCAGGAATATCCAGTAATAATTTGCTTAAACTTTTTTCGAGAACGATGGTATCAAAAAAACGGTTTACGAACTCCGGCAAATAATACCGGTCAATTTGCTTTAAATCAAGTTTGGGAATACGCCATGCAAACTCAAAGGAGTAACGTGTAAAAATGCGTTGCTGTACTTTTTCAATGATCTTCATCTGGCTAACCTGCAACAACCCCGTAAAAAAAACACTGGCAACAACAAGAACAATTAAAACAATGATAGAAGTGGAAACACGACCTGCCAACACAAAATTGATGATGGCCTGTATCCCAAGGGGAACCGCTAACTGCAACAACCCGGCAAGTATGGCATAAAAATAAATCGAACTGATTTCTTTCCGTTCCAGTTTCAGTACCTGTATGAGTCTCCTGAGGGGATTCTTTAAATCCCGGTCCGTTGCAATTGTTGCCATTTCCGTTGATCGCTTTGTTAAAGAGAGTTATGGTTCAACACTCCATTTATTTAAACAAAATGAAGTTTTGTTGAACTTGACTGCAAATAACAGGAATGCAACTTAATTGTTCAAAGAAAAAAAATCAGTTAGAGAATTTTTAACAAACAGGCTATTGATAGCTTCTTTTACTGATAACTGGTCGTTACCTTAATTTCTATTCGTGTAATTCGTGGCAGCCTTTCTTAACACTCACTCAATGAAATTGGAATATTAATCGCCAATCCACCTTCAGCAGTTTCTTTATACTTCGTGTTCATATCCTTGGCCGTATCCCACATCGTTTTCACCACAGCATCTAAAGAAACTTTTGCAAAATCAGGAGTGCTCTGCATGGCCAATTGTGAAGCAGTGATGGCTTTAATAGCACCCATGGTATTACGTTCAATACAGGGAACCTGTACCAATCCGGCAATAGGATCGCAGGTTAAACCCAAATGATGTTCCATCGCAATTTCAGCAGCCATCAACACCTGCTTTTGAGTACCGCCCATACATTCAGTTAAAGCAGCAGCAGCCATTGCACTCGATACACCGATCTCTGCCTGGCATCCACCCATGGCTGCAGAAATAGTAGAACCCTTTTTAAAAATACTTCCCACTTCAGAAGCCGTTAATAAAAAACGGATGATCTTATCATCATCCCGGTAACTATCGGAATCATTACAAAAACAAACATAATACATCAACACAGCAGGAATCACCCCCGCAGCACCGTTAGTAGGTGCCGTCACCACTCTTCCAAACGATGCATTCTCTTCATTCACTGCCAATGCAAAACAACTCACCCAATCAAGCGTGTAGGTAAAATTATTTCCGCCCGAACGAATGGCTTCAACCCATGTAGGAAAATCAATATAAATTTTCTCCTTCAGTAATTTTTTATTCAATCCTGCTGCACGGCGTTTTACATTCAATCCTCCCGGCAAATAACCTTCAACCTGGCAACCATTGTACATACACTCATGCATAACTCTCCAGATATTGAGTACCGCATTTTTTGTTTCTGTTTCAGTTCGCCATGCATTTTCGTTTTCCATCACCACTTCACTCACACTCATACCTGTTTTCATACACCAGTGTAACAGATCCTGTGCTGAATCAATCGGGAAAGGCAACTGCACCTGGTGCTTTCCCTTCAACGACTCACCCTCTTTCACCACAAAACCACCACCAATAGAATAATAGGTTTCAGCAATGGAATCACCGTTAGAATATTCTGCAAGAAATGTAACCGCATTGGGATGAAATGGTAAACTCTCATGCTGTAAGAAATCAATATCCTCTCTCGGGTCAAATGCCAGTTCATGTTTTCCTCCCAGCAGAATTTCTTTCATAGCAGCAATATCATTAATCTTGGCATCAATCGAATTCACATCAAACGTAACTGGATCATCACCACTCAATCCTAACTGTATGGCGATATCTGTTCCATGTCCCTTTCCTGTTTTGGCCAACGAACCGTACAGCAATACACGAACAGACAACACTTTATCAAGCAGATCTTTTTCAACAATCGACTGTACAAAACGCTGAGCGGCACGCCAGGGACCCAGCGTATGACTGCTGGATGGGCCTACTCCTATTTTAAACATATCAAAAACGGAAATCGGTTCGTATTGCAAGCGGATGAGTTTTTACAAAAGTAGGGCAAATAAAAAACCCCTGCTGTTAATTGCAGGGGTTCGTATATGAAAGTGTTTTATTAATTCGTAACTGCAAGCAGCTTCACTTCAAAAATAAGCATTGAATTAGGTGGTATTGTATAAACACCTGTATTAGAATTAAAAATTCCATTTGCTCCATAACCCATACTTGCAGGTATAAACAACCTCATCTTTGTACCGGTACCCGCCACCTGTAATCCTCTTGTCCATCCTTCAATTACACCGCCTAATTCAAATGAGGCAGTACTTGTACCTGTTGTTTGATCAAATATAGTTCCGCTTGGAAGATATCCCTTATACGTTACGTTTACAACGCCGCAGAGATTTGTGGGTTTTGTACCCGTACCAACTGAATCAATAACATAATACAAACCGCTGCCTTCCAGTTCAACTGCAGTGGTAATATTATTCGCAGCCAGGTAATTTGTTACAACCAGTTCTTCATTCGCAGGGGCAACTGTTGTTCCTGCCTTATAGGTACATTCGTTACTTGTTTTCTTTTTGCACGATGCAAATACAAGGGCTAAGGACAAAATAATAAGGGTATACTTCATTGCTGTTTTTTTTCTACTTGTTTTTAATTATGCGGCAAATATATTTGTTTGATGTCTTACTCTGTTGTTTTAAATCCTTCATCTGTCAATAAACTCAACAGATTAACAAGGGCTTGACAAACTGCTGCTGATTTCTTTCAGTTTACGTCCACCATTTCATGATTGCTGTTCGGGCTTAACCGCTGCATCACGTTCATGTTTTTCTTTCAGTTCCCTGTACTGCTGTTCACGCATATCCCATTTAAAGTACATGCGGAAGATGGCATAAAAAACAATGATGAGCAAAATAGCTATCAGGATCATTGTTAACTGCGTGCCGGAAATATAGGGCATACGGTTATACCATCCACGGAACATCACGCTCAGCAAAATGGGCAAACCAAAGGCAAAACCAACTGGAAGGCCAATCAGCATCTGCTTCAGCACTTTCTTCTCCTTCAACCGGTTTTCTTCCCACCAGTTCATAAAATCCTTCTCTTCATCAGTCATCTGCGGGTAATTTGAGGCAAAATTAGCTAACCGGAGGCAGTTAACCCTTTATTTACTATGCAGGCACAATGTTTTTAAGTAAGTTTGAAAAAAAACATCCGTGAAAATCCAGGACTTATTGCCTCAGTACCTTTACCAGCAGAAAAAATTAACCCTTCCGGGGCTTGGTACCTTTGAACTCAATTCAGACATTAATGTGTACGAGCTGAAAGAAGTAGGCTGGCCCGAAAATACAATCACCTTTTTACCGAACCGCAATGCATTGCTCTCTGATGAGTTGCTCGCCTATATTGTGGAGCATAGCGGCAAAATGAAACCACTGGCCATCAGTGACCTTGAATCACATCTCAGCAATGGTGTGCAGATGATTAACATTGGTAAACCTTTTCCACTGAAAGGGATTGGGTCTTTATCCAAAATAAACAATGGCGACCTTGTATTTCAACAGGGTACTCCTGCCCTTGAAAAAATTGATTCTATTAATACAGATCATGTAAAAGACAGAACGGCCGAGCAGGACGAAATCAATGAAATTGATTTTACCCATTCGCCCGCAAAGAGTTCAAAGAAAATGATCATTCTTCTCGCTTCATTACTGGCCGTTGTGCTTGTTGCCTGGGCCGTATATTTAGCATTACCCAAAAAACAAACAACAGATGTAACAGAAGAACCTGAAACAACGCAGCAGGACACGATTACCACAACCTCACCTGCAATAACAGATACAACTGCAACAAAACCCGATACTGCCATCAGCAGAAAACCCGATTCAGTTGTTGTGGCACCAGCACCTGTAACAGTTGCACCCACCGGTTCATTCCAATTGGTGATTCAGCAGTTTAAATCAAAAGCAGCTGCACAGCAAAAATTTGATGTATTGAAACTGCGTGGGCATAATGTGGAACTGAAGATGAAAGACAGCACCCGCTACCAGATTATTTTAAATGTGAACCGGCCGTTGAGCGATACAACTTATGTGCGTGATTCATTGAAGAGATGGTATCTCTGGAAATCATATCTCGTAAAATAAGTCTTGCACATGAAGCAGCGCACAGGATTGCTTTTCATTTTATTCGGCATCATCACACTTGCTGATTTGTTATTAACCTGGTTCAGTCAAAACGAACTCCGCTGGTTTACCAAACCATTGCTGATTCCCATCTTAGCCATTGCATTTTATATTGGCTCAGCAAAAAAAAGCGGACAACTGTTTTATTGTATCCTTCTTGCTTTATTTCTTTCATGGGGTGGCGATGTATTGCTGCAAATGAAAGGCATGTTTATTCCCGGCCTTATTTCTTTTTTACTGGCCCATGTGTTTTATATTCTCTACTTCATTAAAACCAATCCCGGTAAAAAAGGTCTGTTGCAGTTTCAACCGCTCATTGGTTTGCCTGTACTCGTGTACATCATTATTTTTCTCTACTTACTCTACCCCTTTCTCGATGCATTAAAAATACCCGTTACTGTTTATGGTATTACTATCGGCACAATGCTACTCATGGCGATTAATACCAAACGGAAAGTAAATGATGATGCTTCCACCCTTTTCTTTAATGGTGCATTGCAGTTTGTAATTTCTGATTCTATTCTTGCTGTGAATCTTTTTGCATATCCCAACCAGGTGCTGAGTTTATGCGTGATGATTACCTATGCCTCTGCACAGTATTTAATTGTGAAGGGAGTGCTGGTGAATGAGGGGAGACGAGTTATGTGCAAACGTTTATAGCCGATTATACACGGATAACTTAAAATTGTATTGCTGCTACGACAATACAAAATGCATAACAGCAAGTAATTAATTTTTAATGCTACTATATTTTTGAGAGCTGCATCTTATAGCATAAGTTTATGTGTTAGGTGTTATTGTAAAAACAGAACTAAATACGATGAAAAAATTAGCAGGAGTTTTAATTATTTTAAGTTTCATTGGTTGTAAAACAAAAAATGATTGTTCCTATCTTCAACCAATTGACAGAAACGATGGACTGAATGTATCTACACTTGAAGAACACAAATCAGATACAGCAATGTTCAATAAAATAAACCATGACATCTGTTATGGTAAATATGGGAAAATACATAGTTTACTCGTAATCGAAAACAACAACCTTGTAATAGAGCAATATTATAATGACTGGGAAGAAGACAGACTTCATTTTTTAGCTTCAAATACTAAAAGTTTCAATTCTTTATTGATTGGTATAGCAATAGAAAAAGGTTATATTAAAAATATTGACCAAAGAATGTTAGATTTCTTTCCCGAATATAAAGACCTAGAAAAAGACACACTAAAAAACAAAATAACCATTAAAGATTTATTGACAATGACTTCTGGTTTTCAATGGGATGAACAATCCTTACCTGTTAATGATCCCAATAACATGGGAGTACAATTGGATAAAACGGAAGACTGGTTGAAATCGTCATTAGAATTATCTATGGATACTGTGCCCGGAACAAAATATGTATATAGTGGACCTAACAATATTATTTTGAGTGAAATTATTAAAAGATCAACGGGTAAAAATATTGCAGAATTTGCTGAAGAATACCTTTTTAAGCCACTCAACATCAAAGAATATAGTTGGTTTTCAAAAAATGGCATTTATGATGGTGGCGGTGGACTATCTCTAAAATCAAGAGATATTGCTAAATACGGTTTATTGCATCTGAATAAAGGAAAATGGAATAACAAAGAAATAGTTTCAGAAAAATGGATAGATGAAATATTTAAGCCATTTATTGAAATCAGACATCCTTTATACGGTTGCTGTCAATGGCAAATGGTAAAAACAGAATTTGGTTTTAATTCCTGGTTTATTCCCGGAAATGGAGGACAAATCATAAATGTTGTTCCAGATTTAGATTTGGTAATTATAATAAATGCAGACAACAGAAATATTCCAAAAGAAAAGCGAACACCTTTGGAGTATTTGATTAAGGATTTAACAAAACTACATCCCAAACTAAAAAATGAATAACAACAACTTCCTTCCCCCATGCCTACTTAAAAGAACAGATCGTTTAATAAAAGATTTCTCAGGAGAGTCCCGGCAGTGAGCCTGCTCCCGTAATTAAAAGACATATCTCCAACCCGTCAATAACTGAAGAATTTTCTATTTTGCAGTTTCAAACAACACGTAAACTGATTGAATATGCGGATAATTTTTTTGTTTTTATTCTTACTTCCTGCTCTTCTGTTTGCACAGATGACAAAAAAAGACAGTACCTGGCTTCCCTTAAAACCATTTACAGGACAGTGGGTTGGTGAAGGTGGCGGAAAACCGGGCAAAGGAACGTATGAAAGAACTTATGAGTTTATCCTCAACAAAAACTTCATTGAAATAAAAAACAAATCAACCTATCAGCCAACAGAGAAGAATCCCAAGGGAGAAGTGCACGAAGACATTGGATATTTTAGTTATGATAAAAGCATCCAGAAGTTTAAACTCCGCCAATTTCATACAGAAGGCTTTGTAAACGAATTTGTTCTTGACAGTATTTCAGCCGACAAAAAAACAATCGTTTTTGTAACCCTTGCTATTGAAAATATCCCAAATGGTTTCAGGGCGAAAGAAACCTATCGCCTGGTAAGTGAAAATGAAATTGAAGAAACATTTGAACTGGCGGAGCCCGGCAAAGAATTCCAGGTTTACTCAAGAGTAAGACTCATAAGAAAAAAATAAAATTTTTCACTTTGTTGGTTTTGCAGAAAAAATCAGTCGTTGCTGCAACTTATAACCAATAGCATTTATTTATCTTATCTTAAATTTACCTCCTGCACAAACAATAACAGTAATAGAAAGCAGCAGTAACCAATTTAAACAATCAGTATGGAAATAGGTGTTGACAGTTTTGCCGCCATGATGAGTGGCAACAGCAGTAAATTAATCAATGATGCAGATGCACTGGCGCAATTGCTTGAACGTATAGAACATGCCGACCGTTCAGGTCTTGACATCTTCGGCATTGGCGAACATCACCGTAAAGGTTTTCTTGACTCTGCACCAACCTTAATTCTTGCAGCAGCAGCTGCCCGTACAAAACGCATCCGTCTTACAAGCGCAGTTACTGTACTCAGTGCAGCCGATCCGGTAAGGATCTTTCAAAATTTTGCAACACTTGATTTAATATCCGGCGGCAGAGCTGAAATGGTGGTGGGCCGTGGTTCCTTCATTGAAGCGTTTCCATTGTTCGGTTATAAGCTGGAAGATTATGATGAATTATTTGCTGAAAAACTGGAACTCTTACTTCAAATACGGAATAACGAATCTGTTACCTGGTCGGGAAAGTTCCGCCCTGCTCTGCAGAACCAGTCCGTTTATCCACGACCCTTGCAGGATCCGTTTCCTGTATGGATCGGTGTAGGCGGCACACCAGAATCATTTGTTCGTGCAGGCACTCTCGGATTGCCATTGATGGTGGCGATTATTGGTGGCGAAACACATCATTTTGCTCCACTGGTAAATCTCTATAGGGAAGCAGGAAAAAGAGCAGGGTTCAAACCTGAACAGTTGAAAGTAGGTATTCATTCATTAGGCTATGTTGGAAATACAACCCAGGAAGCAATTGATGATTTTTATCCCGGCTATGCAGAGTCGATGACAAGAATTGGTAAAGAACGTGGCTGGCCGCCAATGACAAAGGGTCGCTTCGAAAGTCAGGCAGGACCGACAGGTGCCTTGCTTGTTGGTGGTCCTGAAGATGTAGCCGAAAAAATCCTCCGCCATTCAAAAGCATTGGGTGGAATTTCCAGGCTCACCTTTCAGATGGACACCGCCGAAGTTCCGCATGAAAAACTGATGCAGGCAATTGAATTAATTGGTGCAAGAATAAAACCATTGGTGAATCAGTAAATTTTATTTGTTCATGATAACAACAAATGTTTCAAATAAATAATAATGAAACGATACTTCTATTCTTTTCTGACCATCAGCTTTTTCTTAACCGGCTGCAACTATATTCCCTGCAGTTCTTCATCAGATTTATCAACAGTTACAGAAGCTCCGGTTAATACAAGTGTAGCCGGTGGCTATGAACCGGATTCATTTACAAAACAGGATTATAAAGAATATGCTGATTCAACAGAAGCATTTCTAATTCTTTCAGAAGATGGAACAATATTCCTGAATAACTTTCCACGAAATACATTTGATCATGTGAAGGAATCTGACTCAGCTAAAATCAATGGTTCAGGAACATGGGCGTTTGAAAAAGGCAAAGAAACAATCAACATTAAAACCAGTCTGTCATTTAAACAACCGGGCATTCCGCAACCCCTTCCTTTTCAGCTCTATAAAAAAGGCGATAAATTTTATATCCTCATTCCGTTTGGTGATCCGGATAACTGTAAAGCAGTCCGGTTGGTACGGCAATAAATAAATACTGCATTACCGGTTAGCATAAACAGCCCGGGCACAAACAATCAATGCCTGCATGTATAATTTTTGAAGCAGGCAATTTCAAAAAGCTCAAATACAATGTTCATTCTTACATCGAAGCAATACCTTTACAGTTGGCAAAATATTTCCGTGAATATTTCCGGAAAAAAATAAGTGAATCATTAATTATAAATAATTAAAAACGGAGGTTATAATGGCTGAAGAGAAACAAACAGATGAAACTGTTCCGGTGCAAAAAGATAACCTGGAAGCTTTAATAACTTACCAGAAAGGTTCGGTAGTAAGCAAAACCATTATCGGAAAAAAAACAGGTACTGTTACTTTATTTGCTTTTGATGAGGGGCAGGGCTTAAGTGAACATACTGCTCCATATGATGCCATGGTTTATATTGTGGATGGCGAAGCACAGGTAACTGTTTCAGGCAATGAGCTTATTTTAAAAAAGGGTGATACGATTATCTTACCTGCCGGCAAACCACATGCACTCCAGGCAGTAAGCGCATTTAAAATGCTGTTGGTTATGATTAAATCTTAAAAAGATTTGCCACGGTTTTCACCCGGCTATGGGTTTCAATAATTGAAACAAAATTGAATGACAGTTTTGAGATTACAACTCAGGGTCATATAAAATCTTCAAAAATAGTTGATCAGTAATTTGCGCAACCGATTAATTGCACATATGTTTGCAACTGAACGGTAGCAGATAAATGATTTATTATGAGAAGAGACGTATTCCAGGCAATTGCCGATCCCATCAGGCGTGACATTTTGGGATTGGTAGCTAAAAAACCAATGACACCAAACGCAGTGTCGGACAGTTTTGATGTAAGCAGGCAGGCAATTTCAAAACACATTAAAATTTTAACGGAATGTGGTTTGCTGTCCCTGAATATCCAGGGCCGTGAATATTATTACAGTATTCAACCCAAAAAATTAGTTGAAATCAATGACTGGCTTGAGCCGTTCCGCAAAATGTGGGATGACAGGTTCAGCCAGTTAGATAATTTATTACTTCATTCTAAAAACAAAAAGAAATGAGCAGCCAAACAATCATTACCAAAGACCTCGAAAACAAACAACTCAACATCACCCGTGAATTTGATGCACCGGTTGAACAGGTTTGGAATGCATGGACACAACCTGAATTGCTCGATCAGTGGTGGGCACCCAAACCATGGAAGGCAAAAACAAACTCCATGAATTTCAATGTGGGGGGCACCTGGCTTTACTCCATGGTTGGTCCTGATGGTACAGAGTCATTCTGCCGTGCAGATTACCAAAGTATTGAGCCGTTAAAAAGCTTCACCGGTCTTGATGCTTTTTGTGATGATAAGGGAATCATCAATGATGAATTTCCAAGAATGCACTGGAAATGTGTGTTTACCGGAACAGGGAATAAAACAATGGTGAACATACAGGTAACCTTTACAGCAGTTGCCGACCTGGAAAAAATTATTGAGCTTGGATTTTCTGAAGGCTTTACTGCAGCGCATGGCAACCTGGATGAATTGCTGAAAAAATAAATACGGCTGAATCACATTCACTGAAAGAAAGCAGAAAAAAATATTCCCGGTTTACAGCCGGGAATATTTTTTATTACCGTTTCAAATCATTGTGAAATAAGTTTAACAATATACTTTATACAACTTCCCGGTTGCTTAAAAGCAGGCATATAAATTGCAACGGTGGCGTTAAGTGTAAAAGAACAAAGTACCTGAACATGAAGCAATCAATATTCTATCTTTTCATTCCCCTCTTTCTTGTGTCGTTTAAAACCGACAGCAGGGCTTATCTCGACAAATCTGAAGCAAAGGAAGCTTTTCAATTCTTAAATGATATCAGAACAAATCCCGGTCGTTATACACGGGAGCTGCGGTTAAATAAAAACGCAAAGACAACCACAACAAAACTTGTATGGAATAAAGATTTAGCAAAAGCCGCTGAAGCAAAAGCTTACGATATGGCTAACAGAAATTATTTCAACCATATTGACCCCAATGGATATGGTATGAATTATTACATCCAAAAAAATGGCTACACACTTGATCCCGCATGGACAAACAGCAAACGGAATAATTTTTTCGAATCGATTGCAGCAGGAGTTGATACCGGTGAAGAAGCCATCCGTTTATTAATCATTGATAAAGGACTGCCTTCCCAGGGCCACCGGAAACATTTACTGGGAATGGGCAGCTTTAATTCTTCGCTTACTGATATCGGAATTGGTTTTGCCAGGAGAAACTCCGGCAGCAATTACACAACGTATATCAGCATCATCATTGCAAAGCACAATTAATCCTGCATATTATAAATTCTGAAGAATAGTTTTTAACTTTAAGAGTATGAGAAAATTCATACTGTATCTCCTCTTTGCATGCAGCACACTTACAGCCACTGCGCAATCAACCAAAACAGAATTATACGATCTCATTAAAAAACTTTTGTACGACAGTACCGGTTATGAAAATGTTGGCGACTGGGCGGTGGGCCGGCCAAAAAAATTCCCGGTTAAGTGGAACGAAGACAGAATTATTATGAGTGAGGATACCAGTATTAATTTTTACCGGATGGGCACAGCCGATATTACAATGAAAGGCCGCAGTTTTATGAAAGCAGGTCAGCCGGTAAAATGGAACGTAATGCTCAAGGGACCAAGGATGGGATACACATCCTTCAGTATTATCAGTTCACCCAGTGAAGAACTACAGCCAAAATATATCATCGACAGTATGTTTGGTAAAAAACCTTTTATTGTAAAACTGCTTAAAAGCTGTGATACAAAAACATTGGCAGGTTATTATTACTACGAATTAAAACTCCCTAAAAAAGATCTTGCTTTTATCAAACTCAGCTGGCTATCAGTGAACGGCAACACAGCCATACGCATTGATTGCTACGATAACTGGAGTAAATATGCAGTAAAGCTGGATTGTCCGAAATAAAAAAGCGTTTGCAAAAGGGCTTTATCACCGCTTCATCCGGTAAATCGGATTCTTTCCCGCTTTACTTCACTACCTTCAATCTGTATGAAGGCAGGCTGCTGCTTATCTATTTCTGCAATCATTTCCTTTAATCCTCCATCCCTTGCGCAAAAAGAAACAGGAAAAATTAAAAGAAGAACAGTTCTGGTCAACGTTCTGTTATTTCAACCTTCCAAAAAACAGGGTTACTATTCCACCTGATTTAGAACGGGTAAATTTCAGAATATGGGAGTATGTAAATGATGAACATTTGTTACTAATGATGAGCAGAGTAAAATCCATCAACTATCTCGATCTGGATGAAACAGATATTACGAATGAAGGCGTAAAACATTTGACTCAACTTCTTCACATTAAAGAGCTACGCCTGAAAGGCATCATAGCCATTGATGATGGCTGCATGGGA
Organism: uncultured Chitinophagaceae bacterium; assembly: GCA_964580775.1. Classification (GTDB taxonomy): domain Bacteria; phylum Bacteroidota; class Bacteroidia; order Chitinophagales; family Chitinophagaceae; genus Lacibacter. Next base: position 75,530 of record CAZOLW010000015.1, on the reverse strand, counting down.
TCACTCAACAAACTGAAAGGGCTGGAATTACTGCATCTCGGCGGTACTTCTGTTACACTTAACGGACTTACACAGCTTGGTTCTTTACAAAACCTGAGAGTGCTGTTGCTCTCTTTAACTGCCAGTGAAGAGATCAGAATAAAAATGCTGGAACTGAAAAAGCTTCTCCCGGGTTGTGAGTTTATCCTCAATTATAAATCTTATTTGTTTGATCCGGAAGCGGACTAAATGAATCCATCTTCACATTTATTCAATGGAAGGTATTACTTACTTTAGCAGAACTAAATTGTGCAGGAACTTTTTAACTATATCAAAACCGTTCATCCGGTCTCTGCAGAAACAAGAGAGGCACTTGCTTCAATCTGTACTGAAGTTTCCTTTAAAAAGAATAAAGATATTCAGCCCATTGGTCATACTTGCCGCACTATTTATTTTATAAAAAAAGGTGCATTGCGTATTTATTACTTCAAAGATGGAATTGATGTAACCGAAAGTTTTGAGTTTGAAAATGCTATTGTTGCAAGAGCCGAGAGTTTGTTTTCAGGAAGGCCCTCGAGGAAAGCTATTCAGGCTATCGAAGACACTTCGCTTATTGCCATTAATTCTCCAGCATTATTCCTCATGTATGATGAATACCCGGAACTTGAACGTTTGTTCCGCAAAATCTTCGAAGATGCTTATGTAAAAACGGTGAACCGATTGGAAAGTCTGCAGTTTCATACTGCAGAAGAACGTTATTCAAACCTGCTGAAAGATCATCCTGATATACTGAAAAGAGTGCCGTTGAAATTTATTGCTTCTTATCTTGGCATTACCCAGGTCAGCCTCAGCCGCATCAGGGCAAAGAAGTAATTATTTATCATATGTAAAATGATTTGCAGTTATTCTGCTTGAATTTTGCTTTTCATAAAAGCAAATGAAAAAAGTTCAACTGGGTTTAAAAGAAAACTGGAAACAGTTTACACTTCTTGTAATCATCAATGGTTTTGTTGGTGGCATGGTGGGATTAGAACGATCCATTCTTCCCCAGATTGCTGAAAAGGAATTTGCTATTGCTGCTAAAACAGCCATTCTTTCTTTCATTATTGTGTTTGGTATTGTAAAAGCAATCAGCAATTATTACACAGGAGTGCTGGCAAATAAATACGGCAGAAAAAAAATACTGGTAGCGGGGTGGATCGTTGGATTACCCATTCCCTTTGTTCTCATGTTTGCAACAAACTGGAACTGGATTATTGCAGCGAATATTTTGTTGGGCATTAACCAGGGGCTGACCTGGTCGAGCACAGTTGTAATGAAGATTGATCTTGTTGGTGAAAAGCAAAGAGGATTTGCCATGGGGCTGAATGAATTTGCAGGTTATCTTTCTGTTGCACTAGTTGCTTTTCTCACCGGTTGGATTGCCGGCGAATATGGCCTGAGACCCTACCCCTTCTATATTGGCATCGTGCTGTCTGTTGCAGGATTGATCGGAAGTATTTTTTTCATCAGGGATACAAAACATCATGTGGCTAAAGAAACGGCAACAAGTTCCATTCCCCGGCTGAAAAATATTTTTTGGGATACCACCTGGAAAAATAAAAATCTTGGTTCTGTAACACAGGCTGGTCTTATCAACAACCTGAACGATGGTATGGCATGGGGTATTTTTCCCATTATGCTTGCATCTAAACATTTCACCTTGCAGCAGATTGGAATTGTAACTGCAGTGTATCCCGCCGTGTGGGGTATTGGTCAACTCTTTACAGGAAAGATGGCCGACAAATTCTGTAAAAAAGATATGCTGTACACAGGTATGCTGTTGCAGGCACTTGCATTATTTTCATTGGTATGGGCCGAAACAATGTTTCACTTCATTGCATTGTCAGCAGTACTTGGCTGGGGAACAGCGATGGTGTATCCCACTTTTCTAGCAACTGTTGCAGAGAATACCCATCCCCAGGACAGAGCCCAAAGCATTGGTATTTTTCGTTTGTGGCGTGATATGGGTTATGCAATCGGTGCCATATTAACGGGCATTATTGCCGATCTGTTCAGTATTAATGCGGCCATCATTTTTATTGCAGTGCTTACATTTATTTCTGCACTCATTATTCATTACCGCATGCGCTGCGGTGAAAGTAAAACGAAGAAATTATGGAATTGGTTTCTGCAAAAAAGTAAAAATTCACATGGAAATATCAACGAAATGCATTGCTCCTGAAGTGCTGAAAGAAAAACTGAAATCAGAAAACACTATCATCATCATTGATGTAAGAAGCTTTGACGAATACACTGAAAAACATATTCCCGCTGCTGTCAATATTCCATTACCCCTGTTAGAAAAAGAAACAATGCACTTCAATAAAGAAATATTTTATGTAACAGCCTGCGGGAAAGGTGGCGGACGTTCGGCAGAAGCTTCAGAAATTATTGTGAAGTCAGGCTATGTTTCAACATGGCTCTGTAACGGCACATTTGGATGGTTTGAATAAAACCTTCCAGCCTTTGACAGACAATCCTGTTCCATTCATGGAACGGGATTTTTCTTTTACATACACGCTGGTCTTCTTATGTTTATCTTTTTTCACAAAAAAATCCCGTTCCAAATGGAACGGGATTCGTATTTCGTACTTTTTATGTCGTGATTAATAACCACCCATGCCGCCCATATCAGGAGCGCCATGTGCGTGTGCTTCTTCTTTCTTTGGTTTGTCAGCAATTACACATTCTGTGGTTAACAGCATGCCTGCAATTGAAGCTGCATTTTCCAAAGCAACACGGCTAACTTTAGTAGGATCAATTACACCTGCTTTAAACAGATTCTCATACACTTCTGTACGGGCATTGAAACCAAAATCGCCTTTACCTTCTTTGATCTTCTGTACAACGATAGAACCATCGATACCTGCATTGGCAGTTAATGTACGCATGGGTTCTTCCAGTGCACGGCGAACGATCTGCATTCCGGTTTGTTCGTCTTCAATCTGTCCACGTACTTTTGCTTCTAAAGCATCAATTGCACGGATATAAGCAACACCACCACCGGGAACGATACCTTCTTCAACAGCAGCTCTTGTTGCATGTAAAGCATCATCTACACGGTCTTTCTTTTCTTTCATTTCCATTTCTGTTGCAGCGCCGATATACAATACAGCAACACCACCAGCTAATTTAGCCAAACGTTCCTGTAATTTTTCTTTATCGTAATCAGAAGTGGTATTTTCAACCTGTGCTTTGATTTGATTTACACGTGCAGTGATATCAACTTTCTTTCCTTTACCACCAACAACAGTTGTGTTGTCTTTATCAATGGTTATAGAAGATGCCTGTCCTAAGTAAGTTAAATCAGCATTCTCTAATTTAAAACCCTGTTCTTCGCTGATAACTGTACCAGCGGTGAGGATGGCGATATCAGTGAGCATTTCTTTTCTGCGGTCACCAAAGCCGGGAGCTTTTACAGCAGCCACTTTCAATGTACCACGGAGTTTGTTTACAACCAATGTTGCCAATGCTTCACCTTCAAGGTCTTCAGCAATGATCAATAAAGGACGACCGCTTTGAGCTACTTTTTCCAGAATTTGAAGAATGTCTTTCATTGCAGCAATCTTCTTGTCGTAAATCAAAATGTAAGGGTTCTGCAATTCAACTTCCATCTTTTCGCTGTTTGTAACGAAATAGGGAGAAATATATCCACGATCGAACTGCATACCTTCTACTACATCAACTGTAGTATCAGTACCTTTTGCTTCTTCAACAGTGATTACACCTTCTTTACCAACTTTTGCAAATGCCTCTGCAATCAGCTTACCGATTGTTTCGTCATTGTTGGCAGAGATAGAAGCAACCTGCTGAATTTTTTTACTGTCGTTACCAACAGTCTGTGATTGAGATTTGAGATTGGCAACTACTAAGCTTACTGCTTTGTCGATACCACGTTTCAGATCCATTGGGTTAGCACCTGCTGCAACCATTTTCAGGCCTTCGCTAATGATAGACTGAGCAAGAACAGTAGCAGTAGTTGTACCATCACCTGCAATATCAGCAGTTTTAGATGCTACTTCTTTCACCATTTGTGCGCCCATGTTTTCAATGGGATCATCGAGTTCAATTTCTTTAGCAACCGTTACACCATCTTTTGTTACCTGCGGTGCGCCGAATTTCTTTTCAATAACCACGTTACGTCCTTTTGGGCCGAGGGTTACTTTAACAGCGTTGGCCAGGATGTCAACGCCTTTTTTCATTTTATTTCTTGCTTCAATGTCGAAGAAGATTTGCTTTGCCATAATAGATCAATTTGATAGTTAATGAATTTGAATATTTGAGAATTGTATACCGAAAGTTCAGAGTTAGCGAATCCCGCTCCCTGTCATTCTACACAGGCAGGGGAAATAAGCGCTGCTCCGCCTGGTGGGTTATACAATCGCTAAAATGTCGCTCTCTCTCATAATGAGGAGGTCATTGCCTTCAATGGAAATTTCAGTTCCTGCATATTTACCATAAAGCACTGTATCACCAACTTTCACTGTTACAGGTTCGTCTTTTTTACCGGGGCCTGCAGCCACTACGGTACCACGCTGTGGTTTTTCTTTTGCTGTATCCGGGATGATGATTCCACCTGCTGTTTTTTCTTCAGCCGGTGCAGGCTTTACAATTACCCTGTCATGAAGAGGGGTAACACTTACCTTCTTAGCCATAATTATACGTTTTTTGGTTTGAAATGATTATTAATTAGGTACCCTTTACGGGCATGCGAAGGTAAGCGAATACAGTGCCACCAAGTCAGAATGCGAAAAAATTACAGAAATAGGCAGAAACGGGTTTGCAGAAAATAAATATGGCAGAAAAAACGGGACAAATTTTCATGTTATTTAAGATTCTTCCAAATAACAGAAAAAATACTGTTGATCAGATTATACAGATGGATAGGATTCCAGTTCAATCAGCTTTTCGGTTTTTTTAAATAAGGTTTTGCCTTTGTATTGTCCCTTTAGCAAAATTCTGTTCACCTCAATTGATTTTGGCGGAAGCAGGTTCGTACCGGTTGGCTGCAGGTACAATTGATATAAAAAATGATTTGTATCAGTATTGATAAATATTTTCTCTTTACCGCCTTTTTCAAAACCCGCTTCAAAAGGAACCGGATCAATAAGCTGTGGAATTATTTTGTACATACGGTTATCTTTCCATGCAGTATCCCACGCAATCAATTTCGTGGTCGTTTCTACATATACTACAATCACTGTATCGATCTTAACAGGAAGTGGATTTCCATTTTCATCAGTGCGAACAGTTCCGGGTGTTTTTTCTGAATAGTAAGCATGTATGTTTTTTACCAGCCCTTTTGTTTGAGCGCAGGAATAAAAACAGATGGAACTGAGCAAAAGAAAAGTCAGAAGAATAAAAGGCGATTTCTGTTGATTCATAAAATTGTATAACGGAAAGAAGTGAAGAGAAAACACAATTCCCGTTTTTAAGAACCGGGAGTTGTGTTCATTATTTATTGTTTGATCAACTTAAAACTCTGTGTTTTATTACCCGCATCAATACGAAGCATGTAAGTGCCACTCGTAAGCAATGAACCTGAGAAGGGTAATATCACATTCCCATCTATTCTTCCAAGATCCCATTTCTTCAGCAGCTGTCCTGTATTAGTAAACAGTGTTGCCGAAACATTTGTTCTGCTTTCATTATTCACGAATAGAGGAATACTGAAGCTTACAGGGTTTTGGAGCAGGCGTGCAAAATTATCGGGTCTGTTAGCCGGAGTAAACAGTCCGGTAGCATTGTCCTCAACAAGGAAATATTTTCCACTTCCGGTTACAGTAGCCGTGAATAAATATCCAGGCACAAAGACTGTAAATGAAGTGGCAGAAATGACCGTATTGGATGAATTTGATCCGGCCATCGTTGCCGCTGTTGTACCGGCAATTTTTAGTGCTCCAGGCGTTTTTCCTCCCAGTTCCGCTGCAGTATAATATAATCCAATAGTATAAGTTGCTGAATTATTTGTTGTAAGTGCCACATCAATTACTTTTTGTGATCGTTGACCGGCATAGATATTTTGCCATGTGTTTCCTGCTTCTGAAATAGTGGAACTGACACAACCAAGATTGGCCGAAGCATTTGCAATACTGCTGATGATATTGTTTGAATTATAGAAATAATAAGTGCCGTTATTCCCTACATATTCAGACTTCGCTTCATTGAGCAGCGAAGCAATGGGGTTTCCGGAAGTAGCTCCAAATGTTGTGGTGATTCTTGCGGGTGAAATAAAGGCAGCTCCTAAAGAACAGCCAGAACCGGTAATTGCACTGGAATAAGCAGTTGCATACACAGTAGTACTTCCAATTGGTGGAAATGGTGCAGTTGTGGCATCTACAACATCTGCCATGCTTTCAACGGATGATCCATTATCAAAACAGAAATTTACAGCAACATTTGAAATACCATCCCATACAAAGGGAGTTGAAAAATTAAAGTTATTAATACCGGACACAGAACTGTAATTGCCTGTATAAACCTGCGTTAAAGCAGAACTGACAAAACCTGTATTCAGATTAACGGTGCTGGTATTCCCCATTGAAATAGTAAATCCATTGTAAGGTTGTGTACTGTTTTTGGTTATGATATTAACCGTCATAGAAGTTATATTCCCTGCGCCGCTGATGCCAGCTGCATTCAGTTCAGAAGCGGTGAATAAATACTGGATCCGAAATTTTTGCAGGTTACTCCTGAATGGTGATTGAGTTGAAAGAGTTGTTTCACCTGTACCCAAAGCAAAATTTCCGCTGTAAGATGATGGGGCGGGTGCTATATCATTATCATTTATATTAAACGAATAAGACTGACCGCTGGGAGCTGCGATGGCATTTGTACCAACGCCTATTGTGTAATTAAATACAAACGATTCTGCTGCTTCCACTTCAGCATCATTATAAACCCTGATGGTAACCGGTTGTTCTCCTATTGATCCGTTAGGGAAGGTCACTACATTGGAAGGAGCGGCAAAATTGCCGTTTGTTGTAAAATCATAATCAACTCCCTGTGTTGCAGTACCACTTCCAATACTCAATGAAACATTTGCTGTACCTGTTGGTGCCTGATCAATATGCATATTGATCGTGTAATCTTTATAATTTCTGCACACACTGCCTGTTGCAGTTGTTGTTTCTGCTCCCGTTGTAAAATTATACCCTGATGCAAATCTTACGTATGGTGCTGTTGCCCCCAATGAAGCAGTCCATAAACCCCGGCCGTGGGTAGCAGCAATTACTGTATTGTCTCTGAAACGGTATTGAAGCATTTCAGTTCTTACTGTAGGAAAAGTTGAATTCTGAACCCAAACAGTTGAAGCACCGTTGATATCGTCTGTTTCAAAAATGCCCATGTCTGTAGCAATAATTGCCTTGTCATTGTTCTCAGGATAAAACATTGCCCAGCGCACAGGAATATCAGGAAGGTTTCCGGAGATATTTGTCCAGCCAGCTGCTCCTCCACCAATACTGCTCATCCAAACATGTTGTGCACCATAATTAGAGAAAGTGGCAATCAAAAAATTATCGTTTGTACCTATATTAACACTTGATACTGTTGAACCGGGCATACCTGCTCCTGAGATATTTGAAGCAGTTGGTACTGCCGTATGTGCATTTTCTGCTTTTACAATCCGGCCATTGGAAGAGCCAAAAAAAACAAGGTTGCTTGTATAGGGCGATACTTTTATACTGATTACACTTCCAGATGTTGCTGCTGAAATTGAAACAGAAGAAAACGAAGATCCTGTTTGAGGATTATCCCAACGAATATAAGCTCCTGCCGATGCACCTGTGTACATCCTGTTATTAGCATCATCATAATCGGTGGGGTTAATAAACTGTCCCTGTGCATTCAGTGGATTACTCACTGACGACCATGATGCCCCTCCATTTGTGCTTCTGCGATAGTTACCTCTTGTTGTTGCGGCAAATTGATACTGTGGCTCGTCCTCATCAATGTGTACAAAACCCCCATCACCACCCTGCACTTCAACACTTCCGCCAAGACCAGCACTGGTTAACTGATGTGTTCCATTATCCTGTGCGCCTGCCAAAAAGTAATTGGCAGTTGTTGGATGAATGGCGCAGGAATAAAACTGTTTCAGCCTCAAACCAACATTACGGTCTGAAAAACTCGAGGCATTATCAGAAGAATAAAAAATTCCGCCATCTGTACCTGTTAACACCTGTGTACCATTCCAGACAACTATATGATGATCTGCATGTACGTAATTAAAGGTTGTACCAACCCATCTTGTTAATTGATCCCACGATGTTCCGCCATTTGTTGTACGGTAAAAATTCAATCCTCCTGCAATAACAATATTCGGATCGTTTGGATCGACACCAATTGCCAGATCATACCAACCCTGACCTGCATTAATTGTTGGCTCAGTTGCAGTACCCGGTGGTGAGGTAACAGTAGCTAACCAGGTAGCTCCGCCATCTGTGGATTTATAAATCTGCGGGGTTAAGTCATTCGCATCAGATGGTAATACATAGAGTGTATTTCCAGCAACTGCCATTTCACAATTGTACTTTGTAAAAAATGGCACAATGGGTGCCGTCCAGGTAAGAGAGTCAACAGTTGCTGCGTTATCTGTATAAAAATAACCCGATCCGTTTGCTGCACTTGCAAATCCTTTTGTTACGTGCATTCTTCCTGTATTACTGAATTTAATATCTGTTATTCGTGAGCCCCTTGAAGCTGTGCTTGGAGTTATTTCAATCCATGAAGCACCTCCGTCTTTTGAACGCTGAAGCCCTGCACCTGAACCAACTGTTCCTACATAAACATTACCAGCAGGGTCACAGGCAATTTTTGAAACATTCCAAAAACCTGTTGTATTTGCAAGAAGATTCCAGGTTACTCCGTGATCTGTACTTTTCCAGATACCACCACCCCTTACTGCGCCAATATTACCGTTCATCTCTCCTGTTCCGAAATACATGATATTCTTATTAACAGGGTTCTGACAAATACTTGTAACAGCTAAATTTCCGAGAAAATCATTAACCAATTGCCATGAGGCCGGTGAAATAGAAATATCATTTGTTTTCCACAATCCTCCACTTACGCTGGCTACCCAAACAGTATGATTGGTTGGGTCAGCAAGATCAACCAAAATAGCCCGCATACGACCGCTGGTTACCGGTTGTGGGCTAATTGCACCCGGCCCTCTTGTATTTCCATTACCGGGGCCAACAACATCTGTATCAGGTCCACGCTCCGTCCAGGCAAGTGCAGAAACCCGGTTATTAATTCCTGAACGGCGCTCCATCAACAGGTTATTATACGCCAATACAAGCCGATTTTTAGGAACATATCCCAGCTTAATATCTTTCGTACGTTCTAATTCCATTTCCTGTGCTTCCCTGATACCGTCCTCCTTTTCTTCACCTTCATCAGTTTTTGACAGGTCGTTTTCAACAACTGAAGCGTCTGTACCGGCAATTTTTGAATTTTTGTCAAACGAACATTGAGAAAACAGTAAAGAATAACATACAATGCCTGCAAAAAGTATCAGCTGTTTCATGGAAGTTATTGTTATTATCTTCAAACTTAACGAATTATGGCACTCGCAGGTGGGCATCTATCTGTGTTAATTTTCAACAGATTGTTTTTATTCATAAATCTTACAATTTGAAGGCAGGGGAATTCTTATCTTTGCCGCTCGCAAAAAAGTTCTTTCAGAAATGATCAGCAGAAGAAATATACGGGTAAAGGTGATGCAGACATTGTACACCTGTTCAACAAGAGAAGGTGATATTACAATACTGGAAGCCGTTCGCACACTTGACAAGCATGTGGATCAGAGCCGCCAGATGTTTGTTTTTCTGATTCATATTATTACAGAAGTGGCCCGTTATGCGGAAAGAGATTCCCTCCACAGATCATCCAAACATTTACCCACACAGCAGGATCTGGAAGTAAATACAAAACTCGCAGGCAATCAGTTATTGTGGCAGATACTGGAACATGTTTCCTATAAAGCCGTACTGAAAGAATTAAAAACAGAGTTACTGGACCAGGAAGAATGGGTAAAGAAATTATACCAGGAACTGGCCGCAACTGATTTCTACAAAGAATATATTGCCAAACCCCTCCGTGAAAAGAAAGAAGAAAAAGAAATCCTCGAATTTATTTTCACCGACCTGATGCTTCCCAACGATGATTTTGTTTCATTGCTTGAAGAGCATTTCCTGCATTGGGATGATGATTGTGAAATGATGAACCTGCTGATGCTGAACTTCCTCCAGAAGCCACAGAACAGCGATTTTCAGCATTTTGTAAGTGCTGATAAACTGAAGTTTGCCAAAGATCTGCTGGTAAGTGTGATTGAAAAAGCAGACATCTGCAATGAGTATATCAAAAGCAAATTACAGAACTGGGACCCTGAACGTACCGCTGTACTGGATATGATCCTGATGAGGATGGGTATTTGTGAGTTCCTGTTTTTTGAAACCATTCCACCCAAAGTAACCATCAATGAATACATTGATCTGGCTAAAGATTACAGTACGCCCCAGAGCGGTCATTTTGTGAACGGAATCCTTGACAGCATTCATAAAGACCTTGTTGCAGAGAACAAGCTGCATAAGGTGTCTTTTAAAAAATAGACACATCAAAACTGCTGTGAAAGCTTTCCTTTACATTTGCAGGCAATAAATGATACCAATATGAAACAATTGTTTATTTTATCCTTTGCATTTTTAACTCTGGCAGCATGTCAGAATGTTGACAAAAACCCAAAAGCTCCTGCGGGTTCTCCGGAACAAACTGCAGCAGCTGATCAGACAATAGCAAATGATTCAACCAACTGGACAACCGTTCAGTGGCTTGATTCTGTTCAGGATTTTGGAAAAATAACCGATGGTGAAAAAGTAATGATCACTTTCCATTTTAAAAATACCGGCACCAAGGCTTTGGTGATTGCTAATGTGCAGGCAAGTTGCGGCTGTACAGTTCCATCTAAACCCGATGAGCCGATTGCTCCCGGGCAGGAAGGAAAAATCACTGCTGAATTTAACAGTGCCGGACGTGTTGGGAAAGCATCAAAATATTTAAACGTTACCTGCAATACAAAAGAAAATGTAACCAATCTTTTGTTTGAAGGTGAAGTACTTCCTAAAAAATAAAAAAACAAATATGCAAGTCTTTATTCTGTTAGCAGGCGGTTCTCAGTCAGGTGGTGGAAGCATCCAGTTATTATTTCTCGGATTAATGATCCTGGTGTTCTGGTTGTTCATGATTCGCCCCCAGGCAAAAAAAGCAAAAATGCAAAAGTCATTTATTGACAATTTGCAGAAAGGTGATAAAGTGGTAACCATTGCCGGTATTCATGGTGTGGTTAATAAAGTAAATGATGACGGAACGCTTTCATTAGAAATCAACCCGGGCAGTTATATCAAAATTGAACGCAGTTCTATCAGCATGGACTGGACAACACAGTTGAACAAGCCCGCTGCTGAAATAAAAAAATAATTTACAGCCGATAGTTGTTAGCCGGCAGTCATTAGAAAGTTGAGACTAACTACTAAGGACTACCGGCTTTCTTTTTTTAAAGCATCTATGTTAAAAATCGGAATAACCGGCGGAATCGGCAGCGGTAAAACAACTGTTGCAAAAGTATTTGAGGTGCTGGGGATTCCTGTTTACTATGCCGACGAAGCTGCAAAAGAAATCATGCATAAAAATGAGCCGTTAAAACAACAGCTCATTTTTTATTTTGGAAAAGACACGTATGTTGATGGAAAACTAAACCGGAAGCATCTGTCGTCTATTGTATTTGCTGATAAAGAAAAACTGGAATTACTGAACAGTCTTGTACACCCTGTAACCATTGCAGATGCAGAACAATGGTTTCATCAGCAGCAATCACCATATGTATTAAAAGAAGCAGCACTGTTATTTGAAAGCGGCGCAGCAGAAGGTTTGGATTATGTGATTGGGGTTACAGCACCTGCTGCCGTCCGCATTAAACGTGTTATGGATCGTGATGGAGTAACAGCCGATGAAGTAAAAAAAAGAATGCTGAACCAGATTGATGAAACAATCAAGATCCGTTTGTGCGATTTTATCATTCATAATGATGAGCAGCAAATGATTCTGCCACAGGTACTCAAACTTCATGAAGAATTATTAAAGCGTACTGCGTAGCTTTAGCAAAACGTACACCGGAACACTATTTCGTATGAGTTTATTGTTCATGATCATCATTGCGGCGGGACTTCCTTTTTTAACTGCACTCAGTTACAAGAACATTAAAAAAATGGAAGCAGAACTGGAAGGCGCACAGCTGGCCAAAATTCCTGTGTACCTCCAATCCATGGGCATGCAGATTGTTCTATGTGTGCTTGCTTTCTTTGCCGGACGAAGCGAAAAACTAACTGTTTCCTTAGCAAGTAAGTTTACTGCACTTTCAATTGGAGCATCTGTCGGGCTGGTTGTTCTTGCATTGGGCCTTGCCCGGTTGTCGCAGAAATTTTCAACAGAAAAAGACGAAAGCACACTGCACCATATTTTACCTGATACAAATGTTGAACGGTTGATCTGGATACTTGCCTGTGTGGTTGCTGCTTTTTGTGAAGAATATATTTATCGTGGTGTGCTGTTCAATATGATCTCAACCATGGTTATTCCTTATACAGTTTATGTATGGGCACCGGCAGCTATTTTAAGTGCAATTGTATTTGCATTTGGTCATGGAACGCAGGGTGAAAAAGCGATAATACAGATCATACCCTTTGCCATCGGTTTTCAGTTTCTTGCATGGATCAGCGGAGGATTATTATTACCGATGATTGCTCACTTTATTTATAATATTCTTGTAGAGTTATTATTTGGTGAGAAGATAAAAAGAGATGCGGAAAGTTGAGTTTGTAGTTTGTAGTTAGACCCTGTTTTATTTTTTCTCAGGTCCCTATCAGCTATTTGCTAATTTTCATCTTTGCCTATTGGGAGGCCTTGCTGGCAAAGAAGAAGCTACCAAAAAAGACCATATACCTGCTTTGCCTTAAATTTTTTATATGTTCTAATAGTTTGAAAGATGATAAAACAAATTACTCCTACCAAAACATACCAACTAAAAAAAATATAGCATATTAAGATTGCCAGAATATAAACACCGTATACTACCGCCCGATTGATTAGCATAGTAAATCCTAAATTACTTTGATAATAATCAGTTAACTTATCTATATAAGTATAGAACAAATCTTTACTAATTTGCCTATCAATAGAAGGTAAATATTCAGAACATTGTTCAAAATATTCTACTAAAGATTCATACACCCAATTTTTATCATTCTCAGTTTTAATTTGTTGAAAATGGGCAATCAAGTTTTCTATTGTATTAACATGAAAATATTTTGTTTCACTTGACGTAGACTTACTTCTTAAGTCCCACAATAGTGTTTGTAAGTGTTTCTTTTTGAATTCATCATCTTTCTCCATCATTACTATATCTTTAATTTGAATATCTGCTCTACTAAGTCTTTTTTTCTCAACAACATTTTCGCCTCGGGACATTGCGTATTACGAATCTAAGATGGGAAGCCTGAGTTTGAAGTTAATTATCCCGTTAAGTACATTTCTTACATCTCAACTACGCTAAAGCTTCGTCGGGCAGGCGTACTTCTTACATCGTACATCACACATATCCTCACCATCCTATCTTCTCTCCCCAATCACCCAGTCCAAAATATTTATTGAGCGGCATAGTTAAACCAAGCTGGTTGTAAGCAATATTATTCTGCAAATGAGTGCGTGCATAACGCAATTGAAGTTTCGGAAGAATCATACCAACCCCTAATGAAAACCCAGTTAATCCATTAGCGGAATTATAGATCTTCAATTCTTTTCCCCGCAAAATATTATAAGCTGCAGTTACTTCCACCCGTTGACCAATCAGGATCTGTGTAGAGAAAACAAAATGCTGAAACAGTTTATTAAACGTAAACTTTTTACTGTTTACATTACCAATTCCGTTATCATTATTGAACAATGTGTCGTTGTAAAAAATGTTGAAGCGGTGCAAATGATGTGCAGTTACTGAAAACTGAACAGGTGCTTTCGCCAAACGTTTGGAGATCCCTACCTGCAGATCAAAGGGCAACTCTTCTGGTTCAGCTGGGTTATAGCGTTTCAACTGTCCGCCCATATTCACTGCTACCACACTTGCCTGTAAAAGGTTTGCTGAATCGCTGTACAATACACCGACGTCAGCAGCAATGGCACTCGAACGGTAAATGCCATAGTTGCTGGCAAGATATTTAATCGTTAAGCCATATTTCCACCTGTTCATGTATTCACGGCTTGCAGAAAGCTGAACAACAAAATCACTTGGCTTGTAACTGCCCAGTATATTTCCGGCAGCATCTGTTTGCTGTGTAGTTCCATAATCAAAAAACAAAATGGCTGCGGCAAAATTGGTTTGCAGTTTGGGATGACGGTAAGCCAGCATCCAGTGTACATTCTTCACTCCTGCATACAATGAATTGAAATTGGCCACCATCTGCGTATGCATGGTTGAATCTAACTGAGCTGGGTTTTGAAAAGCTAATGAAAGATCATTCGATTGATTGGTAAGATTAATCCCTCCTAATGCCGACAATTGTGGAGATGCAGGAAAACGTAAAAAATTGTAAGCACTTTTTCCACCCAGTGTTTGTGAAAACAGGCTTGCAGAAAATAAGATAGTGCTCAGTAAAAAAAACAATCGAACCATACAGGGGATGAATGACTGACTGTAATTTACTTAAAACGTATATAAGGAAGCAAATCTTTGAAAGGCCGGCTTCCTTATAAAAAAAATTCCCCCATGAAAATGGGGGAAACTCTTTAACCCTTAAAACAACCAACATGAAATAAAATTTCCTGTTTGTTGCAATATTAACAGGGAAATGTTTTCGTAGTTCACTCAAAAACGCAAACTTGTTACGAACGGTCGTAATCCTTTATAAGGTGTTACCGTTCATACAAGAGCCAGGTCGAACACCTGCTGCATGGTTTTTATGTAATGAAACTTCATGCCTTTAATATAGCTTGAATTAATTTCCTGTACATCTTTTTCATTCTGCCAGCACATGATAACTTCTTTAATACCTGCTCGCTTGGCTGCAAGAATTTTTTCTTTTATTCCGCCCACCGGTAATACCTGTCCACGCAATGTAATCTCCCCCGTCATAGCTAAGAATGGTTTTACCCTTCTCCCGGTAAATGCACTTGCAATGGAAGCCATCATGGTGATGCCTGCACTTGGGCCATCTTTTGGCACAGCACCTTCGGGTACATGCAGGTGAATATTTTTCTTTTGAAAATCTTCCGGGTTGATATCAACCTTTTTTGCATTCGCCTGCAAATAGCTTAATGCAGTTGTTGCGCTTTCCTTCATCACATTGCCGAGGTTGCCCGTTAAACGCAGCTCGCCTTTACCTTCGGTTAAACTGGTTTCAATGAACAAAATATCGCCGCCAACAGAAGTCCATGCTAAGCCAACAGATACACCCGGCATATTTGCTGTTTTGTACAGCTCATTGCTGTAGCGTGATTTTCCTAATATCCGTTCAATATCATTTGCGGTTAAAGTTGGCTTCAGCTTTCCTTTCATTGCAAATTCTTTCGCCTGCGAACGCATAAGCGATGCAAGCTGACGATCCAGTTCCCTTACACCGCTTTCTCTTGTATATTCTTCAATTACTTTACGCAATACAGTATCGCTGATCTTAAACGGCATCTTCAATAAACCGTGTGCTTCTTTTTGTTTGGGAACAAGATAGTTTTTAGCGATCTCAATTTTTTCTTCCACTGCATAACCGCTCAGGTCAATAATTTCCAAACGATCTCTTAATGCAGGCTGGATCGTTGCCATGCTGTTAGCTGTTGCAATGAACAGTACTTTACTCAGATCATATTCCATTTCTAAGTAATTATCATAGAAAGTATGATTCTGTTCAGGATCCAGTAATTCTAATAATGCACTGGAAGGATCGCCACGAAAATCATTTCCCAGCTTATCTATTTCATCAAGAATCATTACAGGATTGGACGTTTTCACTTTCCTGATCGATTGTAATATTCTGCCCGGCATTGCACCGATATATGTTTTACGGTGACCCCTGATTTCACTTTCATCATGTAAGCCACCTAAACTCAGACGAACATATTTTCTGCCCAATGCAGCTGCAATACTTTTTCCCAATGATGTTTTACCAATACCGGGAGGGCCGAGCAAACAAAGAATGGGGCTCTTCATATCTCCCTTCAATTTCAATACCGCTAAGTATTCAAGAATACGCTCTTTTACTTTTTGTATCCCATAGTGATCATGATCAAGAACTTTCTTTGCTTTCTTTAAATCGTACTGATCAACAGTATATTCATTCCATGGCAAGTCAAGCATTAAATCAAGATGATTATACACTACAGAATAATCAGGAGTTGATGGATGCATACGATCGAGCTTTTCAATTCCTTTCTTGAACATTTCTTTAGCAGTATCGGGCCATTTCTTCGCCTCTCCTTTCTTCTTCATTTCCTGGATCTCAAGGTCATTGCTGTCGCCACCCAATTCTTCTTTGATACTTTTCATTTGCTGCTGCAGAAAATATTCCTTCTGCTGCTTATCTAATTCCGTTCTTGTTTTGTTCGTTACTTTATTCTTCAGTTCAGTGTACTGCAATTCCTTTTGCAAAAGCGTCAATAACAACTCTGCTCTTTGCTTAATGTTTTGCGTTTCAAGCAATAATTGCTTTTCTGCAATTTCACCGTTGAGATTATTACTTACAAAGTGAATCAGGAAAGCAGGATTCTCAATGTTTTTTAAGATGATGGCTGCTTCACTGGGAATATTCGGCGATAGCTGAATGATCTGCGCAGCCATATCTTTAATGGAACCTGCCAATGCTTTAAAATGTTCATCCTCCGGCGTTGGTTCTTCTTTCAGTACTTCAATAGCTGCTTTAAAAAAAGGATCTTCAGATGTTATGGAAGTGATCTTAAAGCGTTTCTTCCCCTGGATGATAACTGTTGTTCCACCATCCGGCATTTTGATAAGCTTTACCACTTTTGCAATAGTGCCGATATCTTCCAGGTCGTTCACTGTTGGATCTTCTACATTACTGTCTTTCTGTGCAACTACACCAACCAGTTTATTTGATTTGTATGCTTCATTAACAGCCTGAATACTTTTGTCTCTTCCAACAGTGATGGGTAAAACCACACCCGGAAAGAGAACTGTATTCCGCAAAGGAAGGATGGGTAATTCAGCCGGGATTTCCATTTCCTCGTCATTATCACTCTCTGCTTCATTCAATGGAATAATGGGCAAAAAATCAACGTCCTCTTCAGATGGTCTCAGAAATAAATTCTTTTCGTTCATAGTTTTCTCTTTAGTCAAAATGACAGATAAGCCCCTTATAAAGGGGCTTTCTGCAATGCTTTATAGAAGTGCCAAGATTAGTGCCAGTTGGGAACTGACTGCTAAATCTTCAGACAGTTGAATACTTATTGAACCACAGCCATGATCGGTTTACCAATACAACCGCTTGGCATCTGGCCTCACCCTCCCGTCCCTCTCCTTCAGAGAGGGATGCTACACCTTCAACATTATTGAACAACAGGAAGTATAGGTTTACCTACACAACCATTGGGCATCTGTATATGCAGCAATGCAGCAAGGGTTGCGGCAATATCGGTCATATACACTTCCTGGTTGCTCTTACCCTGTTTAATTCCCCAGCCATACCAAACCAAAGGAATATGGCTGTCGTAAGGGTTCCAGAGACCGTGGGTTGTACCTGTTTTGCCGCCATCAATCCATCCGGGTGCAAAAACGATCTGTATATCACCACTGCGTTTGGGATGCCATCCGTTCGCCAGCCTGTTTTTTACATCTGCATTCATGGGTTGATCCATCAGTTTACTGATTTCAAAAACCCTGTCAACACCTTTAATGTTTTTTACAAAAGCAATAATATCTTCAACAATTGCACTGCGGTCAAGTTTTGCTGTGTCAATCATTATATGATTCAAACTGATCTGGTAGTTGTAAGCACCCAACACGATACTGCCTTTGCCATATTTTTCTTTCAGCTGTTTATTCAGGTCTTCCACCATTTTATTATCATCTACTGCACCACCAGGCAATTTGTTTTCTGTCATAAAACCCGGCACATGTGCCACACCATGATCTGCAGTTAAGAATGTCAGGTACTGACCTTTTCCAACCATCTTATCTAAGTAGTCAAACAATTCACCAAGGTCTTTATCCAGTCGCAGGTAAGTATCTTCTGCTTCAATTGAATTCGGACCAAATGAATGACCCACATAATCAGGACTTGAAAAACTTACAGCCAGGAAATCAGTAATAGAATCCTTACCCATTTGTTCATTGCTGATGGCATCTTTCGCCATCAGCATCGTCATGGTATTGCCAAATGGTGTGGATGAAATACTTCCGTAATTCTTTCCTGCAAAGCGTTTCAGATCATAAGGAAACCCTTTCTGATCGGCGCCAAATGGTTTTGCTTCATATTCATTTTCATCTTTAGTGCTTTGTGTATAGGTTGCAATCGGGTACATCGTGTTCCATCCACTACGATAAAATTCATCAACAACTTTTTTATCATTAAATTTTTTCACCCACTGAGGCAATTCATTCATGTAATACGTTGAGGTAATCCAGTTACCCTTGCCACCATCATACCAATAGGCCGCATTGGCACTGTGTCCTGCAGGTAAAATACCGCCACGGTCCTTTATTGCAATACCAATGACTTTGCTGCGAAAGTTTGTTGCCAGTTTCAACTCATCACAAATGGTTGTAGAAAGGTTATTTCTCGGACTCATTTCACCGGCGGTTGATGTACTGCCAACTGTTTTTACTGTTTTATCTTCACTGCAGTACATGCTTTTGTTTTTTTCATAATCCCACCAACCATTTCCGGTTATTCCATGAATGGCCGGCACTGATCCGGTATATACACTTGTATGACCACATGCAGTTATTGTTGGAGTGTATGGGATGAATGTATTTTCACAGCTGAAACCCTGATTCAGTAAACGTCTGAAACCGCCATTGGGCGAATAACGGTTGTAGTAACGGTATAAAAAGTCCCAGCGCATCTGATCAACCATAATACCTATAACAAGCTTTGGTCTTGGTACTGAAGCACCTGATTGTTTAACAGCAGTTTTCTGAGCGTACGATTGAAATCCAAGCAGGAATAGAAGCATTGAAAAAAGGAGTCGCATACAATTGGTTTTGAGGGCAAAGATATAGGTTGCACTGTGTGCAGAATGGTCTTTTTTATGTGCGGAACTTAACAGTTTCTATCATTTAATGATACCGCTCAAAACCTTACCTTTGCGGCAATTTTTAACCGCATAACAATATCATAATATGGCAGACATTTTTGAGAAGTTGATGAAAAATTCAGGCCCCATTGGCCAGCACAGAGAAAGAGCGCATGGTTATTTTGCTTTCCCGAAACTGGAAGGTGAAATTGGCAGCCGCATGATGTTTCGTGGTAAGGAAAAGATTGTGTGGAGTCTGAACAATTATCTCGGTCTTGCCAACCATCCCGAAGTTCGTAAGATAGATGCTGAAGCTGCAAAAGAATGGGGACTTGCCTACCCGATGGGTGCACGTATGATGAGTGGCAACTCCAACTATCATGAACAATTAGAAAAAGAACTGGCTGAATTTGAACATAAAGAAGATGCCATCCTGATGAACTTCGGTTACCAGGGTATCATGAGTGCCATTGATGCCATCTGCGGCCGTCACGATGTAATTGTGTATGATGCCGAAAGTCATGCATGTATCATTGATGGTTTGCGTTTACACCCCGGACATCGCTATGTGTACAAACACAACGATGTTGCTGATTGTGAAAAACAATTACAGAGAGCAACTGCACTACTTGAAAAACAGGGATCAGGTGGAATTTTGGTGATTACTGAAGGTGTATTTGGAATGGCAGGCGATCAGGGTAAACTGAAAGAAATCGGTGCTTTAAAGAAACAATATGATTTCCGTTTAATGGTTGATGATGCACATGGCTTTGGAACATTGGGTAAAACAGGTGCAGGTGCAGGTGAAGAGCAGGGTTGCCAGGATACTATTGATCTTTACTTCAGCACATTTGCAAAATCAATGGCTTCTATTGGCGCTTTCATGGCCGGACCAAAAGTAATCATTGATTATATCCGTTATAATATTCGCTCACAGATATTTGCCAAGAGCTTACCAATGCCGATTGTTTTGGGCAACTTAAGACGTTTGGAAATGCTGAAGACAATGCCTGAGCTGAAAGAGAAATTATGGAGCAATGCAATTAAACTGCAAACAGGATTAAAAGAAAGAGGATTTGATATTGGTAATACAGACAGCCCCGTAACTCCTGTTTATATGACTGGTGGTGTTGAAGAAGCAACAGCAATGGTGATGGATTTGAGAGAGAATTATCACATTTTCGCATCTATCGTTGTATATCCTGTTATTCCAAAAGGACATATCATTTACAGGTTAATTCCTTCAGCTGCACACACAGATGCAGACATTGAAGAAACACTGCATGCATTCACTGAAACAAAAGCAAAGCTTGATGCAGGTGCGTATAAATCAGAAGTAATTCCTGATATGGCGAAAGCATAATAACATAATACGTTAACAGTAAGCAATAAAAAGAGAGGCGGTTTCAATGAAACCGCCTCTCTTTTTATATAATCTATTAACCGGGCTATCTTAAATCAACCACTTCCACACCGGGATATTTCTTTTTATCAAAAACAAACTGTGTGTCATTTACAGTTGCATTACCGTTGAATGAAGAAACAGTATAGGTATATTTATTTCCGCTTTTCTCCAGCACTTTTGTACTGAAAATAGCCTGCGTTTTTTTATCTACCCAAACAAGCACTTTAAAGAATGACTTTGACTTATCGTAGGGTGTTAATTCAATTTCCCGAAGTGTTTTACCTGCTTCCTTCTTATCCCCATTTAATTTGTACAGATAGTCTTTGTCGTAAAAATTAGAAAATAATTTCTGCGGAGTAATGCTGCTTTGTGATGGATCGTACTTTGAAATTGTTACTTCGTTTGCTGATTTATCGTATGTCCAGATTGTGGCACCATCACAGTAAATGTCCTGACCACCTGTAATAGAAACACGATATTTGTTCCCTTTCATGAACAAAGAACCTTTTTTAATTCCCAGCACTTTTCCTTTTCCATCCTCATTTTTAAAAGTAAACAAAGCCTGTACTGCTTTAAAGGTTTTAAATTTTGCACTTACGGCATCAAGGATTTTTTTTGCCTCAGGATCGCTCTGTCCCATATTTTTAGGCTGAGCGAACCCCATTACAGCAAGGATCATTACTATGGCAAGCGAAACAGTTTTCTTCATTCTAACGGTTTACAATGTGTATTCAAAATTGAGGCCGTAAAGATAAGCACAAGCCCCCGTTTAACATGATTCAAGGTATCAGCAATACGAACTTTAACAGCCTATCCTAACATTTCAAGGTGTTGGTTAAGCTCAGCCTCTGTTTTAATTAACACATCTCTTGCCTTACTGCCCTGGCTTCCTCCAACAATTCCTGCCGCTTCCAGTTGGTCCATTAACCTGCCTGCACGGTTATATCCAAGCTTCATTCTTCTTTGTAGAAGCGATGTTGAACCAACCTGATTTTGTACAATTAACCTTGCCGCATCTTCAAACAACTGGTCCCTGTCGCTTAAATCAAAATCCTTCCCTTCCAATTCTTTTTCATCAACATATTCTGGCAGTAAAAATGCCTGCGGATATCCTCTTTGTTTGCTGATGAAGGATACAATTTCATCTACTTCAGGCGTATCAACAAATGCACATTGCAAACGGGTGAGTTCACCATTATAACTGATCAGCATATCACCCTTTCCAATCAATTGCTCTGCACCTCCAATATCAAGAATCGTTCGGCTGTCAATTTTTGACGATACTTTAAAGGCAATTCTTGCAGGGAAGTTCGCCTTAATTGTACCGGTGATAATATTAACAGAAGGACGTTGTGTTGCAATGATGAGATGAATACCAACAGCACGTGCCAGCTGTGCAAGACGTGCAATCGGCATTTCAATTTCTTTACCTGCCGTCATGATCAAATCTGCAAACTCATCAATTACCAAAACAATGAACGGCAAATACTGATGCCCTTTCTGCGGATTAAGTTTGCGTGCAACAAATTTTTCATTGTACTCCCGCAGGTTACGGCAACCTGCTTCTTTCAGCAAATCATAACGGTTATCCATTTCAATACATAATGCATTCAGTGTATTGATCACTTTTTTTGTATCTGTTATAATTGCATCTTCTTCTCCCGGAAGTTTTGCCAGGAAATGATTTTCAATATGACGGTATAAACTCAACTCCACTTTCTTTGGATCGACCAATACCAGCTTTAATTGTGATGGATGTTTTTTATAAAGCAATGAAACAAGAATAGCATTTAACCCAACTGATTTACCCTGCCCTGTTGCACCAGCCATTAAAAGGTGAGGCATGGTTGTTAAATCAACAATGAAATTTTCATTGTCAATTTTTTTGCCAATGGCTATCGGCAATCCAAAATTATTATGCTGAAATTTTTCTGATGATAACAGTGATTTCATACTAACCACTGTCTTCTTTATATTCGGCACTTCAATACCAATGGTTCCTTTTCCGGGAATTGGCGCAATGATACGGATGCCTAATGCAGCAAGACTTAACGCAATATCATCTTCCAGGTTTTTAATTCTTGAAATACGTACCCCGGCTGCAGGTACAATTTCATACAGTGTTACAGTTGGACCAACTGTTGCAAATATTTTCTGAATTTCAATGTCGTAATTACGGAGTGTATTAATGATCTGGTTTTTGTAATTCTCCAGTTCATGCGGGTCCTGGATAATTTTTTCACTGCCATGATTCTCCAGTAAATTGAGTGAAGGAAATTTATAATCTTTCAGATCTAGAAAAGGATCGTAAGGCGGCAGATTTTCAACCAGCTTTTTATCTTTTATTACTTCTTCATGCAATTCGTCAGCTTCTGATGCCGCATTTTTTATTTCCAATGCAAGGTTATTAGCTGCTTCTTCATCTGCTTCCTGCTTTCTTGATTTCACCGGTGGCGGAATGGTAAAATCAATTACCGGCTCCTGATTAATTTCCATCGGCAGAACTGGTTCATCAAAAGAAAACTGATCATTCAATGTTTGCTCTTCTCTTTCCGTGATAGAGAAATCATTCAATGGGTTTTGCTTCTCTTCTCCATTAGGAACAGGCATAAAGGCCGTTTCCTTTTTCAATTGATTTGCCTTTTTCTCAGCCGCAGTTTCTTTTGTATTTGTAAGATCAAATACTACAGGGCCTTCATTTTCTTCCGGAAGAAGATCATTTGCAGGAACTTCTTTTATCTTTTTGGCTGGTAATTTAAACACCGGATTAAATCTCCAGATAAAATAAGAAATAGCTGCTACTGATAAAACAATTCCTGTTCCTGCTGTTCCGGCAAAACCGGTCAGCCAGTCTGATGCATATTTACCAAATGCACCCCCCCATGGAAATTGCTGTGCATGCAGAAAAAACGAAAAGAATACCGGTAGTACAATTAAGCCTACCAGTACATATTTTATGTTCCGTGCAATTGAAAACAGTTTCTTACCGAATAAGAAATTAGCGCCAATGATAAAAAAGAAGGTACATACAAGATAGGAAGCAACCCCAAACCCTTTATAGAAAAACAGGTGCGACAGCCATGCCCCTAAACGGCCCAGTAAATTCTCCACCTTCATTTCTTCATTAAACAAAACACCTGATGAATACCGGATGAATTTATCCTGGTCTTCCTTCCAGGTAAATAAATAGGAGGTAAATGAAATAAATAAAACAAGTGAAATGATGAGAAAAATGATACCTGCAATTTTATGCGTACGCTCATCCTTCACCAGTTCTTTTACAGAAACCTGTTCCTCCTTTTCCTGTTTCAACTGTCCAGGATTTTCCTTTTTCTTCTTTTCTTTCATGCGGTTACCGGCCATAAAAACAAAGATAAAGAATGCTGCCATCCCAACCACAGAGAAAAGACTGGCTAAAAATGCCAAAAAGTTTTATCTTAATTGCCGAACAGACGCTTCATGAAAAAAAAATACCTGCTTACCTGCTGGCTTTTGACCTTACTTTTTCAGGCGAAGGCCGAGCAGGACACCATTTCCCCGCTGATCAAAACATCTAACGTCGAAAATGTTCGCTTTCTGCCCGACAGCCTGACTGTATATATTGATACCGGTAATACTGCTTCCTTACAAAATATCCGCTTTTCGATGTTCCGGAAGCTGGATAAACTGCCCAGGAAGACTATTCCAAAATCGATGATGATCGATTCGAAAGTTTACCTCTTATTCCGGGTCAAAAACGATGAAGAAATCACAAGATCATTTTACATAACTCCGGGCATTTATTCGAGAGAAACAACAATTTACACAACAGATTCAACTACCCAACAATGGATCAAAATACCCGGACAGATTTCGGCCGATATAACAGAAAAAGCTTACCGCCTGTTTTCCATACAACCAGGTAAAGAAATGAATATTCTTGTACAATGCAGTTATGCCCGTACAAATATTGTAACCTTAAATGCATACCTGCTGAACCCTGCCTTTTTTGATTACCATATCAATTTCATTCAAACACACTGGTTCGGTGTAAATACGTTTACGTTTGTATTATGTGGTTTGCTGCTGATGATGCTGCTGTTTTCGCTTTCCAACTATGCCCAGCATTACAAAAGGGAGTATTTGTATTATTCCATTTATGCATTATGCATGGGTTTGTTACTGTTTTTAAAAGCCGTCTATTATAAACACTCAACGGGCTTCAGTTTCTTTTATGAAGAATACTTTGATTATGCCTTACAGATGATTGGCTATATTTTTTACATCGGTTTTACCCGTATGTTTTTAAATACTCCCGGAAAATATCCTACCCTCAACCGCATGTTCATCACTGCTGAAATTGTACTGGCTGTTTTCCTCCTGGCATTTACACTCTTTTACTATGCAGGATATCCTTACCGCTTCTTATCAGCAACTGAAAATGCAAGTAAGTTCTTTTTGATTTTCCTTGGCATTATGTACATCATACTTGGTATTGTTGAACGCAACAGACTCATGAATTATTTATTGGGAGGAAATGTTGCCAATCTTGTTATGGGTGGTATTTCGCAATTCATGATCTCCTTCCCGGCAGCCAGTTTTCTGCCAACCAAAGGAATCTTCAGGCAGTCGCTTGTATATTTTGAAGTCGGTATTTTTCTTGAGCTGGTATTGTTTCTCCTGGGGTTAACCTATAAAAACAAAATTGAACTGATTGAAAAAGTAAAAATGGATGAAGCCATCAGGCAGGAAGGTGAACGCCAGGAATATGAAAAACAAATTGCTGTATTGAGTGCCCAGCAGGATGAGCGAAGCCGCATTTCTGCCGACATGCATGATGAGTTGGGAAGTGGAGTTACTGCAATTCGGTTACTGAGTGAAATTGCCAGACAAAAAACAAAGGACAAGCCAGTTGAAGAAATTTCAAAAATTTCCTACAATGCCAATGAACTTATGACCAAGATGAATGCCATCATCTGGAGTATGAATCCGGGTAACGATTCTGTGAATGGGCTGGTTGCTTACATCAGATCATATGCATCAGAATATCTTGAAAATTTTGACATACAATATCACATTATTGTACCATCTGAAATACCGGAGAGAGATGTGTCGGGTGTAAAAAGAAGAAATATTTTCCTTGTTCTCAAAGAATCACTTAATAATGTAATGAAGCATGCCAATGCATCAGAAGTAACAGTTACGATACAGTTCAATCATCAAATGCTGGTAGAAATAAGTGATAACGGAAAAGGAATTGACAATGAAAAACTGAACCAGTTTGGAAATGGATTGAAAAATATGCAGCGGCGTATGGAAAGTATTGGCGGCAGTTTCAATATATCTTCGAACAACGGTACAACCACTAAACTGGAAATCCCCATTTAAGAACGGGAAAGCTTCCTCACTCCCATAAATAAACATAACCATCCTGCAATAAAAGATACACCACCCAATGGTGTAATGGCACCAATCCAGTTCATGCTTTCAATGGAAGCAGCTTTAAAAAAAGTCATTGTGTATAATGAGGCGCTGAATAAAACAATACCAGCAATAAACAAATAGCCTGCTCTTGTAAACCAGTTGACAGCATTTTGCCTGGCGAGTAACCCTGCAATTGCCAGGGCAAATACATGAAAGAAATGATACAACACACCGGTTTGATACGTATGAATCGCTTTTTCATCAACCATTTCTTTCAGTGCATGTGCGCCAAATGCACCCAATGCAACTGCCAGCGCTCCCAGTAAAAAAGATAGTTTCAGAAAATTATTTGCCATGTCTTCTTATGATTTTTTGAAAATTTTCGGGGCTGATGTGTCCGCCGGGTAAATGATACATTGCTTTTGCATAAAAGCTTTCCCGCTGTGCTAATTTCTCAGCAATGAATTCTTCCAGCACTTCATTGTTTACATCAGCTATTAAAGGTCTTGTTTCTTTTTCTTTCTGCAGGCGTTGCGCCAGTTCTGCTGCTGAACATTTAAGATAAATGGTTACTCCAGCATTATTCATGCGTTTCATGTTCTTATGAAAGCAGGGAGCACCGCCACCGCAGCTCAGAATAAAATTGTCCTTCTTCATGAAAGACTGCAACATCTCTTTTTCAATTTTGCGAAACGCCTCCTCTCCTTTTTCTTCAAAAATAGCTGTTACATTTTTTCCTTCTTTTTTTTCTATTTCTTCATCAAGATCATAATGCTTTATATCAAATACTTCGCTCCACTTTGCACCCCAGTGAGTTTTTCCACTACCCATAAATCCAATCAGGAAATAACGCATTTAGTTCTTGTTTACTGCGAAGTTAATTGAAAACTGTTCTTAACGGCTGTACTTCCATTTAATCACCACACAAAAAAGCCCGTTGTTTTGCAACAACGGGCTGTATAAGAATATCAGTAAAGAATTACTTACTCTTCGCTTTTGCTTTCTTCAGCATCATTATCTAACTTTTTCTTCAAGTCAGCAAGGATACCTAAATCACCAAGCGTAGTTTTCTCTACTTTGCTCTGTACATCTTTAACCGCTTTCTTGGTACGTACAGCATCTGCCTGCTTTTCTTTCATCTCTGCATTCTTCTCTTCGGCAATTGCTTTTTCCCAGATGCGTGCATGACTGATTACTACACGTTTTTCGTTACGATCGAATTCGATCACAACAAACTGTGCAGTTTCATCCTGCTGTACCTGCTTACCATCTTCCTTATTCAGGTGACGGTTAGGAGCGAAACCTTCGATACCATAAGGTAACTGAACGAGTGCGCCCTTGTCATCCTTCTTGGTTACATGACCTTCATGAACTGTTCCAATAGCGAATGTTTCTTCAAGCGCATTCCAGGGATCTTCTTCCAGCTGTTTGTGGCCTAACTGCAGTTTGCGGTTTTCCTTATCAATGCTGAGGATCATTACATCAATTTCCTGACCAACCTTGGTGTACTCACCCGGATGGTTGAAACGTTTTGTCCAGCTCAGATCACTGATGTGGATCATTCCACCAATACCAGCTTTCAGTTCAACAAACACACCGTAAGGAGTGATGTTTTTAACCAACCCTTTGTGCTTGCTTTCAACAGGGAATGTTTCTTCAATAGTGCTCCATGGATCCTGGCTCATCTGCTTAATGCTTAAGCTCATCTTACGGGCATCTTTATCAAGCGTTACAATTTTCGCTTCATGTTCGTCACCCATTTTAAAGAATTCTTTTGCATTTACAGGAGTGTTGGCCCAGCTGATTTCACTTACGTGAACCAGACCTTCAACACCCGGCATGATTTCTAAGAAAGCACCGTAGTCTTCAATGTTTACTACTTTACCTTTCAGTGTATTTCCTTCAACGATATCTGCACTCAATGTATCCCAAGGATGCGGAGTCAATTGTTTCAGACCAAGGCTGATACGTTTTTTATCATCGTCGAAATCAAGAACTACAACATTCAGTTTCTGATCCATCTTCAGTACTTCTGTAGGATGGTTGATACGGCCCCAGCTGATATCAGTAATATACAGCAAGCCATCAACACCACCGAGGTCAAGGAACGCACCGAAATCAGTGATGTTCTTGATCGTACCTTCCAGTACCTGACCTTTTTCCAGTTTACCCATGATCACTGCACGTTGTGCTTCAATATCGCTTTCAATCAGTGCTTTGTGACTTACAACAGCGTTCTTAATGGTTTCGTTAATCTTCACCACTTTAAACTCCATTGTTTTACCAACAAACTGATCGTAATCTGTAACCGGTTTCACATCGATTTGTGAACCTGGTAAGAATGTTTCCATTCCAAATACATCCACGATCAAGCCACCTTTTGTTTTACTTGTAACTGTACCGGTAACAATTTCACCAGTTTTGTGTACTTCAACAATACGCTCCCATGCACGTGTAATACGGGCAAGCTTACGGCTGAGGTGCAGGTTACCTTCCCTGTCTTCTTTTTCCACCACCATTACTTCAACTGTATCACCAACTTTAAAACCTGGTAAGTCTCTGAACTCGTTGAGAGAAACTAAACCATCACTTTTAAAACCGATGTTAACTACTGCATCTGTTTTGGTTAAGGCAACGATCTGGCCATCGACCATTTCGCCATCATTTACCTGTTTGAATGTGCCATCATAAACAGCATCGTACTTTTCACGTTCTGCTTTGTTGTAAATAGCCACATTGCGTTTGTCAACGCTCCAGTCGAAATCGTCATGTGCAGTTTGCACAAACACAGGTGCTTTTGTTGTCGCTGCAGATGCTTCAGTAACCTCGGTTACGGCAGCATTCTCCTGTGCATCAGCGTTTGAGTTAAGAATTTCATTTTCAGACATAAAATTGTCCCGATTTTGTTTTTTTGATTCGGGGGTGCAAAGATAGGGTAAAACCCTTTTCAGGCAAGGGTTTTCAGCGCAAAAAACAGGGTGTAAATGAGATCGGGCATAGCAGCCTGAAATTCACCAGAAAAATGGAAGTTTAGAGCCCGAATCTGAAGGAAACTATTTCCAGAGTGCATACGCTTTTGCCAGCAAAGGCATTAACAGCACTGCACCTAAACTCCACCAGGCTCCAAAAAACCACCAAACAATTGTGCCAATTGTTAACAGGTAAAACGGGTATAAAAATGCGAGGAGAACAAAGTGAATACTGTCGTAATACTGATCGAATTTGAATTTCCATGCAATGCGCTGCAACGGAAAATAGAAAATGATATGTGTAAGAACCGCTAACATTGCGGGTAAGAGCAACAGCAGTTTGGGTACCGATGCAGGAACCTGATGTTTGACTGTTGAAAGCTGCTGCAACTGCAATTCATTCTGTTTATTAATGGCGAGCATGGCTGCACCATTTTCTGTATTACCATTTAAAACTTCTTTGCCAAAGGGATCGCCAAAATTAACATCGATCTCTTTGGGGAACTGATCGAAAGAACTGTAACGCAACCAAACGGGTAACAATTTTACATCGAGCCCATCGGCCCAGGCCTGCAGCAACATACGTGGTGCTCCTTTTTTTAAAGGTGTTTGCAGGGTTGTTTGATGAATACACATGCCTTCTACAAAAATCATGACATGTTCGCCACGCTTTAAGATTTGTCTTACTTCTTCAAAGGTTGCATCGTTATTTGAAAGCTGGCCTTTGCCATCGCTTTTACGGTAAACAGGAATCATATTCACAGAACGGAGAATGGCCCTTGCAACGGGATGTTTGAATACTCCGCTGCGGGTTATAAAATGAACCCGGTGGCTCATTAATCCACCAACAATGATTGCATCGAGAAAAGAGTTGGGGTGATTGGTGCCGAGAACCATGGGTGTTTCAACTTTCAGCATCTGCGGGTTATAAATACTTATGCGTTTGGAATATAACCAGAGCGTAAAACGTGTTATTGCTTTTACAAATAAATACATCAGGTTTCGAAATGAAGTTAGGCGGCAAATTAAGGGAAATAATTGAACAGAGCATGGGCTGATAGCAGAGTGAGTGTACTTCAACTTTTCGTCTCTTTAACCCACCCCTATCGAATAGTCTTTTATTATATAACCCTGCTAGTCTTTTATTATATAACCCTGCGGCCCCCGTCCTAAAGATTCATCCGGGCAGGCCTCCGATGGAGGGGATTGAGAGATTGAAAATCGGAATAAAAAAACAAGACTGTATTAAACAGCCATAGAGCGGATGGCTGCAACCAGCCTGTCAAGATCTTTTGTGGATGTGTACACATGCGGCGTTACACGTACTCCATGAATATTTTCCCAATCAATAGCAACGGTATGAATTTTATGTTTCGTGTGCAATGTTCCGGCCACCTCAGCTGGTTTCATTCCTTCAATGGCAATATTGGAAATGGCACAATAGAACTGTTTGTTTTTTGGCTGAAGAAAAGAAACACGTTTTAGATCGCTTACCCTGCTGTTCCAGTAATCGGTTAAATAACGCAGTCGGTCTTCTTTGCGTTTAGAGCCAATGACATTTTGAAAATCGACTGCATTGCCAATGGCCATTTCGCTTGCAAAAGATCTTGTGCCGAGTGATTCAAACTTGCGGATATCTGTGCCATCGGGTTCATTATTGCTGAGCAGTGCCCAAATGTTTTTGATCTTTTCTTTTTTGATCCATAACAATCCGCTGCCGAATGGTGCACATAACCATTTGTGTAATGACGTGGCAAAATAATCACAACCCAGATCAGGAATTTTAAAATCGGTATGGGCAAATGAATGGGCACCGTCGCCAATTACTTCAATGCCACGTTTGTGTGCTTCATCTGCAATTTTTTTGATGGGAAGAAACTGACCCGTCCAGTTAATAAGATGGGTTACATGTACAATTTTTGTTCGGGAAGTAAATGCTTTTACATACTGCTGCACAATGGCATCATCATTTTCTTCGGGTAGATTTAAGTTTAACCAAACCAATTTTATTCCATCTCTTTTTTCCCGCTGCTTCCATGCATTGATCATGTTGGGATAATCCTGTTTGGTTAAAACCACCTCATCACCGGCTTTTAAATTCAAACCAAAGATGACGGTGTTTAATCCTTCTGTTGCATTGCGGTTGATGGCTAATTCTTCTGCATCACATCCTGCCAACTCAGCAAGCTTACCACGAAGGGCTTCACGGCCTTCATCTAATGTGCGCCACATATAATAAGAGGGTGCTTCGTTGCTGAACTGATAAAAACGGATATGTGCATCCTGCACTACTTTCGGTTGCGGACTTACACCACCATTATTGAGATTTAATAAATTGGGTGAAACGGTATACTGTTCTTTTACCAATCCCCAGAAATCTTCATCAGTCAACGCTTCATCGGGATGAAGTGACTGAAACTGCTGAAACTTTTTTTCTGCTTCTTTTGCAAACAATGAATTGGTGAGAGGCAAAAATGTAAACGCACCTGTAGTGGCTGTGATATTTCGTAAGAAATTTCTGCGGGATGAAGACATGGTGATTGGTTTGTTTAAAGTTAGGGATAGAAACGCTGATAACGCAAATTTTTACGAATGAGCACGGGTTTTTAAATCCTGTTCTATCATATAATCTCTTCCTGTATTTAATCCTTTACGATCTGCTGCTATCCGTGTTTCTATTTCAAACCTGCGATCGTTTTGCCGGCAATAAATCCACTGGTCCAGGCATGTTGAAAATTGAAGCCGCCGGTAATACCATCCACATCGAGTATTTCACCGGCAAAGAATAAACCCGGCTGCAGTTTGCTCTGCATGGTGTTTGGGTCAACCTGTTTCAGATCAACTCCTCCTGCTGTTACAAATTCTTCTTTAAACGTTGTTTTACCTTTTACATGAAATTCATGAGTGGTTAGTAACTGTATGAGTTTGTTTTGTTCTTTCGATGGAAGATCGGCCCATCGCCATTCTTCTTTTACACCTGCTTCCTGCAACAGAAATTGCCAGAGCCTGTTAGGCAGCTGAAATAAATTATTGTTGATGATTTTTTGTGAGCCGTTTTGTTTGCGGATCAACTGCAGTTCATCTTTCAGTTCCTGTTCTTTTTTATCATTTAACCAGTTCACTAAAATGGTGAAGTCGTAATTTTTTTCCTGCAACTCTCTTGCACCCCAGGCTGATAATTTTAATACGCAGGGTCCGCTCATTCCCCAATGAGTGATGAGTAAGGGGCCGGTATTTTTTAATTTGGTTGATTGGATTTTAATTGTTGCATCGGGCACACTCAGTCCCATCAGTTTTGTAATGGGATGATTGGGAATATTAAAAGTGAACAATGATGGAACAGGTGCAATAATTGAATGCCCTGTATTTTTCAGCCAGTCATATTGCTGCAGTTTTGGGAAACCTCCGCTGGCAATACAAACAAAATCAGCCTCGAGTACTTCTTCACTGCTGAGTTTTATTGTCCATTTATCGTTTTCTGATTTTACATCTTTCACTTCCCTGTTCATCAATATTTCCACGCCGTAAGTATTCACTTCTTTCAGTAAACAATCAATAATTGTTTGCGATGAGTTGGTTACAGGAAACATTCTTCCGTCTGCTTCTGTTTTTAACTTCACTCCCCTTTCTTCAAACCATTCGATGGTATTGGTTGTAAAGAATTGATGAAATGCTTTGCGTACAAAATGTTCACCACGGGGATATCGCTTGCTCAACTCAGCTATTTCAAAACAGCTGTGCGTTACATTACAGCGACCGCCTCCGCTAACTTTTACTTTCGATAAAAGTTTGTTTGATTTTTCCAGCAGGGTTACCTGCAAAGAAGGATTTAACCTGGCTGCATTTACTGCACAGAAAAACCCGGCGGCTCCGCCGCCTATGACTAATAATTTTTTTTTCGAATTTGCTTTCATCTAATAAGAAATCAAAAATTGAGAACCACGTTATTTAATGAAATTAGTACTAAATTTATTCATCAACATATTCTGATGCTTTTTGAAACATGAAAACAAGAACAATTGGGCTGCTTTTATTTATTATAATTGTCGCAGGAATTATTATCAGACTCTTTGCTGGCGTATATATTCATGACGAATTTGGCGAAAAGCATTTTTTTATAAAGCATCGCCCAATCTGGAAGTGGAGCTTTCATTCCCCTATCGGGCAAAGTGACTTAAAGTATGAAGAACTTACCCATGAAGATCAAAAAGAGCAGCTCTTATTTGATGAATTCATTCTAAAAAGAGGGCTAAGTAAATGAATCGATTAAACTATTTCATCATCATTAAAGCGGCCATTGTTTCAATTCCGTTCCAGAAATTTTGCAATCGGATATTTTCATTTTCTGCATGTTGGTTATTGTCATGATTGGCAATGGGAACTGAAATTGTTTTTGCGTTGAGAAATTGTTCAAATAAAAATAACGGGAGACTTCCTCCTGCTGTTGGCATCAGAACAATGGGCTCTGTACTTGTTGATTGCACCGCAGCAATTATTCTTTTTGCAATGGGCAGATCCATCGGAGTTTTCTGCGCATTATAACCACTGCTCAATGTAACTTTTGCAATTTTATCATACTTGCTTCTCTCTTCTTCAGTAGGCTCGGCTGTTGTAATATAGTAACCCTGGTTCCTGATATGTTCAACTACACGCTGTTGCTGCTTTTTCCAATCATTACCTGCAACCAGCCGAAGATCAAGAACTGCTGTTGCAGTTGTAGGTATTACATTACTTGCATTCTTACCTACATTGGCACTGTTTATTCCATTGATGTTAAGTGATGGCAAGCCGATTGATTGCGCCAGGTTATACTCCTTCATTTCCCGTTTACTGAATCCTAATTCTTTTTTCATTTGTTCATCCACAGGTGGAATTGCTTCGAGTGCTTTCTTTTCCATTTCACTCAATGGAATAACATCAGCATAAAAATCTTTAATTGTAACCTGACCATCTTTATCTTTCATTGATGCTAACAGTTGCACCAGCATCATGGCAGGATTGGGAGCCCAGTTTCCATAATGACCACTATGAAGCGGACGCTTGGAACCATACACTGTTATTTCCACATGTGCATCACCTCTTACACCAAACACCACTTGCTTTTTACCCGATTGATGAACAGGTCCATCGCAAATAAGCCAGAGATCGCTTTGCAACAAGCTTTTGTACTGCTGTAAAATTTCATGCAGAAAATCAGAACCTTTCTCTTCCTCGCCTTCAAAAAAGAATTTAATGTTCACCGTTGGTTTCATACCACTCTTTATAATGGCATCATACGCATTTAAAATCGCCATTACACCAGCTTTATCATCGCTTGCACTTCTTCCATAAATTCTCCATTGCGGTTCAAATGCTTTATCAGCTGCAGGAAACTCAATGATGCTTCCGTTTTGTTCCAGCGAATTGGTAAGCAGCTTTGGTTCAAATGGAGAAAGTCCCTTTGCCCACTGTGCTGCATTCACCGGTTGTCCATCGTAATGGGCGTAGAAGATAATTGTTTGCGTTGCACCCGGCGTTATTACTTCACCATAAACAGCGGGCACCGTTTTATTTGTTGCAGGTACAAGTAACTGCACATTGGCAATTCCCCGTTTCTTCATAGCGTCTATAATAAACGTTGCATTTTTATAGATACCGGCTGAATCCCCTACAATGTTGGGTAATTTCAGAAAGGAAACAAATTCAGAAATAATGGCGTGCTCATTGGCCTGCCTGTACTGCCTCACCTTTAATTGCTGAGGACTTTGTGCCAATAAAAAATGAGTGCAGCAGAATGCAACACTCATGATCAATATTGTTTTTTTTATCATACGCTTTTGTTAGAAGCGTAAATTACTGAATTGAATCAGTAATAGGAACTATCAAGGTTTGTATTTGCTTTCTCCGCTGCTTCAATAGCAGCAAAAGAAGAGAGAATATCTGCCTTGCCTTTTTTCACACATACATCATGCTCGTAATGTGCTGAAGGTTTTCCATCAGCTGTTCTGATGGTCCATCCATCTTCATCATGAAACACATCTTTTACACCCAGATTGATCATTGGTTCAATGGCAATCACTGTTCCTTCTTTTAATTTTGCGCCGGTTCCACGTTTGCCAAAGTTAGGCACCTGCGGATCTTCGTGCAGGTTTCGTCCAATACCATGACCTACCAGTTCTCTTACCACACCATAGCCATGCTGCTTCTCTGTATAATCCTGGATTGCAAATGCAATATCACCTGTGCGGTTACCATGCACAGCTTTTTCAATTCCTTTGTATAAAGATTCTTTTGTTACACGAAGCAATTGTTTTACTTCATCTGTTGTACTGCCAATAATAAAAGTATAAGCACTGTCGCCATGATACCCGTTCATGAATACACCCACATCAACAGAAACAATATCACCATCTTTCAATACCTTATTCGTAGGAAATCCATGAACCACCGCATCGTTAACCGATATACAGCTTGCATATGGATAACTATTCTGATAATTTTTAAAATTAGGTGCAGCTCCATGATCCAGGATAAACTGCTCCAACTTTGCATCTACCTGCATGGTTGTAACTCCCGCTTTCAGGAATTTGGCGGCTTCGGCAATTGCTTCACCTACCAGCAAAGCACTTTTGCGGATCAATTCAATTTCAAGTGGTGAACGGTAATGAATCATAATTTCTGTATTAAAAAACCCCGGCTTTGTTTGCCAGGGTTAATTGTATTTCAATTCGTTTATTAAATAGCTGATGAAGATACTGTCTGGCGTCCTTGTATCTTTCCGCCTTTCATCAAACCATCGTACTGTCTCATCAACAAATGTGTTTCAATCTGCTGTAGTGTATCGAGGATAACTCCAACCATGATCAATAATGAAGTACCTCCAAAGAAAGTAGAGAACCCACTGGTTACACCTAAGTTCTTTGCAATACCCGGCATAATACCAACAATTGCAAGGAAGATAGCTCCCGGTAATGTGATACGATCCATGATCTGACCAATATAATCAGCAGTAGGCTGTCCCGGTTTAACACCCGGAACAAAACCATTATTCTGTTTTAAATTATCTGCAATTTGTTTTGGATTAAAGATCAATGCCGTGTAAAGGAATGTAAATCCAATTACAAGAATTGAATAGATAATCATGTAATATACATTTCCATGATCACTCAATGTAGCAGCTACACCTTTTGTTGCATTAAATCCTGTAAGTAAAGTTGGCAGGAACATAATTGCCTGGGCAAAGATGATCGGCATTACACCTGAACTGTTCACTTTAATTGGAAGGAACTGGCGTGCACCACCAAACTGACGGTTACCCACAATTTGCTTGGCATAATTAATGGCAATCTTTCTTACACCCTGTACAAGAATGATCAATCCCATAATGATGGCAACCAATACTGCAATTTCAATCATGAACTTCAGCAAACCCCCACCTGCTGTATTTGATTTTGCATCAAACTCAGCTGCAATAGATGCAGGGAAACGTGCAAGGATACCAATCATGATAATGAGTGAAGTACCATTACCTAAACCTTTATCGGTAATACGTTCGCCCAACCACATTACAAACAATGTACCTGCAGTTAAAACAATTGTAGTTGATAACCAGAAGAAAGGACTGAATGACGGCAGAATAGCAGCACCTGCAATTTCAGGGCTTTTCAGGTAAGTTACATAAGCACTTGCCTGGAAGATGGTAACAATTACGGTGAGGTATCTTGTCCATTGATTGATTTTCTTACGTCCGCTTTCGCCTTCTTTCTGCATCTTCTGCAACTGAGGAACCATAATGCTCATCAACTGCATAAAGATTGACGCAGAGATATAAGGCATGATACCTAATGCAAAAATGGAAGCACTTGAAAACGCACCACCTGCAAATGAATCAAAAATTCCTAATATACCTTCTTTTGCTTTTGAGTTAAGCTGTTCTAATCCATTTGGATCAACACCTGGCAAAACAATATGTGAACCCACACGGTATACCAGCAACAATAAAAGAGTGTAAACAATCTTTGTTTTCAACTCTTCAATGCTCCAGATATTCTTTAGGGTTTGTATGAGTTTTTTCACTTGGAAATTTCTTTTTTAAATAATTGCTGAAAAGAAAAAAGACGCATTTTCATGCGTCGGACAAATATCGGTAAAAATTACTTCACAATTTCAACGCTTCCACCGGCTGCTTCAATCGCAGCCTTTGCTTTTTCACTTATTCCGTTTACTTTGAAAATAATCTTTGTTTTGATTTCACCGTTTCCAAGAATTTTGATTCTGTCGGTACGGCTGATCAAACCATTGATATAAAGGTTTTCAAGAGAAAACTCATTCAAACCGTATTTTTCAGTAATTACTTCAACCTGTCCTAAATTGAATACACGGTATTCAACACGATCAGGATTCTTGAAGCCACGTTTTGGAACACGACGCTGAATAGGCATCTGTCCACCTTCGTGAGCCATTTTACTTTTATAACCCGCACGGCTCTGACCGCCCTTGTTACCTTTTGTTGATGTACCACCCTTACCGGATGCTTCACCACGACCAATACGTTTTTCTTTGTGAGTTGAACCTTCAGCAGGTTGTAAATTGTGCAGTTTCATTTGCTTTTATTTTGTACTTACGCTCCGAAAGCATTCGGAGCTCGCTTTTTACGAAATTAATTATGCTAATTCTTCAATCTTAAGTAAATGATTCACTTTGTGAATCATACCCAGAATCTGAGGAGTTCCAATTACCTCGTTGGTAGAATTGGTCTTGTTCAAACCAAGTGCTTTCAGCGTTTGCTTCTGGCGCTCAGGTCTGTCAATCGGGCTTTTTACTAAAGTGATTTTTATCTTTTTCATTGCATTAAGTTGTAAGTGGTAAGTTATAAGCCGTAAGTCGTAAAACTTACTACTTAATTACTTATTACTTTTTTATCCGTTAAATATTTTCTTTAATGACAGGTTACGTGTTCTTGAAACATTCAGTGGTTCACGCAACATCGCTAATGCTTTGAAGGTAGCTTTTACCACATTGTGTGGATTGGCTGAACCCAAAGATTTTGCTAATACGTCAGTAACACCTGCACTCTCCAGTACAGCACGCATACTGCCTCCGGCAATTACACCAGTACCATGAGCAGCCGGTTTAATTAACACTTTAGAAGCACCTTCTTTTGCCAGCTGATCGTGAGGAATAGTTCCTTTCATTACAGGAACTTTGATGAGATTTTTCTTCGCATCTTCAATTCCTTTCTGAATAGCCATCTGTACTTCTTTGGCTTTACCTAAACCATGACCTACTACACCGTTCTGATTTCCTACAACAACAAGTGCAGAGAAACTGAAGGCACGACCACCTTTGGTAGTTTTAACAACACGGTTGATAGAAACTACTTTTTCTTTCAGTTCCAGATCACCTGCCTTTACTTTGTTTGTAATTACTTTCGACATTTATATTGTATTAAATGTTTACGATTGATTAGAATTTTAATCCGCCTTCACGGGCTCCTTCAGCAACTGCTTTAACACGGCCATGGTATAAGAAACCACCGCGGTCAAATACAACTGTTAACAGACCCAGCTCAGAAGCTTTGCGTGCAATAGCTGCACCAACTAATTTGCTTGACTCAAGCTTCGTTACTTTCTGTGCTTTGATGTCTTTGTCTCTTGAAGATGCTGCTGCAATGGTTTGACCAGTTACATCATCAATTAACTGAACATAAATATCAGAGTTACTGCGAAACACACTTAAGCGGGGTTTCTCAGCTACGCCTGCAACTTTCTTGCGTAAGGCGAAACGGATCTTTTGTCTCCTGATTATTTTACTACCTGTCTTCATTTCTGTTTATTTATATTTCCTGATTCTGCCAGGAAATTATTTACATTTTATTTTCCTGCTGCTTTACCTGCCTTACGACGAACTACTTCACCGAAGTATTTCACACCCTTTCCTTTGTATGGTTCAGGTTTGCGTAAGCTGCGGATCTTTGCAGCAACAGCACCGATAAGCTGTTTGTCAATACCATCCAGTGTAATCATCGGGTTCTGACCTTTTTCCTGTGCAGTAGCAACTTTGAGTTCGCTGGGAATTTCAAAAATGATATTGTGAGAAAAACCCAATGCAAGGTCAAGAACATTACCCTGGTTAGCAGCTTTATAACCCACACCCACCAGTTCAAGCTTCCTCTGAAAACCTTCTGTAACACCTTTCACCATGTTTGAAACCAGTGAGCGGTACAAGCCATGCAATGCACGGTGGCGGCCCTGATCTGTAGGACGGTTAAATGTTACATGATCACCAACCACTTCAACAGTGATATCACGATCAATGGTTTCTGTCAATACACCTTTGGGGCCTTTTACTGTAACCACATTATCGCTTCCAACTGTAATGGTCACTCCTTGTGGAATTATAACGGGTTGTTTACCTATACGGGACATAAAATCTGTTTTAAATTATATTTGTTTGCGTTGTTGACCGGTCAGCTTCGTATAGCTTCAGCTTAATGTATCAGCAACAATTTCTTTTCTTAGTAGATGTAGCACAATACTTCACCACCAACATTACCTGCTTTCGCCTGCTTATCAGTCATTACACCTTTTGATGTACTGATGATGGCAATACCTAAACCATTCTTTACACGGCGGAAATCTTCAGGTTTTGAATACTGACGTAAACCCGGACGGCTGATTCTTTCTAATGCCTGGATAGCAGGAACACGTGTTTGAGGATCATACTTCAAGGCAATTTTAATAACGCCCTGTTTGCTATCATCTTCAAACTTATATTTTAAAATATAACCCTGTTCGTATAAAATTTCAGTAATACGCTTCTTAAGATTAGATGCAGGAATTTCAACAATTCTGTGCCCTGCCATCTGTGCATTTCTTACACGTGTGAGAAAATCTGCAATAGGATCTGTAACCATTTTATTCTTTAATTGAATGATTTAAAATTTGTTTTCTAATATGTGCATCATATTCAATACCTGCACATCATCCCACCCGGGATTGGCTTCTTACCAGCTTGCTTTTTTTACACCTGGTATCTGCCCGTTCAATGCCATATCACGGAACATGATACGGGAGAGACCAAAGTAACGGATATATCCTCTCGGACGACCTGTTAACTGGCAACGGTTTTTCAAACGTACCGGAGATGCATTCTTTGGCAATTCGTCCAAACCTGCATAATCACCGGCAGCTTTTAAAGCAGTACGCTTTGCAGCATACTGAGCAACCATTTTTTCTCTTTTGTGTTGACGGGCTGTTATTGATTTCTTAGCCATAATTTATAATTAATCTTTTTTAGCATTTTTGAAAGGCATTCCCATTTCTTTCAGCAGTTCGTATGCTTCTTCGTTGGTTGATGCGCTTGTTACAAAAGTGATATCCAGGCCAGTGATTTTATTCACTTTGTCAATATCAATTTCAGGGAAAATGATCTGCTCTGTAACACCCATGGTATAGTTACCACGGCCATCAAAAGATTTATCATTTACGCCTTTAAAGTCACGTACACGTGGAAGTGAAGCAGAAATTAATCTGTCGAGGAATTCATACATATTTACACCACGTAATGTTACACGGGCGCCAATAGGCATTCCTTTACGCAACTTAAAGTTGGAGATATCTTTCTTTGAAGATGTAGCAACTGCTTTCTGTCCACTGATAGTAGTCAGTTCTTCAATAGAAATATCAACCAATTTTTTATCATTTACCGCTCCGTTAACGCCGCGGTTCAGACAGATTTTTTCCAGTTTTGGAACCTGCATGATGCTTTTGTAACCAAAACGTTTCATTAAAGCAGGTACAACTTCTGTTTTGTACTTACTTACCAAACGGGGTGTATATTTTGTTGTGCTCATGTTCTTCTTGTTTTAACCTTAGTTCAAATTATTTTACAGGTTGTCCTGATTTTTTTGAAACCCTTACCAGCTTTCCGCTTTCACGGCTGCGCTTTACTTTAGTGGCTTGCTTACCATCCCACAACATCACATTTGAAATGTGGATGGGAGCTTCTTTTTTTACAATACCACCTTTTGTATTCTGAGCCGACGGCTTTGTGTGCTTGGTTACAATGTTTACACCTTCAACCAGTACACGTGCTTCATCAGGAAATACTTCCAAGATGGTGCGTGGCTTTTTTACATCTTTATCATCACCGGCAATTATAACTACTGAATCGCCTTTCTTGATGCTAAACTTGGGTTTAAATCTCTTACTCATTTTTTTCGCTTTATGCTTAGTGCTGAACGTTCAGCTAAACTTTATTGTCTTATGCTGTAGGCAATACACCCTCAGCGTTTGGCTTTCTTACAATACTTCAGGAGCCAGTGAAATAATTTTCATGTATCCTTTATCACGCAATTCTCTTGCTACCGGCCCGAAGATACGTGTACCACGGGGCTCATCAGAAGCATTCAGAATTACCACTGCATTATCATCAAAGCGGATGTATGAACCATCCCTGCGGCGTAATTTATTTTTGGTACGTACAATAACAGCTTTTGCTACTGTACCTTTTTTGATACCACCGCCCGGTAATGCATCCTTTACCGTTACTACAATCTTATCGCCAATCTTTGCATAATCCTGGCCGCTGTTTCCCAATACTTTGATACAAAGAACTTCTTTTGCACCACTGTTATCGGCTACGTTTAATCTGCTTTCTTGCTGAATCATTTCTTTAAACTTTAAACTCTTGGTTGTAAAAACTTTGAGTATTTAAAAATTTTATTCTGTTGCAGAGGCTTTTGGTTAATACACCGTAAGCGTGCAGCATATTTTATTTCGCTTTCTCAACAACTTCCACCAGTCTCCAGCGCTTTGTTTTGCTCAGAGGACGGCTTTCCATGATTTTTACAGTATCGCCGATACCGCACTCATTCTTTTCATCATGAGCATGGAACTTAGTCGTTTTCTTAACGAACTTACCGTAGATGGGGTGTTTCACTTTACGTTCAACCGCTACTGTAATGGTTTTATCCATTTTGCTGCTGGTTACAACACCTGTCTTCGTTTTGCGCAAATTTCTTTCTAACATTTTTCGCTTTTTTTCTTTTCATGGAGCCAATGGCGCCACTGTTTATTCAATGGATTATTTACCCAATTGTTTCGTTCTTAATTCTGTTTTTAAACGGGCAATATCACGGCGAAGGCCACGGATGCTCACGGGATTCTCCAGTGGAGAAATAGCGTGTGCAAACTCCAGCTTTTTTAAACGCATTTCATCTTCTTTAATGCGTGCTGCGAGATCTGTAACATTCAGCTCTTTTATGCTCTTTAAATAATCAGTTGTCTTTGTTGCCATGTTAATCAGTTTAATCAGTTCAGCTTATTATTACGCCATTAAATCTCTGCGTACAATGAATTTTGTTTTGATGGGAAGCTTCTGTGCTGCTAATGCCATTGCTTCTTTTGCTACTGCTTCAGTTACACCATCAGCTTCAAACAAAATACGTCCCGGCTCAATAACAGCAGCCCATCCTTCAGGGTTACCTTTACCTTTACCCATACGTACTTCAGCAGGCTTACGGGTAATTATCTTATCAGGAAACACACGAATCCACACATTACCTTCACGCTTCATAGCACGTGTCATTGCCTGGCGGGCACTTTCAATCTGGCGGTTTGTTAACCAGATAGGTTCTAATGCTTTTAAGGCATATGATCCAAATGAAATGCTATCTCCACGCTTGGCCACTGCACGAATACGACCTTTTTGCTGTTTTCTGTGTTTTGTTCTTTTCGGCTGTAACATTGCTAATAATATTTCTTGTTACTGTTTGTTATGTTGTTCGTACTTCTTACTTCGTATCTCGTACTTGTATGAATACTTGTCTTAATTATCCTTTTCTGCTGTCTCTGCGTTGTCCGCCGCCACCGCCACCACGTCGGTCATCTCTTCTTTCTCCACCTCTGTGACCACCACCATGTTCTTCACGACGGTCTTTTCTGTCACTCACTTCACTCTTACCACCAATGAAATTCGGGTTCAGATCACGCTTGGTTAATACTTCACCTTTACAGATCCATACCTTGATACCAATTTTACCATACACTGTTAAAGCAAACAGGTTAGCATAATCAATATCCATACGGAATGTATGTAATGGGGTACGTCCCTGCTTAATTTCTTCCGTACGGGCAATTTCAGCACCGGCTAAACGGCCACTTACTTTCACTTTAATACCTTCTGCACCCATACGCATTGCAGATGCAATTGCCATCTTCACAGCACGCTTATAGTTGATACGGTTTTCAATCTGGCGTGCGATTGTATCAGCAACAATTGTTGCGTCAACTTCCGGACGACGGATTTCCAAAATATTTATCTGAACATCTTCTTTACCTGTAAGCTTCTTTAATTCTTCTTTGATACGATCAACCTCTCCACCACCTTTACCAATGATAATACCTGGTTTTGAAGTGTGAATGGTTACAATCAATTTGTTGAGTGTACGCTCAATCACAATCTTAGAGATACCACCTTTATTGATACGTGCATTCAGATAAGTTCTGATCTTGTTGTCCTCAATCAGTTTACCGGCGTAGTCTTTTTTACTACCATACCAGTTGCTATCCCATCCGCGGATGATCCCTAACCTGTTACCAATTGGATTTGCTTTTTGACCCATTGAATGGTTTAATTAGTTTTTTCAATTATTGTTTTATCTACTATAATGGTTACATGGTTGCTGCGCGTTCTTACTCTGTAAGCACGACCCTGTGGTGCAGGACGTAAACGCCTTACCATGCGTGCACCATCAACAAAAATTGTTTTCACAATCAGTGATGAGTCAGCTGCACTTTGTCCACTGTTCTTTTGCTCCCAGTTATTGATGGCACTTTTTAATAATTTGCCCAGGGGAGTGGCAGAATGCTGTGGGTGAAACTCCAGTAATGCCAGAGCCTTTTCTACATCCAATCCACGAATTACATCAGCCAGCAAACGCATTCTGCGTGGCGATGTGGGATAATTTCTGAGTTTTGCTACTGCTTCCATTTGTTTTATCTTTTCATATTAACGCTGTACGCTTAAGGTTGCAACACCTTAAACTTCGAACGCTAACCGTTATTATGCAATCTTCTTGCTTGAGTGTCCTTTAAAGTTTCTTGTTGGTGCAAATTCACCTAATTTATGGCCTACCATAAATTCTGTTACATAAACAGGAATGAATTTGTTTCCGTTATGCACTGCGAACGTGTGACCAACAAAATCAGGAGTAATTGTAGAACGGCGACTCCATGTTTTAATGACACCTTTTTTTGATTTTCCCTCATTGATCGCTAACACCTTTGTTTCAAGATGAGCTGCTACATAAGGACCTTTTTTAATCGAACGAGCCATGTTATTATTTTAAATTTTCTCGATTTCAGATTTTATTACTTCGCTGGTTTGCTGCCATCCTTACGCTGAAGAATGAGCTTGTTAGAACCTTTATGCTTCGTACGTGTT
Organism: uncultured Chitinophagaceae bacterium; assembly: GCA_964580775.1. Taxonomy (GTDB): domain Bacteria; phylum Bacteroidota; class Bacteroidia; order Chitinophagales; family Chitinophagaceae; genus Lacibacter. The sequence continues at coordinate 31,013 of CAZOLW010000015.1, read as the reverse complement.
TTCTGTCCTTTAGCATATTTACCGGTTCTGCTGCGTGGATGACCGCCGCTTGAACGACCTTCACCACCACCCATTGGGTGATCAACAGGGTTCATTGCTACACCACGTGTACGTGGACGAACACCTTTCCAACGGTTAACACCTGCTTTACCTGCTGTTTCAAGGCTATGATCATTGTTTGATACCACACCAACTGTTGCATAACAATTGATCAGGATCTTACGAAGTTCACCACTTGGCATTTTCAATACAGCATACTTTCCTTCTTTGTTGGTTAACTGTGCGCTTGTACCTGCACTGCGTACCAATTTACCACCCTGACCAGGCTGCATTTCAATGTTGTGGATTGTAGTACCCAATGGCATATTCTTCATTTGAAGAGAATTACCTAACTCAGGAGCTACTGCATCACCCGAAACAACTGTTGCACCAACTTTTAAACCGTTGGGAGCAAGGATGTAACGTTTTTCACCATCAGCGTAATGCAACAAAGCAATAAACGCTGTACGGTTAGGATCATATTCAATAGATGCTACTTTAGCAGGAACATCAATTTTATTACGTTTGAAATCAATTACACGGTATTTCTTTTTGTTACCGCCGCCAATGTAACGCATTGATCTGCGACCCTGAGCGTTACGGCCACCTGTAGACTTTACACTTTCAAGCAAAGACTTTTCAGGAGTATCCGTTGTAATTTCCGCATACGCATTCCCGATTCTCCATCTGGTTCCTGCGGTTACCGGTTTGTATTTCTTTAATGCCATTTTAAAATTCTTTTCAGTTTATAATGTCAATTCTTTGCGGCGTTTGACCCGCCATTCTTGTTTCAGTATTATACTGTACCGTATAAATCGATGGTTTCGCCATCAACAACAGTAACATAAGCCTTTTTGTACGCTGGCTTGCTTCCCTGGATATAACCGGCTTTCGTCATACGGTTTTTACTTTTACGGGGAGATACCATTGTACGAACATCTTCCACTTTTACATTGTAGAACTCTTCTACAGCTTTTTTAATTTCAAGCTTATTGGCTTTGCGGCCAACACGAAAAGCGTAAGTGTTTCTTTTTTCCGTTAAACGATTGCTTTTTTCAGAAACAATCGGCTTTATTAATATTTCACTCTGTCTCATCTGGACGTTGTTTATTCAGTTCAATGATCAATTATGCAACAGCTGCTTCTTCTTCGCTGAAGATCTTGGCAGCACTTTCAGTTAATACGAGTACATCGTTGTTGATGAGATCGTATGTATTTACATCAGCCAGCAAAGTACCTGTTACTCTTGGAACGTTGCGGAGACTTAAATATAAATTGTCGTTGTAGTCAGTAATTACAAACAATGTTTTTTTACCGGCTACATTGATATTGCTGAGAAGAGTAAGAAATTCCTTTGTTTTAGGAGTTTCCATGTTGAAATCTTCAACAACAACAATTGCATTTTCTTTTGCCTTATAAGCAAGAGCACTCATTTTAGCGAGGTCTTTTACTTTACGGTTCAGTTTAAAATCGTAACCGTGAGGTTTTGGCCCGAAGATAGTACCACCACCTTTGTACAATGGGTTACGGATATTACCCTTACGTGAACCACCTGTACCTTTCTGGCGGTGAAGTTTACGGCTTGCACCCTGCACTTCAGCACGGGTTTTCACTTTGTGTGTTCCCTGGCGCTGTGCTGCCTGGTATTGCTTTACTGCGAGGTAAATCACATGATCATTCGGTTCGATACCGAAAATTTCTTCCGGTAATTCGATCGTACGACCTGTAGCTTTTCCTGATTTATTTAAAACGTCTACTTGCATGACTTCTTGAATTAGTTTGTTTACTTCTGGATGTATACGATTGAACCGTTGTAACCCGGTACTGAACCACTCACAAGGATGTAATTCTTATCAGGGAAAATTTTCAGCACTTTCAATCCTTTTACTTTCACTCTGTCTGCACCCATACGGCCAGCCATCTTCATACCCTTCATTACACGGGCAGCATCAGATGAGTTACCGAGTGAACCTGGAGCACGTGAACGATCATGCTGGCCATGAGACTGACCGCCCACACCGTGGAAACCATGACGTTTTACTACACCCTGAAAACCTTTACCTTTTGTAGTACCTACAACATCAACGCTTTCGCCTTCAGCGAAAATGTCGGTGGTAATAGTTTCACCAATATTTTTTTCGAGAGAATAATTGCGGAATTCTTTTACAACTTTCTTGGGAGAAGTGTTTGCTTTAGCGAAGTGATTCTTTTCAGCAGAAGTAGTGTTCTTTTCCTTCTTTTCGCCAAAAGCTAATTGAAGAGCGCTGTATCCGTCAGCGTCGTTTGTTTTCACCTGTGTAACAACACAGGGGCCAGCTTCAATGATGGTGCAACTGGTTTGCTTACCATCGGGACTGAAGATACTGGTCATGCCAATCTTTTTACCAATAATACCTTTCATTTTTTTTACAGTTTATGCCCTGTAAGGTTGTTGAGACATGACGCTTGGCGGCGTCATTCAATCCCCGTTTACCATCGACCTTTTCCTTTTTTCCACTTTGGATCGGAAGTACCGATGGTAAACTAACCACGAAGGGCTAGTTTATATGTTCCTCATCCGTCAGCAGACGGATAAGAATGATTTTTAAAATTCAGAGCTCTTTTTTACAGGCCGAAGCCGTATTGAGAGATGAAATGATTACTTATTTATAAGAACTGAGACAATTCGTCCGCCAAGCAGACAATCATCATGCTTTAATTTCTACGTCAACACCACTTGGTAAGTCTAACTTACTCAGTGCATCAACTGTACGGCTGCTGCTGGTATAAATATCCAGCAAACGCTTGTGTGTGCACAGCTGAAACTGCTCACGGCTCTTTTTGTTAACGTGTGGTGAACGCAACACGGTAAAAATCCTTTTGCGGGTAGGTAAAGGAATAGGTCCTGTTACTACTGCCCCTGTGCTGCGAACCGTTTTCACGATTTTTTCTGCAGATTTATCGACCAGGTTGTGGTCGTATGATTGCAATTTGATTCTGATACGTTGAGCCATAAGATCTATCCCAAATTTTCAATTGGGAGCGCAAAGGTAGGGTTTGAAACATTTCCTGCAAAAAGTTTTAGGAACTTTTTTGAAGAAAATCGGTGAAAAACAGAACAAAAGAGAATTCGGGAAGGGATAATCAACAATTCTGCCTCAAAAGTATTCATTCAGAGGTTACTATCATTTGAAAATCGGTGACTAAAACTGCAGATCAGGCCCGTTTAACCTTTTTGCGGCGATTGTTCACATCCTTTTAGCAAAGGGCTCTTTCCCTTTTCCCTATTTTTGGCACTCATTATATATGTATATGAAGTCCATTTATAGTTTCTTGATGATTTTCTTCCTTGCAGCATGCAGTAATGATCCCGAAAAAGATGAATCTTCAACAGTTGAAACGATTCCGGCTCCTGTCCAGATCAGCTATAGCCTACTCAAGGTTTACCCGCATGATACATCTGCCTATACCCAGGGGTTGCAGTTTGTAAATGGTTTCTTATACGAGGGAACCGGCAACCCTGATTCTGTTCCAAATAAATCAAAGCTTCGGAAAGTAGACTATGCATCTGGCAAAATATTAAAAGAGACTTCTTTGCCCGGTATTTTATTTGGTGAAGGAATAACAGTTTTAGGCGATAAAATCTATCAACTTACCTGGCAGAATAAAAAAGGGTTTGTTTATAATTTCTCAGATTTTAAGCTGATCAAAGAATTCAGCTACGATATTGAAGGATGGGGGCTTACCAACGATGGCAAGAACCTGATTGTAACAGATGGCAGTAACAATATCTATTTCTGGGATCCTGAAACCTTAAAAGAAATCAAACGCATCAGTGTGCAGGATAATGCCGGAATGAAGAATAATTTGAATGAATCAGAATACATCAACGGTTTTATCTATGCAAACGTTTATCAAACAGATGATGTCGTAAAGATTGACCCGGCAACAGGAAATGTTGTTGGCCGCATTGATTTTTCTCAGCTGAAAAAAACGTACCCTGAATTAGAAACTCCCCCCTCAGAATATTTGAATGGAATTGCCTGGGACAGTTCAGGCAACAGACTTTTCATTACCGGTAAACGCTGGTCGAAAATGTTTGAAATCAGGTTAAATTAAATAGGCACCTGTAATTTCATCGCCTTTCAGTTCTACATAAATATGTTCCTCCAGTGTTGTGGCAATGGAAAGCCCAACATAATCGGGTTGAACCGGAAATGTTTTATGTGTGCGTTCAACCAGTACCAATGTCTGAATTTGTTTTGGCTGAAAGTTGAGAAAGGGTTTTAGTGCATACAGCATGGCCTTGCCGCTATTGGCAACATCATCAATAATAACAATGGATTGATTGTTGAACCCGATTTCACGGTCAAGAAAAACTTCAACAGGATAGCGTTTATCCATAATTATTTCAACCAGCTCAACATGAATATTGCTGATTTCCATTACTTCCTTTGCCAGTAACCTGGCAACCGTGTATCCACTTTCCCTGATGCCTGCAAAAAACAGTTGCTGTTCAGTATAATTGCGTTCAGCAATTTCATAAGCAAGGCGCTTCAGCTTTAACAGAGTTGTTTCTTTATCTAAAATGTATTTCTTTTCCATACTGTAAAAATTACTTTAACAATGCAGCTATAGCGAAGTTAGGCATGGTATGTTAATTTTCAATTGGTAATGCAGTTAATTAAGTATGCTTTATCTAAATTGTTAGTACTTATCTTAGCAATACAAATATTTTTCTATGCAGATCGTTCAGCAGGTTTTTTTTGCAGTTTGTCTGGGTGCAGCTATCTGGTTCTTCAGTAAAAAGGTGAAAGAAATCCGCCGCAACATTTTATTGGGTATTGACGAAGATCTGACTGACAATCCTTCACAACGCTGGAAGAATATGCTGCTGCTGGCATTCGGACAAAAGAAAATGTTCAAAAACCCTTTAGTGGCTGTTTTGCATTTGTTTGTATACGTTGGTTTTGTCATTATTAACCTGGAAGTACTTGAAATTGTGCTGGATGGTTTACTGGGAACGCATCGTTTATTTTTATCTCCGCTTGGTTCGTTTTATACCTTCCTGATCAATTCATTTGAAGTACTTGCCCTCTCAGTATTAGCTGCATGTGTCATCTTTTTGATCCGCAGGAATATTATTAAACTGAAACGCTTTATCAGCAAAGACCTGAATGGCTGGCCGGCAACTGATGCCAACAATATTCTCATTACTGAAATTGTACTGATGAGTTTATTCTTACTGATGAACTCAACCGACAGAGCCTTGCAACTGAACGGTGCTGAACATTATCATGATACCGGCAATTTCATCCTCTCCGGATTCTTTGCTCCATTCCTGTCAGGCTTATCAACTTCAACTTTGATTTTTATTGAACGCAGTGCGTGGTGGCTGCATATAATAGGCATCCTTGCTTTCCTGAATTATTTGCCATGGAGCAAACACCTGCATATTTTACTGGCATTTCCCAATGCATGGTATGCAAGGCTTACCAATACAGGAACCATGAGCAATATGATTTCCGTTCAAAACGAAGTGAAGTATATGATGCAGCCTGAGCTTGCTCCAACAGAAGCCTCCTCACCTACTAAGTTTGGCGCTAAGGATGTAATGGACCTCAGCTGGAAAAGTTTATTGGATGCTTACAGCTGTACAGAATGCGGCAGATGTTCTGCTGTATGTCCGGCAACTACAACCGGCAAATTATTAAGTCCGAGAAAAATTATGATGAGCACCCGTGACCGGCTGGAAGAAGTGGGACGCAATATCAACAGCAACAAAGACCCGATAGCTAACGGGTTTAAAGATGATGGTAAAACATTGCTCAATAATTATATTACTGTAGAAGAACTCCGTGCATGCACAACCTGCAATGCATGTGTAGAAGAATGCCCGGTAAGTATCAATCCTCTTTCTATTATTTTAGAATTGCGCCGCTCCTTAATCATGGAAGACAGTAATGCTCCGGGCGAATGGAATGCCATGTTCAGCAACGTTGAAAATAATTTTGCACCGTGGAAATTCAGTCCCGATGAAAGAGACAAGTGGGTTGAAGAAGTTTAGAATTATACTATCAGCAAACAGCATATGAACATACAGTCATTTCCTTTTCAAACGCAGGACTGGTCAACTGTTGAAAAAACAGAACATACAGGCGAAACCGGTATTGCTTACTGGCAAACCTTACACGCCAATGATATCAGAGTAAGAAAAGTAGAATATTCACCCGGCTATAAAGCTGATCACTGGTGCAGTAAGGGACATATTATTCTTTGCATTGAAGGTGAAATGGATACAGAATTACAGGATGGACGAATTCTGAAACTTATTGCCGGTATGACTTATTTTGTTGGAGACAATTGTGAAGCACACAGAACTTCAACAAAAACTGGCTGTAAATTATTCATTGTTGATTAATGAATATTCTTTTCAAACCCACCAGTGATTTCTTCGGGGTGTTCCATTTTATGAATGGCATCTTTCTTTTTGTAAATGCGGAAGATTTGAAATAAGCCGGTTAGCAGGAATATACTTCCAATGATCCAGTTGAGTAAATGCTGACTTGCATTGAGACGGTCAACAATTAATCTTCCGCCGAAAATAAACACACAATTGCCTGCAAAAGTGCCGATGCCTATCCCAACTGTATAGGCATTATAATTCCATATCCCGGGTTTGAGAATATTCTTTGTGAATAAAACAGTACTCCATCCAAACCAGAATGGAATTTGTACAGGATTAATCAAACTCATGGTGAAACCCAGCAATCCCCTGTGCATTGTATTGGAAAGAATAATATTTTTTTCTCCAGAAGGATGAGTTGCTGCCCAAAAGCTTGATGCAGCAAGAGCAAATACAATGAGCACGGTAATCCATTCAAGTGCCTTTAGTAATTTTGCCTGTTTCCTTACCCAGTCCATGGCAACGAGTGAAAGCTGAACGTAAATAATTTCAGCTGTAAGTGAGCCAGCAGAAAACCAGAGGGCGGGAGAAATGCCATCAATAATCCCAATCTGCATCGCAGCAATATTGAGTGTTCCTAAAGGCAAAGAGCCTAAAAAACTGATAATAAATCCCCACATTATGATTCGAACTATCTGCGGCATAAAACAAATATAAAGTCTTGCTGCAAAAAAGAAAGATTATAATTTCCCCGCAATTTCATCTAATTGCTTTACCAGGAGATTATTGCGCCGAAACATTTCCTGTCCCTCCTTAAAATTCATATAAGAATATCCCTTTGCATGATTGAGTTTACTGATACGAAACAAAATTCGCCAGTGCCTGAGTATTTCCTTCCATGCAAATAAAATGGAATGCTTTGGATCATACATATGTGTGGGGTCGCTGCCTGCCCCGTTTAATTCTATGATATGAAAGTTCTTCCCATTACGCAAATCATCCCAGTCGTTATACATCACATCTAACCTGCCGTAATAAAAACTATCAATCTGCTGACAAACTGCATCCATATTTCTTACCAGGGTTTCATCTGCTTTTATTGTCCAGTCTAAAAATTTCGATCCCCTTGCATGATTACCATAAGGTGCTAAAATCATTTCTTCCCCTTTTTTCAAAACAGTTTGCAAACCTGCTCCATGCATTTGCTGCAATGCATTTATCTGCAAAATATACCGTGGCTGTTCATAAATCAATTGATACAATGTTGATTCACCATCACCTGTAACTTTCATTAGTTCTTTGGCAACAATACCGGAAACAGTTCCCCGCTCAGCACCCGGTATGCGATAATAGAAAATTCCAACTTCATGCTCATAGGGAGATAATTGCTGCACCAGAAAATCAACAGTGCAAACTGATGCATACTGTTTCAATTCTTCCGGATTCATAATCTTTTTCACTGCCTTGCCCTGCATACCAATTGATGGCTTGGCAATGAGCGGAAATGAAAATCGATAATCCTGTATTCTTTTTTCAATTTCATCAACCTGAGTTCCTGCTTTTACAAAAATGAATGCAGGGTAATATTCTGCAGGAATCAATGGATAGATATTCTGTTTCTCTTCCATCAAAAAACCACCGTTGACAATGGTTGGATTGGCTGCACTGAAAAAATATTTTGCACCTGTACGGATACAATACCACGCAAATACTGGATAAATAAGTCCGTAAATTGTATTGAAACTCCAGTACTCCCAGTGAAATAAACGGATAAAAAAAGGATGATGGGTGAACAGTTTACGCAGATTCATGAATTGAAGTTACCGGGATTGAATGATCTCCCTGCTCAGTAAATGTTTCATTTGTGAGCAGGTCATAGTAATGAAGTTTAGAGATTTGCTGTTGCTGATGCAGCAAGGTAATACTTACAGTAAACAATTCATTATTTCTGTTCATCAGCACATCATTAGCAGAATCACCATCACCGGCAAAGCGGTGAAAGTTGAGAATATTGTTTGCATTGAGTTCTGCTTTGTTGCTGATGAATGCATTAAACCATTCTTTTCTTTTTTGAATGACTTCATCTGCATACAATGTTACGGACGACCATATATGCGATTGGAGCGGATTAATTTCCTTAACTGTTTTTTCACTCCCATCCCACCTTGTTTCATACAATTGCTGTTGTAAACGAATCACCAGCGTGAATGGTTCAATTTTATATAATTCAATTTGCTTAAATGCTGTTAACGGATTTGGATGATCAAATACATCTATAAAAATCTGTCCCCTGCTTTTTCGGTAAGGAGGAAGATGCTGATAATTCATGAGCCCGCCGTTCAGTAAAACCATTGCATTGCCATTTTCATGCAGAGCCATCCAGGTGCCACCAGCATTCCCATCTTTTGGGAACAGCAGTTTTCCTGAAGCAAATTGATACCATTGCGGTTGAACAGCTTTCAGTCTTGCTTTTTTTTCATCCCTGTTTGATGTAAGAAAAAAAGAGGATCCACTTGGGATATAGGTTACTGTGCACATTGCTGTTTATAACGGATTGTTGATGATGCTACTCCAAAATTTTCTGAAACCGGTTCTGTCGACAGTTCTTTTAATCCTACTCTAATTAACGCCATGTGATGCACAGAATGCTCCAGGTTATACATCAGCTCACGGTAATAATTCGTGTGCAGGCTTACCATCGACGGGTCAGTATCTCCATGCCATGATTCGAGTTTCAATTCTTTATTTTCCCTGTTTACCGAAGAAAGAATTTCAGCCAACAACTGCCTGGCAAGTTCCTTATTTGTTTCGATGGTGCTATCTCTTTTGCGATGATCATAACATACAACCCCGGCATCATAGCCACTCATCAGGCATTGATATAATTCAATAATATGACGCATGTGCTGACCAATTGTTGCGCCAGATAAATTTTCAGAAGTAGAAATGTATTGCTGCTCTGATATGTGGTCCAATACCTCATTCAGTTGTTCAACTGACTTATTAATAGCTGAGAATAACTCCATATTGCTGGTTTATTAAATTTACTTTTTTTCTGTCAAAACATTCAGCACAACTTTCAGGTCATTGGAGATGCTGTTTGTGCCGCCAATATTAAAATCTCTGCGTTTGATCTTAAACTCACCGGTAAATCTGTATGCTCCCTCTTCCTCCACTGCTTTAAACGGAAAAACAATATCCTGGCTAATTCCTTTTATTGTAAGCTTTCCGAAAAATACGAAATAACCCGGAGTTGTGGATTTGGCAATCCTTGTTGAAACAATCCTGATTACCGGATAGGCTGATGCATTAAAATAGTCTTCGCCTTTTAAATGTTTATCCCTTGTGCTATTATTCGTCTTAACTGTATTTGAATTAACTGTTACATTAAAAGAAGAGCCGGGAAGATTTCCTTCATCAAACTGAATTGATCCCAAAATTTCTGTAAAGCTCCCATCAACCTTAAACCCAAGGTTATTGATTTCAAATTTTACAGCAGATCCTTTCACAACCGGAATAAAACTTTGCGCCAGAGCAATTGATGCCGCCAGAAGAAAACTCAAAAAAAGATAATTTTTCATACTGCTAATTTAGCTGATAACGAACTCCCAAAAGAAATGCTGAAACTTTATTCCTGAAACGGTCGTTGGGTTCAGGAATCTGCTGCACTTTCGTTGCAGTTGTATATTCAGTAAATAAAAATTGATAGCCTGCTTTTACTGCCCATTTTTGATTCACTTTATAAACTGCAAAAAACTCTGAATTTAAGGTGCCGATATCATTATCACTTATCAACAGCAAATTGAATGCAGTTGGCTTTGCAGAGGAATTAACTGTGGTTGTTCCGTTGATATAGTTTACATTTTGACTGGCCCCAAAAGAGAACCCGATGACATCAATATTAAACCCCGCATAAAATTTTTGACTGATATGATATCCAAAATTAGCCGAGAGGTTCACTGCATTTAGTTGCAATGATGGCACTAATAATGAATCAATATTCTCCTTGATGTTCTCAATAAAAAATACAGCCGGTCCCCTTCTTCCTGAAGTAATCCGTGCAGGTGCAGAAATGAAATAGTTGCTTTCTGCAAAATAAGAGGAGACTCGTATTCCGGCACCAATTTCAAAGTTCTTTTTCTTTCCAACTCCACGGAAGTGTATAAAGGAAAATGCTCCCGTACCCTGCGATTTACCAATTGATCCTGACAAATCAATCACGCTGTTTGTTTTCATTCGTTCTGTTTGTGCAGTTAGAGATGCGGTACAAAAAAGTACACAAACAGACAGCATTATAATTCTTATACTCATTTTAGATTGGGAATTAATTTTACAAGCACCTGTTTTATCTGCGATTGAAACACAAACAGTAATACTCCGCAGGATATAAATACAATCAACGCATAAATAAACAGCAGCCCTCCATCTCCCTTTACTTCAATGCCAAGTTTTGTAACATGAAAAAGCAAAGCACCTCCCATTAAACCCGTGCCCAATAATGCACCAAAAGCAGTTGTTCGGGGCCATAGCAAAAGAATAGATGCAATCAGTTCAAAAAGACCGGTGCCAATTCTTCCCCATGGCTCCATACCCAGTGTACTGAATATATAGACCGATTCTTCACTTCCGGTAAACTTGAAAAATAATGTTTGTAACATAATAACAGCTGCTGCCAGTCTGAGTATCCAGAGAACCCAGTTGAGTGGTTGATTAATAGACATTTGTTTTTGGTTAATTGTTATAAATTTTTGATCGATGGCCATTTTACATTTGCAGAATCAATCAAGGACATTCTGTTTTTATCCCAGAGGCCTTTCACTTTCATGTTATAATTAAAATACAATTTTTCATTGACTATGGTCCATGTATCAGCCTGCGTTGGAGCCTTATGCCCCTGCGAAGTTCCATAAGCACAGTATCCGCCAAACTGTGGTGCAAACTTTTCAGGCGCAGTTTTAAAACTGTCAAGGTTTAATTGTGAAACAAAATTCCATTGTACGTTTTTCCAGTTGCAGCTGAATACGTTGAGTCCTTTTAATGGCTTTCCTTCAGTAAAAAAAGCTACCGGATCATACCCATTAATTGCTATCCCGGATGGAGCAAATACTTCAGAGGACTGAGCAGTCGCTGTCTGGATTAAGTAGATAGCACTTATCATGATTGAAAAGAAAATTTTCATTTTGCAGTTGCAGTATTATGATTAATAATTTTTTGCCCAGTTGGCATTTGCCTTTACTTTCAGGCTGGCTTCATCCTTATTCCATGTCTTCAGTGTATTATTGAACAGCTTATTATAGAATAGATATAACTGACCATTGATGATCTTAAAGGTTTCCGGATCAATCTCCACTTTTTCACCGGTTGCACCCATTGCATATGCACACCATCCCCCATATTGCGGTTCATACTTTGAAGGGTTGCTTTTAAATTCTTCTTTGTTTGCAGCATTTGCAAACTGGTATTTCACTCCCTGGTGATAAACAGCGTTGGATTCGTTTCCCTTTACAGCTTTGTTCAATTTAAAATAAGCAACCACATCGTACCCCTGCACAGCCACTCCGTTCTCCAGATTAAATGTTGCTTGCCTTTTTTGATTCTGTGAAAAAGCAAGCACACTTGTGAAGAGAAAGAAAAAGAAAAAAGATAACTGTTTCATTTTTTGTAATTAATGAAACAAAAATAGAAGCAATTAATATGGGTGATTGTCCGCTAACCGACAGCAAAAAGCTTTTGCAGATTTTTAACAGGACCGTTAAACCATTGCAGAAAGAAGACATGCTTTACTTTTATAAAACAGACTTCCCAAGGTTTATCAATTCACTATATCCATTATAACCGCTGGAATGGTTTATAACTTCGCCCTTACTATCTACAAAAAACAAAGATGGATAAGCCTCTACCTTATACTTTTTTGCTAAAATTACTCCTTCACCCTTTTCAGCATCAACAGAAATATTGATAAAATTACTGTTGTAAAATGCTCCAACCCTTTCGTTGGAAAAACTGGTCTTCTTCATCATTTTACACGGGTCACACCAGGTAGCGTAAAAATCTATAAAAAGGATCTTGTTCTCCTTTTTAGCTAAAGTCAAAGCATCCTGAAAGCTGATTCTCTGAAATTGGATGCCGCCGGGGTCATTTTTTGAAAAATCAACGCTTGAAAACCTGAACGCTATGACAGTCAGAAGCACAACACCGATTATACCGTATATAATATTCTTCATTTAAAATGCTGTTTTATTATGAGAAAAAATCTTACAAAAGCAGCCTGTACTCATTATTTATTCAGCTCCATATGAATACTAATATCCACTTCATCACCAACCACCATTGTTGCTGCCCAACTTCCTGTTCCAACTCCATACTCTGAGCGATTGATTTTTGTTTGTACTGAAATCCCCAGCACTGTTGTTCCTTTCATCATTGGATGTTGCATTTCGCCTGTAACCTTAAAAGGCAAAGCAATATCTTTTGTAGTATTTCTTATCGTTAGCTTGCCATAAACAGTATATTCTTTATCAGATTTTTTCTCAAACATGGTTGAAATAAAACTCATGCTTGGGTAAGACTTTGCATCAAAAAAATCACCCGACTGCAAATGTTTATCACGCTTTGTGTCTTCTGTATTTACGCTTGAAACAGGAATGGTAAAACTTACTTTGCTTGCCTGAAGGTTAGCGGGATCAAAATTGACCGTTCCGTCAAATTTTGTAAACTTGCCTGTTACAGCTGAAAAGAAATGATTGATTGAAAAATTTACTGAGGTATGTGATTTGTCGAGTTTCCATTCCTTTTGAGCCTCAGTTGTCATTACAAGTATTACAACTGAAAAAAAAGCGACGCTGATTTTTTTAGCTACTGATGTCATTTGATAAATTAGTTTAAACTGTTAAGAATAAACCTTAATACCAGAGAAGTGAAAAAATCACCCGTGCGCAAAAAAATTAATTGCTTTTATCCAGTTCTTTTACCTTCCTTATCTGTTCAACACACTTGTGCTTCTGATTCTGAGCATTATGTTTGCTGGAGTATCCGTATTCAACCTGGATCTGTTCAATAGGCTTTTTTTTGAAAAACATATCATGCAGCAACCTGTTACAATGTCCGGTAATTTTAGTCATATAAGCATGCAGTTTGTCTGAATATGTTCTCCCGCCTTCTATTGAAGAATTAATTTCTTCAAAAAAACTATTGCTATGGATATCTGTAAATTCAGTTGTCCGGTAACCACTACGTAGTTTTTTCAACCATATGTGCTTCGAAATAGCCATGACATATGTTTTGAGAGAAGCAGTTAACTGAAAATTGTCCTGTCTCAGTTTTTCAACAAGTACAAGCATGGTTTCCTGGAATATATCCTCCGCATCTTCGGCTGATCCGTTATTCCTGGTAATATAGTGACTTACCAGTCCAAAATAATTCCTGTACAAATCACCAAAGGCCCGGTTCCCTTCTCCTTTTAAATCATTTATGATCTTTTTACTTGCTTCCATAGTTCTGTGATAATAGTCAGATTTCAAAGTTTCAACAATATTAATACCATCCGAATACAAGCTAAGTCACCTATCTGACACCTAAACTAATTTGCAGATTTTTAACAGACGGCACTTTGATTGACTTTCTTGAAACCGAAACCAAACCCAATGCTTCAAGTTCATTAAGCATGGTGGTTACTGTTTGACGGCTGCTGCCAATCAACTGTGCAATATCCTCATGTGTCAGGAAATTCTGAATGTTGTATGTATCGCCATCTTGACTATCGCCTTCTTCTTTGGCCAGCATCATAAGAAAATTAACCAGCCTGGTTTTTACATCCTTGTTCAACAGGTTTACCAAACGGTTCTGAAACTTATGGAGTTTTTGTCCTACCTGTTTGCTGAAATGAAATGCAATTTCAGGTTTCTTTCGTAAGAGTTTTTCAAAGTCATCAATATTGAACGCACAGAGCGATACGTCGCTTTTATAAGCCTGAGCAAATTCACCATTTAAATTATTCCTCTCCAGTGAAAACTGTCCAAACACTTCCCCTTCACGGAGAATTTCTTTGATCACTTCTTTTCCCTCATCATCAATATAGCCAATTCTAATAGTGCCGCCTTTCAGAAAATACAGCTTGTTGTTCCAGGCAGAATCAAAGTACACATACTCCCCTTTTGCTGCTTCGATGAAATGATGTACCAGGTTCAGCTCCTCGTATTCCTCATCAGAAATATGGGAGAATAAATCGTAGTTACGTATTAGCAGAAATTTCTGATCCGCACTCATATCATGAAATTAATCATATTCCTGCAGCAATTTAAAGTGCTTTTGCGACTGCTGCAGAAACCTGTACCCTTTCTGAAAACTCCAGTAAGGATAACCATTCCGGTGATTGTACTTACTGATTTCGTACAACGCTTTCCAATGTTTCAGGATTTCTTTATAGGCATCAACCAATTTCATGTTACAATCATAAATATGATTTGGTTCAGCCCCGCAACCGTTATATTCAAGAATCATAAAATTCCTTCCTGCTTTTAGATCTTCAATGCTGGTTGTTTTAATATCGTAGCGGCCGTAGTAAAAGTATTTAGAGTAATGACTCAGTTCATCAAACACTTTGTGTAACGGTTCATCAATTTCATTATGCAGATTGGTAAAATGAGCACCCCTGTTATGATTGCCGGCATATGACAGATAAAAAACATGATCCTGTTCTATCACCCTGTCAAACCTGTGACCATGACGGTGCTGCATTTCCTCAAAACGATATTTAGCTCTTGAATGCTGTTCAACCAGTTCTTTCAGTGTTAATTGCCCATCACCAATTACATGTAACAGCTCTTTGTTAATAAACCCGCTGACGATTCCTTTTTGCTGCACAGGGTGCCTGTAATAAAATACACTTACTTCAACGGGCAGTTCAATTAAATCCTGCACAATGTATTCAACGGGTATGCGTTCATGATATTTCTGCAGCTGATCTTCTGTATCAATTTTTCTGAAGAGGATTCCCTTCATTCCCACATCAGGCTTTACAATAAATGGATATTGAAATCCGGCTTGCCCCAGTTTTGTTTTCACTTCTTCAAATGAAAGATCATGCATCACATAAATCGTTTTAGGAATTGTATGCGGAGGCAGTTGATCGTACATTTCTTTCTTGCCTTCACCTTCAAATCCACCAAATGCAATCGTTGGGTTAGAAGGAGTAAAAAACCAGATAGCCCTGCTTCTGATGATATACCAAACCCATACAAAGCTGATGGGGAAATAAATCAAAGCAAAAGGCCACAGTTCCCAATTCGACAAACGTTCAAAAATTTTTTTCATTATTCAGTTCAAAGATAACAGGCCATGCTAATATTTGAACAATCGACCAACAGTATTTCAGCAGTAAATCTTCTATACTGATCATTATCATCATGATAACTTTTGATTCCTCAGTTCGAAAAATGGAAATTTTCTCATGCATGTTTAACTGCTTTTACCATAGTTTTGAATTAAATTCTTTGCATGCATGTATCAACAATGGCTGAAATGATGGCCAACAATGAAACACCTGAGGTATTATTCTGGGTAGGATGTGCCGGCAGTTTTGATCAGCGGGCACAAAAAATTACAAAAGCCTTTGCCACTATATTAGATAAGGTTGGAATAAAATTTGCCATACTGGGCAAAGAAGAAATGTGTACGGGTGATCCTGCACGCCGTGCCGGGAATGAGTTTTTATTTCAGATGATGGCCTATAATAATATACAGGTGCTGAATGGCTATGGCATTAAAAAAATTGTTACCACCTGCCCGCATTGTTTCAATACGTTGAAAAATGAGTACCCTGCATTGGGTGGAACATATGAAGTAGTTCATCACACCACTTTATTACAGCAACTGATTGACGAAGGAAAGTTAAAACTGAAAGAAGGCGGTTCATTCAAAGGACAGAAGATCACTTACCACGACAGTTGTTACTTAGGCAGGTCAAACAATATTTACGAAGCACCAAGAAAAGTATTAGAAGCCCTTGATGCAGAACTGGTAGAAATGAAACGCTGCCGTACCAATGGGCTTTGCTGCGGTGCCGGTGGTGCACAAATGTTTAAAGAAGAAGAGAAAGGTACAATAAGGGTAAATCTCGAACGCAGCAAAGAAGCCATTGAAACAGGTGCATCAATCGTGGCTTCTGCCTGTCCGTTCTGCAATACGATGATGACGGATGGCGTGAAACTTGCTGAAAAAGAAGAAGAAATTAAAGTAATGGATATTGCTGAGCTCATTGCGGCAAGTTTATCATAATTAACTGACTGAAAATAACCTTATCATTTAATACAGGTTGATGAAAAACCTCTTTAAAACATTTAACTGGAAAAATTTTCTGCAGAGAACCGCCCTGTTCCTTATTGTATTCATTATAATACGGTTACTGGTTGATGTAATGGAGAATGATGTGTCTCTTGCAAGAATCTTCAGGCTGAGTTTTATCCGTTACCTGTTATTTGCCATGATTATCGGATTACTGGATTCAGAAACCTGGGTTACCAAAAAAACAGGAGATCAGAAAAAAGAAGAACCCATTCAATTTAAGAGTTTCCGTTCCGCCCTCTTCCATTATTCCGGTGTTGGTTTTTTTATAGCCCTGCTTTGTGCAGCTATTATCAGCCTTATAAGTCTTCTGCGATGGGCAATTATTTATTTTACAGGTGATAAAAAAGCCGAGATCATTCCCGAATGGGACAAATTCCTGATGGTATCAGCAGCTATCGGTTTCTGCTTTGCAGTTTATGAGGCTGTCAGGAATTATATAAGGCTAAAAAAGAAAGCAGGTCAGCCATAAACATCTCTTGTTTTATCTTTGCCGTATGAATTTAGAATATAAGCATCTTCTCCCTGCCGACTTTGCACCTGATTCCCGAGTATGGATTTATCAGAGCAGCCGTTTGTTTTTCCTCAGCGAAGCTTTACAGATTGAAGATCTTCTGAATCACTTTGTGGCTAACTGGAAAAGTCATGGTGCACCTGTAAAAGGGTTTGGCACTTTATTCTTTGGCCAGTTTATTATTCTAATGGCCGATGAAAACGCAACAAATGTTGGTGGTTGCAGCACCGACAGCAGTGTTCATCTTATTAAAGAAATTGAAAAACTGTATAAGGTTTCCATGTTCGACAGGCAAAACCTGGCTTTTGCTGTAAAAGATAAAATAGAATTCCTTCCGCTGAATCAACTGCAATATGCAGTTGATAATAACTTCATTACCCCCGATAGTTTATATTTCAACAATCTTGTTCAAACAAAAGAAGAACTGGAAAATAACTGGCTGATTCCTGTAAAGAACAGCTGGATTATTAAAAAACTTGAGCTCAACAGGGAAAAGATATAAGTCCATTTCCATTCATCCTGCATACCACTTTACGGTGGTACAGTACAACCCTGTTTATATCCGTTCATACCCCTTTTACTTCAATTCAACAGCAGTGATTTTGGCTTAACATTTCGTTGACGCCACCTATCCCTTTATAACTCCATTCCACGCAAAAACGTCAGAATTTTGTTTTGCAGATGTAACAAAAAAACTCATTTAACGTCACATATGCACAAGTTCTTTGAATAATATCTAAAACAGGCAACCTAAAGTGTCAATAACTATACAATTTTCAAAAGTTTTTGAAAATATAGTTGGCAGATAATTTACCCTGTTGTAACTTTGCATCTTCAAAACAAGGTACCCAAAGCTCCGGTCCAATTCGAAACACCGCCTTTGACAGTTTACTTCGACAATCATCCCTGCTAAACTGCACATTGACAGGTACCAGGCAAAAAGAAACGCTTAAAGCCAGAACAAAAAAGCCCCAATGACCAGTCAAATAGAAAAATTGACCGTTCATCAGGTTAAAAAGCCAAACAAGGTATTATGTATTGCAAAGTACCAGTTTTAAATAGTATCTTTGTTATACAATCGAAAGAAACAAAACCCGAAAGGGAAAAATTAATAAGAACAAGAACCTTAAACATCAAAAAGTCAGATGACAACAAAATTAACAGTGATCTCCGGAACCAACGGAACACTCAAACAGACCAAAAACATCAGCAGAAGATTCAGACGCTTTGCTGCTTCATTAATCTTCATGGGTATTGCCTTCGCAGCAATGTCTTTTACACAGGATGATACTACCAAGAAAGCAGAAGAAAAGAACGTTACTACTATTACAAATTCAGAAGCCGACAGCTGCTGCACTGTAACTTTTGTAAACGGAATTCAGCATATTGTAATAACCAACAAAAATGCCTTTTCTGCCGATGTACGTATTAATAATATGGACATCAATACCTGGGTAAACAGCATGATGGCTTATTCTTACAAAAAGATCAATGTAAGCTCAATTGGAAATGCAGACAGTAAAATGGATGTGAATTTCAGCACAGTAGAAACAATGAATCGTAAAAAGGCCGTTGCTTTCGTAAATAACATGAAAAATGAAACCCTTAACGCTGATGCTGATTTAAACGAAGTATTTACTCAAACTGTAGCTGCCCCTCTTTACAGCGAAATGCTCGGAACTGAAACAGCTGAAGCTGACGCACTGATGGACAAGAGTATGAACGAAGATGCTGAAACAAGAGTTAAAGCGGCACAGTTCAGCAAAGCAATTGAAACAGGAAATGCAGATGGTGAAATGGATTACATGCTCAACGCTTCAGGGTTAAAGAACTTCACTCCTGCCTTGAGCGCAGATGCTGACAGGAAACTGGATGATCTTTTAACTAAGAATACATTCAAAACTATTCGTTCAGCAGAGGCATTGGAAGCTGACAAAAGCATCGATAAGCTTTTAAACGACAAATAAAGTAAGAATTTCTCATATACAGTTGGTTTAGATTTACAGGGTTGATTTCTATCGACCCTTTTCCTTTTGTTAACCTTTCTGTAATTAAAGGATCGGTAATTAATTATTACGAATGACCTCGTAAATTCGTTTTTGATGGGTTGAATAGTTTCAAAAAGGTAGATTTCCTTCCGAATCAGCGCAGGATAATCAACTTTTTAACCGTCAAATATTCGGTTCAGCCACTATTAAAAACTATAAACACATACAGATGAAATTGCTTATTTCTTCTTTGGTATTATTTCTTTTTGCAGGCACAGTTCACGCCCAGCAAATTGTAAATGAAGCGATCATTCAGATGAAAACTGAAACAACCAATCCAACAAATGATGGAGGCGCTCCCCCTGTTGTAACAGGTGATGGCGGGGAACAAAGAACAATGATGCGGTTTGGAGATGGCGAAATCAAATCAAAAATGTTTTTCAAGAATGGTATGACCAAGATTGAAAGTGACATGGGTATGGGTCCCAACCAGGTAATTATTGACAGCAAAACGAAAATAACAACAACCCTTTTTCAATCGATGGGAAAAAAATTGGGTTTTACTTCATCTGACAGTGCCATACAGCAAATGAATAATAGTCAGGATTCTGGCCGTCAGCGTATCCGCCCACAACAGTTCAATCCCGAAGTGTTTATTGAATACCTGAGTGAAACAAAAAAGATTGCAGGCATGGAATGCAAAAAAGCACTTATCCGTTATAAAAACAGGAGTGGTGCAGAAGAACAACAGATTGTTTGGTACAGCCCCGAATTTGTACTGGGCGAAGGTTTCAGTATGAGAGATATGAACCGAATGGCAAATATTCCAGGCTTAAATAAACTGAAAGGTTTCCCAATGGAATTTGAAATGACCCGCCAAAATGGTGCAAAGGTTCATTACCAGGTTACAAAAGTTGATCTGAATGCAAAGGTTGATGACAAAACATTCATAATACCAAAAGACTACGATATTAAACCCATGAGCGAAATGAGACAGCAGGGCGGCGGAAGAAATGGTCAATTCCAGATTAGAGTCAACGGATAATTAAACGAACAAATAGAATTATCAGAGCCCGGCTTCATAAGCTGGGCTTTTTATTTTCTGATTGCAGTTGTAATACTGAAGCGTGGTCCATTTCATTTATTTTTGCCGCTCAACAGAACAGTATGGCAATTCAGCAACAGATACAACAGGCAGCAATTAACAGTTTGGAAAAATTATATGGCAAAACCTTCACCGCAAAGGATTTCCAGATCAATAAAACCAAGCCGGAGTTTACAGGAGATTATACCATCGTTTTATTTTCTCTGTTGAAACCACTTTCAAAAAGCCCGGATGCATTGGGAAATGAGCTGGGGAAGAAGCTTACTGAAACCCATTCGGAACTTTTTACTTCTTATAATATCATCAAAGGTTTTTTAAATCTTACTGTAGCCGACAGTTACTGGACTTCGGTGTTGATGAGCAACTACAACAATCCTTCTTTTGGAAAAGGTGAAGTAAAAAATAAAAAGGTGATGATTGAATATTCATCACCCAATACCAACAAACCACTGCACCTTGGTCATTTGCGCAATAACTTTTTAGGCTGGAGTACCGCAGCCATCATCAATGCCAATGGATATGATACTGTGAAGACATGCATTGTCAACGATCGTGGAATCCATATCTGTAAGAGCATGATTGCATGGCAGCTTTTTGCAAACGGAGCAACCCCGCAATCAACCCATACAAAAGGCGATCATTTTGTTGGTGATTATTATGTGAAGTTCAACGATGAATATAAAAAGCAAACAGAAGAACTGATTGCTGCAGGAATGAAAAAAGAAGAGGCTGAAAAAGAAGCTCCCATCATGAAAGCAACAACGCAAATGCTGCTCGGTTGGGAAGCCGGTAAGCCTGAAGTAATGGAACTCTGGAAAGAAATGAACAGCTGGGTGTATGCTGGTTTTGATGAAACCTATCATCGCATCGGCAGTGATTTTGATAAAATTTATTATGAAAGCAATACCTACCTGCTCGGGAAAAAAACAGTGCAGGAGGGTTTAGCTAAGAATGTATTTGTACAAAAAGAAGATGGAAGTGTGTGGATAGATTTAACTGCAGATGGACTGGATGAAAAAATTGTACAGCGGAAAGATGGTACATCTGTTTACATCACACAGGATATTGGATTGGCTCAACAGAAATATGATGAATATAAAATTGACCAGAGCATTTATGTAATTGGTGACGAGCAGAACTATCACATGAAGGTATTGCAGCTAATTTGTAAAAAGCTTGGCCTTCCTTATGCTGATGGCATCTTTCATTTAAGTTATGGAATGGTGGAATTGCCAACCGGTAAAATGAAAAGCCGTGAAGGAACTGTGGTTGATGCTGATGACTTGCTTGATGAAATGGAAAAAGTAGCTCAGCAAAAAACAGAAGAACTGGGCAAGGTAAAAGACTTCACCGCTGAAGAGTTGAAAGAACTGTATAAAACCATTGGGCTTGGTGCATTGAAGTTTTATTTGCTCCGTGTTGATCCGAAAAAGAAAATGATCTTTAACCCCGAAGAGTCAATTGATTTTCATGGTTACACCGGATCTTTTATTCAATATACACATGCAAGGATCAAATCAATTTTAAGGAAAGAAAAGGCAAGTGACTTAACTAAAATTCAAAGCACAGTTTTATTGCCATTGGAAAAAGAACTGCTGATTGAACTGGAAAATTATCCTACAGTAATTGAGCAGGCCGGGAACGAACATGACCCTTCACATCTTGCCAACTATATTTACAATATTGCTAAAACTTACAATTCTTTCTATACGGAACACTCTGTAATGAAAGCAGAGAGTGAAGACAAAAAGCAATTACGTTTGTTCATCTGTGAACTAACAGCAAATGTAATTGCAGGTGGGATGAAACTGCTGGGCATTCATGTTCCTGAAAGAATGTAATTAATCAACATTTAACCGCATTCCAACCATTGTCCTTCGGCCCATCATGGGTGCATAGTTGTAGGAAGGATCGAATGTATACCCATATGGATTATTCAAGGGGTCATTCACCCGCTTATCAAACGGATCTTCCGGACGAAGGATAGGATTCTTTGGAATAAAGTTGAGCAGATTTTTGATTCCTGCATACAGTTCAATTTTCTTTCCAACACGTTTAGTCAGTTGCAAATTCGCTAATGTAAACCAGGGTGAAAATTCAGGACGGAAGTCATTAGGTACAACCGGTAATCGTTGAGGACCGAAAACTTTCCCTGTCAAATCAATCGTCAGTTTCCATTTTGGAATTGAATAACTCACAGCATAATTTCCGGAGAATTTTGGCGCAAATAATTGCTGTTGTTTTACCAGCACATTAGTTTGATTTTTTTCTTTGGTAAATACATCCATCAATGTAATACCGGCAACAATCTTCAAATGCTTTTTAAATGAAAGATCTGTATTCAGTGTAAATCCTTTTGATACTGCATAACCATCAATATTCTGATAGATAATTTTTTGAGGGTCGGTGATATAATCGGGAACAATTTTGTTGGTGAAATAAGTATAGAACAAAGTTGCATCAATCGTAAAGAACCCGAAGGATGGCGTAAAGGTTGAAGTATAATTCAGATTTCCGTTCCAGCTTTTTTCGGGATTCAATGCTTCAGCAATCACCACTTCTCTTGCACCGCTTAATGCCGCATGATCTTCTGTAAATAAATTAACCACACGAAATCCATTACCAATACTTAAACGGATGATTTGATTCTGAAGTGTTTGCCATTTCACAGCAATACGTGGCGATACAATTCCTCCATGCAGGCTGGTTAATTCATATCGCAATCCTCCCAGAAAAGTGAATTGCCTGTTGAGCTTCAGTTCATCCTGAACAAATACACCCATCAATTTATTCACAGCAGGTTGATTGGTTAATCCATCGGGCTTTGCTGTAACAGGTGTATTATCATCATACCAGGTAAACCTGTAAGGCAACCCGGCAATGATAGAATGTTTCCCTACTTCTTTATTCCATCTTAACTGCGCAAACACACTATGCTGTTTGGCGAAATACGGAATGCTTCCATAATAAGAATCCTGGTGATGAAGGTTGTAAGAATATTCAAACAACAGTTTTTCTGAACCGGCTTTAATTCCATAGTTGCCAATTACTTCTACCCTTTTTGTATAAATGCTTTCGCCATAAACACTGTCGGTGCCACGCCATTGTTTGTTCCATTGCATTTCACCACCCCAGCGGTCTTCAGCTAACAAACGCACCCCAACCTGAAAAGGAAGATGGTTCGCCCGTTCAAAACTCCATTTATTGAAAATAGAAACTCTTCTCTGCAGAGTAACATCGGTGAAATTGTCATTGTTTACATCATACCGTTTCCCGAAATAAAACACATTCAAACCAAGCAATGAATGCACTTTCCCCATTCTGAATTTTGCGCTTACGTCAGCATTGATTTCATTGTAAGAAGTTGTATGTACATCCGCACTGAACAATGATGCAGAAACCGGATCTTTTGTGATAATGTTGATCAAACCAGCAACTGCTTCACTTCCGTATAAAGTGGAAGAAGGTCCTTTCACAATTTCTACACGCTTAATCAAACTGGCTGGAATACCGGAAAAACCATAAACCGTTGCCAGGTTACTTACCACCGGCATGCCATCAATCAATACCATGGTATAGGGGCCTTCCATTCCATTAATATGAATATCCCCAGTATTGCACACATTACAATTTAATTGCGGCTGCACACCGTTAACAATAGACAATGCTTCAAACACTGATGAACTGACGTTCTTTTTAAAAAACTTAGCGGAGTATGATTCAACAGCAATAGGGCTGGCTGATTTTTTGATTTCTCTCATCGTACCGCTGATTACTACCTCTTCCAGAGATTTCATAGCCGGCTTTAGCTGAACCGCAATGAAACGTGCGGCAGAACTGATCTGCAAAGTATCTGTCAAATAACCTGCAGCAGTAATGATAAGTGTATCATCCTTTGAAGCTGAAATTGTAAAACTGCCTTCATGATCAGCCATCACTGCCCGGTTGGTTTGAAGGTTCTTCACAGTTGCCTGCTTAATCCGTTCCTCCGTCCGCAAATCAGTCACCTCCCCTTTTACAGAAAAATTCTGCCCATAACAAAAACCGGCACTCAGCACAAAACCTATAACAAATATTACACTCCTCATAATTATTTTTTAGACTTACCTAAATTTTAATTTAGATAAATATAGAAAACATTTGAGATTCTACACATATTTTTTTGAAGAAAAATGCCAGCCAATCCAGAAAAAAGCAATGAGAGCAATGGTTGCAGCAGAAAGGAAAACAACTGTGGGCCCTGTTTTCAGCCATAAGAAGCCGGCTAAGGAACTGGCTACCAGCGCAGCAATACTCTGCAGCCCGGTATACAAACCAATGGCGGAGGCTGTTTCAGTTTTGGGAACAAGATTGCTGATCCATGCTTTGGATATGCCTTCTGTTGCCGCTGCATAAATACCATAGCAGAAAAACAAACCAATAAAAACAGGGATAGATGAGGTTAAGGCAAAGCCTGTATATGTGATGCAGAAGAAAACAAGACCCATTAAAAAGATGTTTCGCATACCGATCCTGTCGGCAATTTTGCCAAGCGGAAATGCTGCTAATGCAAAGATCAAATTGTAGAAAATATAAACAGCAATCACTGCTGTATCTGATAACCCTGCTGCTTTCATTTTCAGTAACAGAAATACATCTGAGCTGTTGAATAATGCAAAGAGCAGTAAACCAATCAGCAACTTCCGGTAAGAAACATTTGCTTCTTTCCAGTAACGGAAGGTTTGATGAAAAGGAATCGCCTTCTTTGGAACATGATCTGTTTTCTTTTCTTTAACCAGCCAGGTAAAAATGATGGCAGCAATACCGGGAATAAATGCAAACAGGAATAAACGCTTATAATCGCCGGGATAAAAATATAAATACAGCAATGCAATTAAGGGACCCAATACAGCACCAAACGTATCCATCATGCGGTGAAAGCCAAATACAGTTGCTTTATTTTCCGGGATCGTTTCATCACTCAACAAAGCATCACGTGGAGCTGTGCGTAATCCCTTACCTGCCCTGTCAAGAAACCTTGCAGAAAAAATCCACCACAACTGTGTGCTCAAAGCCAGCATCGGTTTTGAAATGGCACTGAGTAAATAACCCAACCGTACAAATGGTAAACGTTTACCGCTTGCATCACTCAATCGTCCGAAATAACTTTTGCCCAACCCTGCAACTGCTTCAGCAAAACCTTCAAGAATACCAATTACTAATACCGAATAACCAATGCTTTTGAGATAAACAGGCATAACAGGATACAGCATTTCGCTTGCCATATCTGTAAACAGGCTGACGAATGAAATGATCCAGATGGTTCGGGTGATGATCGTTCTTGTTGTCTTCTGCATAATCTGAAAAGTAAAAGTAACAGAAAGATGCCTGAGATGAAGACGGTTTTTTCCGTCCTGAAGCAACGTTCATAACTTTACACCTGTTATCACTGTAAAGAAAAGCAGTTATGAAAAATTATTTATTTGCATTCTTTCTGATTTTGCTATTCACAAACTGTAATAAAGACCAACCTGAAACAACAGGTTGTGATATGGAAAAGGTATACAGTGAAAATGCGTTGAAAGTAACCATCAGCAATGGGCTGTGGGGAACAGTTGCATCCATGGAAGGAGACTTCATGCCGATGGTTCCGCCTGCTCCTGCCAGAGGCGTAACCTGTCCGGTAAAAAGAACAGTAAGAATTTATGAGTACACAACTTTGGCAAATGCAACACGTTCTGCAAACTCTTATGTTTTCTTTGACAGCTTCAGCACAAACCTTGTTAAGGAAGTTACTACAGATGAGAATGGATTTTTCCAGGCCGAAATCCCAATTGGAAAATACACAATCGTAACAATAGAAGAGGGTAAACTATACACAAGTGTATCAGATGGAAGTGGCGGGTTAAATCCGTTTACTTATACAGGTGGTTTACAGAAAATAAATGTAACGCTGACTTATAAAGCTGTATTCTGAAAATAGACAGAATGAAGTTTATTTACAGCAATCTTTCTTTTGAAAGAGAGACAATACAAATAACAATATTGATTTTACTGTTTTCATTTTAAAACGATGAACGAAAAACTGCTGACGGTAAAATAACCGTCAGCAGTTTTGTTACCCAGTAAAATTAATTTGTTTTTTTACAGCAATCAGCGCCTTTTTCACATTTCATGTCTTTCATGGCAACTGTTCCTGTTCCTTCTTTCTTGCAGCAACCTTCACCTTTTTCACATTTCATATCTGCGCAGCAACCGCCTTCTTTTGCACAGGTTCCATTTGCACAGCAATCAGCCTTGCCTTCCATTTTCTTACAGCACTCTTTATCACCTGTGCATTTGTCATCTTTCATGCAGCATGCTTTAGCCTCAGTTGAAGCGGCTGATTTACGATCGTACTTGCAGCATCCATGCAGATTATTATAAGCCTCTTCAGCTCCTGTATATTTTACATTATCATAGCCGGCATCAGCAATTCCTTTTTGAATTTTATCTTCTGATGTTTTTGCTGATGCATATTTTACAGTCATCACTTTTGTATCAACATCCCAGCTGGCATAAGTTGCACCACTCTTTTGCGCAGCACCTTCAATCGTTTTTTTACACATACCGCAATTACCCCACACTTTAAACGTAGAAGTTTTAACGGCTGATTTTGTACCGCCTGATTTTGTCTGTGCATTCACTGTTTGTATACCTGCAAACAAAAACATGAATGCGGCAATTATTTGAAATGATTTCATTGTTTGATTTTTAGTTTGAATATAATAATAGATTTCTTTCTGCGGAACGCAGATACACTGCATGAGAAAAAACTGAACTAAATCAGGAAAATATTATTATCCCGGTACACCTTGTTCAGTGTTTTGGGGGGAGGAGAAATATACTCAGTAAAAGGTGCAGAAGATAACCCCTGTTCAGGTTCATGTAAAAGAGTAAGATGTACAGGCATTTCAGCACTGATAGAAGCCAGTTCAAATGCAACAGTCGAAGCCTCATGCGAATCACTCAGCTTTACTGTTTTTACATCATCCTTGCAGCAATGTTTACCTGTTTTATTCATGCCGCATTTACCGCATGTTCCATCAGCATGATCATTGCCGGTGAATGTAACAGAAGAGATCTTCCCCATACAATAATGAATATTTATCACCATACCGCCGGTAACGGCCAGGTAGAATACAGCAATAATTGATATGAAGGCATTCTTCATCATGAGTTCATAAAGATAACCTTTGCATTGTAAATAAGCGAAGTGAATCAGTTAACAAAGCCCCAAAAGATTCCAAAGCGGAGAAAATAACCGGGTTTTGGCTGAAGCGGAGTTGCCATATTGTTATTCAAAAAGCCAAATGAAGGACTCAACTCTGCCGTATTCAGGTTTTCAGCCCTGATAAACAGAGATAAACTCCTTACCCTGAATTGCAGATAAGCAGCAATATCGGGGAGGTTTTTGACTGTTGATGTATTCTGTAAAACAAACTGTCCCAAAACCGGTGAAAAATTATCTGCTTTATACGGGGTATGATAACGAAGTTCAACACCCGTACTTAAGTTGAGATTTTTAAAAAAACGCCCTTCATAAGCAAACCGGTTTCTTGTAAGCACAAGCGGCAGATTAACAGGTGCAGCAGCCGTTGTTTGCTGCACAAAAACCTCTGTATACCAGTTCCAGTGTTTACGCCTGCCAAAACTGAATTGTTTTTGCAGTTGCAGTTGCAGCAAATTAAACAGTGTTGCTTCCTGTGAAGCCTCCGAATAATTTTTAAAATAAATATAATTACTGGCAAGGAAATACTTTGCTGCTAAAACCAACCGTTGCTGCGGTAATTCATATACGGCAGAAGCAATCGTTGTATTTTCTTTTCCGAAATTGGTATTACCAATATTTATTTTTTTAAAATTACTCAGATCATCATGAATAAAAGAAGGTGTACGGTTCACATTCTGAAAACTCAATGTGATGTATCCAAGTTTTTTGCCGATCAATCGCTTCAATGAAGCAAGAACATTATAATCTCCGCCGTTTAAACCAGCCAGGTAAAACCGTCCCGACAGTTCCATATCCCACTTCCTGTTCTTTGTTTTATTCCTGTATTCTCCGTTAACCTGCAGGTTGGTAAAAGAAGGTTCATTGGTTCCAAAATCTGCATGAAGTGATTCAAACCCGGCTGCTACCTTTAGAAATTGTTGCTGGTTTTTAATATCAGGATATGAATAGATGGCCAGTTCATTCCCGAAGGTTTGCCAGAAATCTTTTAACCCGAATGTTGATGGAAGATTATGAAGATTATATAACAGAACATAACCGGCTGTATCAACTCTTGTATCGAGATATTGAAACGAATAACGGTTCAGCTGCATGGTATGCTGAAAACGAAACCGTGGATAAAACAAATAAACAACCGTTGAATCTGTTGTTATGGAATCCTTACGGCCAAGATCATAATGGTGGCGGAACAGAATATTGGTAAAACTGTATTTATTTCCCGTGTTGATGGTGTTACTCAATAACGACTGCGATTCAAACGATGTACCACCAAGATTGGTTGGAATATTAAACCGTTCGCTGAAAGCTGGAGTACTGTCAAGTAACTGTATATCTTTTAATCCCCCATTTTCAGTTGCTCCAATCTTATTCCCTGCAATGATAAAGTAAGCCGTGTATCGTTTATTGGGTGTTACATACCAGGTATTAAAAAAGAGGTTGCTGTGATTCGTTTTCTGGTTCCTGAAAATTCCGGGCGAATTGATGAGATTGAATCTGAACGAAAAATTCCAGTTGTAACGAACATTTTGTGTGTGCTGTACACCAATGGTCTGTTCCGATTTAGGGCCTAATATATAAGTGAGTTGGGTATAAGGTCGGGTGGTATTAAAAAACTTCGAATCAAACACATCAGGCACATACGCATCATAGGCGTGAAAGCCATGATCCCATCCCGGTTTCATATTGGGTGAAAATAACAATGACCGTGAAGCACTGCCGGTATTACCTAAAAAAATGCTTGTCCATTGAACAGGCCACCGTTTACCAAAATCATTTACCGAAGAATCAAGAAAATAAAAACGGGCCGTATCTAAATACCTGTATGCAATTGTTGCTGAATCCTCCAGCCCGGTACGATGCAATAGGGAATCTTTAAACGGGCCACTGCCGCCACCGCTTCTTGATCCTGTTGAATTACCACTCATGCCACCGGGAATTCTTTGCAGTATCCGTTGTTGGGCCGTTACAGTAAAACCGGCGAATAAAAAAATAAGTACACAAAGAAAACGGGTCATATAATAAAAACGGGCCTGTGAGCCCGTGTAAAAGTAATTGAAATCAGTTTGTACAACTATAAATTGATCTTAAAGTTCAATGATGAGTTGTTTTACAATTGCTGTCATCTTTGGTTCAGCAGCCTGTGCCGCTTCCAGCACTTCAGCATGTGTAATTTTATTCTCTTCTTCACGAATGCCGATATCAGTAATTACACTCATGGCAAAAACAGGTAAACCCATGTGTACAGCAACAATCACTTCAGGAACAGTACTCATCCCCACTGCGTCACCACCCAGCGCATGAATCATTTTATACTCGCTGCGTGTTTCAAAGGTTGGACCGGTTACACCCAAATACACACCCTCTTCCACTTTAATATTCAACCGTGCAGCAATAGCTTTTGCTTTTGTAATCAGGTCTTTGTTGTAAGGCTCACTCATATCAGGAAAACGTGGACCGAATTCGCTGATATTTTTTCCAATGAGCGGATTAATTCCAAATTGGCTGATATGATCTTTGATGATCATCAGCTCGCCTACTTCATAATTTGGATTTACACCACCGGCAGCATTGCTGAGGATAATGGTTTTAATACCAAGATATTTCATTACACGGATGGGATAAACCACTTCTTCAATAGAGTAGCCCTCGTAATAGTGAAAACGCCCGGCCATTACAACCACTTTCTTATTACCCAATGTGCCAAACACCAGCTTTCCTTTATGCCCTTCAACCGTTGATACCGGGAAATGCGGAATATCACTGTAGCTGATTTCTTTTTCAACCGCCAGTTCATTTGTAAACTGTCCCAAACCACTGCCCAGTACAACAGCAACTGTTGATTCTTCTGCATAATGGCTGCGGATAAAGGCAACTGTTTCATGGGTCTTCTGTAAAATATCACTCATCGTATAAAAATTAGGACGGCAAATATATTGCTTTTATAACGGGTAACGGACAAATAAGGGCTGAGATTCATCAGTCAGTAAGCGATACCAAACAGGATGTTTCAATACATCTGTATAACGCAACCATTTGCCATTGACTTTTATCAGTTCATAAATGAGCCGGACGCCGTGGCTGTAATCAACATACCAGTTTACATGACCGGTATAAACCGGCTGAATGGATTTTCCATTCAGTTGATGCCAGCCATAGATGGCTACTTTGTTTTGTTTAGTTGGATTCAGTAATTGATTTGTGAGGATGACATCTTTTTTTATTCCGCTAATCAAACCTCTTCGGTGCTTTCGCTGACCTTCAATCATAAGATGATGCTGATACATAGTAGGTGTACTGTCACGGAAAGCAACCATTGGCACAGGTTCTAATTTTATAGCAGCGGCTTTATAAATTTCATCCACTATTTTTTTGGTGGGAAGAAAGCAGTGAAA
>CAZOLW010000014.1:0-94375 GCA_964580775.1 uncultured Chitinophagaceae bacterium | reverse complement strand
AGATCAGGCAGTCCAACCCTGCTGCGTACACGCTGAATCAA
Source organism: uncultured Chitinophagaceae bacterium (assembly GCA_964580775.1). Lineage (GTDB taxonomy): Bacteria > Bacteroidota > Bacteroidia > Chitinophagales > Chitinophagaceae > Lacibacter. Next base: position 94,334 of record CAZOLW010000014.1, on the reverse strand, counting down.
TGGATATGCTTCCGCAGTTCTGTTGAGTTCATTTAAACATTCAGCATACATCAGCAATACATCAGCATAGCGCATGATGCGTTCATTGATGCCGGAGCGCCAGTCAAACTCATCAGCTTTTACACCATCATTCTGGTATTTGCGACAGAATAAGTCATTCAAATCTGCAGCATTTGCTGCAAATCTTGTTGCAAAAGGAATTCCATAAATCATCATACCGGGTTTGTTATAAAACATGGTAGCTTCCAAACGTGGATCATCTGTATTAGCCGTCGTTTTTTCAACAAGGAATTCATTAAACACTGAACGGGTAGGTTGTACGTCTGTCCATCCAAAGCTGCGTGGAGCATAAGTAATTGCTCTTGCAGAAGTTTTACCCCAACCTGGTTGTGGAGTACCACCCCAACCAAGATCAGCACCACCTGCATCACGGCTGAACTGAACTTCAAAGATTGATTCAACATTGTTTTCAGTTGCTTCAATAAAGTTATCTCTGTAATTCGTTGTCAGGTTATAGATGTTCAGATCCATAACAGCTTTAAACTGTTCTGCAGCCAATGTAAAATCAGGAGTTGGCTTAAATAAATATGCTTTTCCAAGAAATGCCATAGCAGCACCTTTCGTTGCACGTCCGAGGTCATTCTTATCCGGTCCTGTTACATCACTGTATTTAGCCGGAAGTCTTTTTGCTGCTTCTTTAAAATCACTGATCACCTGAGCCCAGCCCGCTTCTATTGTTGCCTGCTTTTCACTGAATGTATTTATTTCAGGTACATGTAATACCAATGGTACACGTCCAAAGAAATTCACTAAGTGATAATAGTACAAGCCCCGCATAAAATAAGCCTGTCCAAGAACCCTTTCTTTTAAAGCTGCATCCATTTCAATGGCAGGTACATTATCAAGTACCTGGTTGCAACGGAGTACTCCCTGGTAATACGTTTCATATGTCCATCCGTAAATGGCAATATTGCCGGAGTTTAATGCAAACTTACCTGTGTTATACATCTGATCCCAGGGACTGTTACTTTTTGCATCATCACCACGGGTATCGAGCATTAAAGGTGTGCAGCGCATGTAACCGCCATCAGGTAAAAGACTGCTGTAAGCAGCATTGATACCTGCAATAGCATCTGCCTGCGATTTCCAGAAACTTGCTGAGGTTTGTGCGTTGGGATTTACCTGGTCTAACTGTTTGGTACAGCCAACGGTAAAAAGAAATCCTGCAGCAACTATTAATATTTTTTTCATATTCATGATTTTTAATTGATGTTTTGAATTGATGATTCAGTTTTATGGATTACAGTGAAAGTTGTACACCCACTAAAATGGATCTTGGGTTAGGAAATGAACCCTGATCGAATCCACGACTGAATAAACCATCGTTGCCTACACCTGTAAAATCCGGATCAAGACCTTTGTACTTCGTAATGGTGAATACATTCTGTCCTGAAAAATAAACTCTTGCATTTGATAACCATTTCAATCCTGCCATTGGTTTCAGTGTATAACCAAGCTGGAAGTTTTGCAGACGCACATAACTTCCACTTTCAACAAACCTGTTCGATACTCTGCCATTTGCATTCGGATCGCCAATTACAGGACGGGGAATACTGGTATTGGTATGTGCTGAGGTCCAGAAATCCAGATCATCAACATGATGGTTACTGTATTGGCCACCCATCAAATCACTATAAACAGAATTATATACTTTATTGCCTGCACTTCCCTGCCAGAACATGGAGAAATCAAAATTCTTATATCCAAGATTTACATTTAAACCATAATACAGATTTGGCAGTGATCTTCCCAGATAAACACGGTCTTCATCATTTATTTTGCCGTCTTTGTTAGTGTCCTGGAACTTCACATCACCGGGAGCTGCATTCGGTTGAGTTGGAGAACTGCTTACTTCAGCTGCACTCTGGAAAATTCCAATCATAGTATGTCCGTACAAATCACCTACCGGACGGCCTGGTTCAGACTTACTTGCATTACCGTAAATAGGTACTCCATTCAAACCAAGTGATATAAGTTTATTCTTCAGCGTATTTCCTGATAAGGTTACATCATAAGTAAAATTCTTCACCGATCCTTTATATCCTACGGTTATTTCAACACCTGAATTTTCCATTGATGCAGCATTGGTTGTTACATCCCATGGAAATGATCCGACTGCTAAAGAAATAGGTACACCTGCTAACAATTCCTTATTTGTGTTTTTAAAATACTCGGCTGTAACACGCAATCTTTCATTAAACAAACCCAGTTCAACAGCAGCATTGCTTGTTACTTTGGTTTCCCATTTGATACCCGGATCTACAAGTGATACAACAGTTACGCCCGGGGCCAGTGTATTGTTGAACACATAGCTTGCATTTGTATTCATATAAGACTGGTAGAGATAGTTACCAATATTCTGGTTACCAACCTGACCATAACCACCTCTCAATTTTAAAGTACTGATAACTGATGGCAGATGAATAAATTTTTCGTTATGTACATTCCATGCACCGGAGAATGAATGAAAATTACCCCACCTGTTTGCAGAAGGGAACCTTGACGAACCATCTCTTCTGAAATTTACTGTCACCAGGTATCTGTCATCATAATTATAATTTAATCTGCCGAGATAAGAAATCAGGACAGAAGCATCGCTTCCACTGGTTAATGTTTTGTCAGAAGCAACGGCAATCGCATCAAATGTATAGAAGTAAGGTTCACGTAAATTAATACCGCTTCCTGTTAAATGATTTCCTTTGTCTTTCTGAAAAGTATAACCTGCTAACAGATCAACATTGTGTTTACCTCTTGTCAGTTTGTAAGAAAGGGTATTTTCAATTAAAGACGTTGTACCCGTACCCACTCTTCTGTACAGGTAAGAAGTGTTATTCAAATAATACCATCCGAGATCATATTTAGGTTCAAATGCAAAACCAACTTCCTGACCTCTGTCAAAACTTGCATTTAATTTATACTTCAGATTTTTTACAAGCTCAACTTCTCCCCAGATATTACCAAGGAAACGATCTCTGTCTGTTTCATTTTTCAGCAGGTTGTTCAATCCAATAACATTCAGTGTAATTGCACGCTGTGTTGTATTGTCAGCACCACCATAACCGCCAAGTCGATTTGGATCTTTTACGGGAATGGTAGGAATTGTTGTTATTAAACTGGTAACAGCACCACCAAAAACAGCTTTACTGTTTGATCCGTTATAAGGATTTACTTTATGCGAATTGGTGTAGAACATTTTTGTACCATAAGAAAAAATTCCTTTTTTTCCTGTTAACCCCAATGTGGCTGTATAGCGTTTATATGCCTGCGGACCTGTAATTGTACTTGTCTGATCAAAATAACCGAGTGAAGCATTATAAGTCATACTTTCTGCACCACCTGAAAAACTTACACTGTGATCCTGAATATAACCTGTACGGAAAGCTTCTTTTTGCCAGTTGGTATTTACATTACTGATAAAAGAAGAACTGGCGGGGTCATTACCGGGAGCGATGCTTAATCCTGCATTCACTTCAGCCTGGTTGGTTATTTTTCTGTAACCTGCAGCATCGGTAACATCCCATCTACGGGCGATGTCCTGCATACCTGCATATCCATTGTAATTCACTTTCATCTTACCGGGCTTTCCTTTTTTCGTTGTGATAATCACAACACCTGTACTTCCCCTTGAACCATAGATAGCTGTTGCAGAAGCATCTTTCAGAATCTGGATAGATTCAATATCATTTGGATTAAGATCAAACGGAGCACCGATCATTACACCGTCTACAACAAATAAAGGGTTGTTGTTGACAAGCGAACTGATCCCCCTGATTTTGATCTGAACAAAACCACCGGGTTCACCGGAACCATGTACACTCACACCGGGAGTTTGTCCCTGGAGCATTTTCGCTACATCATAGCTGGCAGTTTTGCGGGCATTGCCAACATTTACTACTGATACAGCACCTGTTAAATCTTTTTTTCGTATTGTACCATAACCAACTACCACAACCTCTTCAAGGTCGCCGGCAGATTCCTGCAGTACAATTGCTACAGATGTTTTTCCCCTGACAGAAATTTCCTGGGATGCATAGCCAATAAAAGAAATTACAAGTACATCTTTAGCTGATGCAGAAATGGAAAATCTTCCGTCAGTACCGGATACAGTACCTGTTGAAGTTCCTTTTACAGTTACAGAAACACCAGTAAGAGGATTACCTGCATTGTCAGCAACTGTCCCTGTAACTGTGGACTGTGCAAACAGGTAATTTGAAAATAGCAAGGCAAAAAAGACAATCATTAAATGGATTACTTTTTTTGGCAGCCAGGATTTGTTTCCTTTCATAATCGTTGTTTTAGTTTTTAATAAGCGTCATTTATACAATTAAACAATCAAAAAAAATTCTTATTGCAATACAGACAGTTTTAAAAAAAAATTAAGGGTAATAGATTATGACACTTCGTTTATACTCAGGTTCAGCATTCATTGAAAGGCCCGGGCACAGCATCATATTCTCCAGCAATATTTCATTTAGAATGAAAAGTTTCAAACTGCAGACCTGCACTTGAGTTACACCTAAGAAATTGAAAAACAAATTTGAAAAATACTTAAAAAAGTCAGCTGTTGAAACTGGCAGGATTGAATGAAAGGAGGCAATCCCAGTGAAGTTTAAGATATGCGTTACAATCTTTTTCATACAGCAATCATCATGAACCTAAGCAAATCGTTATTATTATTCCTCAAGCTGTTTTCGCAAAAAAACAGCTCTGGCAGCAAATTCAAACCGAAAATAGAAACTTTTTTTTATTAATTGTCTTTTTTACAATTATTTTTTTAAAACTTTTCCACACCGTATTTACCGCATGCAATCACTTGTTTACTTACCTTTAATTGATTCTTAGCATTGTATGACAAAATATCTAAAGCAAACCCGCATCCTTGTAGCAGTCGATTGCATCGTTTTCGGTTTTGATGGCCAGAAACTGAAAATACTGCTGATCAAAAGAGGTTTTGAACCTGAACGGAATAAATGGAGCCTGATGGGCGGCTTTGTTGAACCGAACGAAAGTGCTGACAACGCCGCTATAAGAATTCTGAAAAGGCTTACCGGATTAGAAGGTGTTTACCTTGAACAGTTCCAGACATTTTCCGGGCCTGAAAGAGATCCGATTGAACGCACCTTATCAGTTGCCTATTTTGCACTGATAGATATTAATCAATACGAAAAGCAGATCAGTGAAGAATATCATCCTGAGTGGTTTCCCCTTAACAAAGTTCCTGACCTGATATTTGATCACAATGAAATGATGACAATGGCAAAGGAAAAACTACGCTATAAAGCAGCCCTCCACCCAATCCTGTTTGAATTATTGCCGCCTAAGTTTACATTACCACTGCTGCAAAGCCTTTTTGAAGATGTATATGAAACCAGTTTCGACAAGAGGAACTTCAGCCGGAAAATTTTGTCAACAGGTTTATTATTGAAGCAAAAAGATAAAGACAAAGAGAACTCAAAAAAAGGTGCTTTCTATTATAAGCTGGATAAAAAACACTATCAAAAGAACTTTCATAAGTTTCTTCATTTTATACCCAACCCAAACGGGTTGATCTGATATCAGATCTTCAGGATATGTAATTAAATAAAGAAAGGGATACATTACTGTATCCCTTCTTTTCTCTCTGTTGATTGAATAATTATTTACTTACTTACTATTTCAGTAGTAACTGTTTTATTGTTTTTGATGCTGAACACGGATGAAGTTGAATTAGCCAGGTTAATGATTTCAATATTTACATTTATTCCTGTTAACTCATCTGCATTCATTTGAAATTTACGGGTAATGTTAACTCCTGAAACTCTTTCTTCAAATAACACTTCGCCCATTTCATCTTTTATGATGATTGCATATCTGTTGTTTTCTTTGTTATTCAGATTCAGCTGGAACAAAGGCTGATTGTTTACATTGCCGGTTACTTTCAGTTCAGCTGTTGGAATTTCATTTGCTGCTGATGCTGTAAATCCGGTTGTTACTGCTAAAAGAGTTAATAATCCGATTGCTGCACTTTTGATTGTTGTTTTCATTGTTTCTGTATTTAGTTTTTTTAAAATCCTGTTTAAACTCTTTCTGTATGTGCAAGTGTCGCCTGGCAGGCAAGGGTCGGTCAAATCTCGGGAGATGTGTTACATCAAACTGCAATTATTGCATTGACAGAACAAAAGTAAGCCACTCAGATTGAGCATGCAACACAGGATTCAGTGGTTTTCATGGCCTTAAATTTCAGAATGAAACGCTAAAATGCCCGTCACCAAAGGATTTCAGAAAAATAACTGCATGACGCCCAACAGCAAAAACAAGCTGATATAAACCGATAATCATGCATAAAAAAATATTTTCGCCGGTTCACACAATATTTCTGCTAACTGCAACAGACTGTCATAATAATTATGTAACAGAGAAAAACTCAGATTTTTTTTCAACCTGAAACAACCTGCTAATATTTCGATTCTTCACTCTTCCTTGTACGGTAAATTTTCGGCGACATACCGATGATGGTTCTGAAACGCTTGGAGAAATAATATGGATCATCAAACCCCATACTGAAGGCAATATCCTTGATGGAGCGGTTAGTAAAATCTAATTGCTGACAGGCTTTCTGCATTTTCATCTGCAGAAAATAATCGATAGGCGCATACCCTGTTTTTTGCTTGAAGAGATTGGAGAAACGGGACACTGAATAATTGTATTGCTTACTTAAATCGTTTAAAGAAATATTATCGTTGATATGCTCCTGCATAAAAAGAATAGCAGTATCAACACAATCCAGCTTATCAGTTGATGAAGCTGCGGAATAATTTCTTGAATTATAAACAAACAGTGTTAGAAAATGCGACAGGCACATGTTCGCAAACAGGAGATTGTCGATACTGTAACCCAACTCCAGTGTCTTGTATATTTTGGTGAAGATGAGAATGATGTCGCCATTATTTTTTACATACTCCGGTTTAAAATGTTTCTGTACGGCCTGTATTTCGTTCAAATCTTTCAATGATTCCCCGCCAAAATGAATCCAGTAAATCGTCCATGGATTATCAGGGTTACTTCCATATGAATGTTCCGTATTCTGGGGCAGGATAAAAAATTCATTTGGCCCAACTTCATATTTCTGTTTCCCCAACTGGAACCATCCGTTACCATCCACACAGTAAAACAGGAAATTTTCAGACAATCCCTTTTTGCGGTAGGTAAAATGATCCTTGGCTTTTGGATAATAACCTATAGAACAGATATGCAGATGTTTCAGCATCGTATTTCCATGCACCCTCGACTTTAAAATAGTCTTGGGAATTTCAATACGCTGGCGACCCAGGCCGTACCAGATATTCTTGTGAGAACCTTTTTTATTATCTTCCATAACCTGCAGGCAATAAGATTGAATGGCGAAAATTACTAAAAGAAAATTACAAACAGATTCCTTCTGTTTCCATTCAAACAAAAGACGCAATTTCTTTTACTTAAATCATCAGCTCCCGAAAGAATCAAGTAATTTCGACGGCATCTAAATCCTCAAAAATGATTTCCCTTTTTCAACCCATTGCCAGAAAATGCGTAGCCTTTGTTTTACTTGTATTTATTGCCTGTAGCCCGCTGTCAGCAGCCATCAAACTTCCCTGGTTCTTTTCAGACAATATGGTGCTGCAGCAAAAAACAGATGCAGCCATCTGGGGTTGGGCAAAAGAAGGAAGCACTGTACAGGTGGTTACATCCTGGAATAAAGCAAAGTATTCAGCAAAAGCAGATGCAGCAGGTAAATGGAAGTTGAAAGTAGCCACGCCTGAAGCAGGTGGTCCATATACAATTATAATAAGTGATGGAACCCCTCTTACTTTGAAAAATGTATTGATTGGCGAAGTGTGGCTATGCAGCGGGCAATCAAATATGGAAATGCCGATGAAAGGGTTCAAAGATCAGCCAATCCTTGGCAGCAATGAGGCAGTCTTCAGTTCAGCGAACAGTAATATCCGATTGTACACAGTTCCCCGTTCTGTTCAACGTACAGCACAGGATACCAGTAAACAATCTTTCTGGAAACAGGCTGAACCCGAAGCAGTGAGCAACTTCAGTGCAACGGCTTATTATTTTGGTAAGATGTTATACGAACAGCTGCACGTACCCATTGGATTGGTGAATATCAGTTACGGCGGTTCACCGGTAGAAGCATTCATGGATGAGGCCACACTTAAAAATTTTCCGGAAATAAAAATTCCCTCAGCAACAGATACAGCAAAACTGAACAACAAAGTGGCAACTGTTTTATACAATGGTATGCTGAGGCCCTTTCTTGGCTTTACCATTAAGGGTTGCATCTGGTACCAGGGAGAAAGCAATAATGATCATGCATTACAGTATGAAACACTGTTCCCCGCTTTTGTACAACAGATCCGTCAGCAAAGTGGCCAGAGTGATTTCCCCTTTTATTACTGCCAGATTGCTCCTTACAATTATACCAACTACACAGCAGTGAACGCTGCCACTTATAACTCGGCTTATTTACGGGAAGCGCAACGCAAAGCCTTAGCAAAAATCCCCAACAGTGGTATGGCCGTGTTAATGGATATTGGCGAAGAGTTCAGTATTCATCCAATGGATAAAGCAACAGGCAGCAAACGTTTAGCGTATACGGCATTGGCGAAAACGTATGGATTGAAAGGGTTCGGCTTTGAAAGCCCGAATTATGAATCGATCTCCATCAGCGGTAATACAGTTACTGTAAAATTCAGCGGTGCACCGAATGGTTTGACTGCTTATGGTAAAACACTTTCTTTGTTTGAAGTAGCGGGTGCTAATAAAATATTCCGTCCTGCAAAAGCTCTTATCAGCGGAGGTACTATTATTGTTTCTTCTCCTGATGTAAAGGATCCTGTTGCGGTTCGTTATGCGTTTAAAGATTTTGTAATGGGCGATTTGTTCAGTACAGAAGGATTTCCTGTTTCAAGTTTCAGGAGTGATGATTGGTGAATTGCTTTAGATATTACTATTAACTAAACAGTTTACTGTTGTGGAGATGTCTCGTTCCTCGACATGACGGCACTCTGAGTTTGTTTTGGTTTACTTTCAATTGCAGGGTATCGTCACCTCGACGAAGGAGAGGTCTCAAAAAATTTAAACTGTTTGAAGAAAATAAATCGCTGACAGATTCAATAGCTCCGTCAGCGATTTATATTTATAACAACGCATCAGACGAGGGCGTCAGGTGCTAATTTCTATTTCAAGAATAACTCCACATCTTTCTTTCTCTCTTCCGGCAACACAATTAACGAAACAATTTTTCCGTCTTTCAACTCTGCTTCAACTGTTGTATTGTAAGGTGCATGTAATTTAAAATGTACATCCATTTCTTTTGGCCAGGCAGGAAAAAGAAGAATGCGTTTATCATCTGTCTGCAATAACATTTCCTGCAAACCAATCATAGCGCTGCCGCCCCAGTTATGATCGGGTACCCAGTCAAAGCCCGGCCCCCAGAATGCCGGGAAACGACGTTCACTGTTTTGCAACTTCAACGCATTTAACCTCCATGCTTCACTACTCAATCCCAAACGTGCAGCCCAGATATTATCCTGTTTCCAACCGACATGACTTCTGAATTTAATAACAGATGTATCGTAATGCCAGGTATTGAGTGCAGTATCCAATCCCGGTTTCCCAACCCCATAAATTCCCCAAGGGAATACAGGATATAATTGCGGTGATTCAGTATTGTTTACACGTTCCCACATTTTGGCAGGAGCAATGGTTATGTGGCCGTTATAATTTCCATAACTGACAGCAGGTATCCGTTTCAACAAACTTTCGAATTTCAATTTCCTGTCTGCAGTAAGATATTGTTCAGGTAAAGCCAGTAACCTTTTGGTAATGGTTTGCAGGGCAGCAATTGTTGAAGTGGAATTAGTTGACATCTTGAATGTTTCTGCTCCACTTCCGGGATATAAAACAAGCTGACCATTACCATCAAGTCCTTTATTCCCTCTTTGTTTGGCGAGATATTGATAATGCTCATCAAAGAACTGCAGACAGCTTTCAATAAACGGAATGCGGTCGCTAATATCTTTTCCTGTGTAGGTTCCTTCTTCCAGCATCATTAAACAAAATTCAAAGACTGTATCCCATTCATATTCCAGCCATGCATTGTATTCAACACCTTTATCAAAATGCTCCGGACGGTTCTGTCCGTATTCAGCAAAATCAGGTAAGCCATAATTTTCCATCTGCTCCGTAAAGCAGGCGCCTCCATGATTCCAGTAAACCTTTGTTCTTAACTCAGCATTCTTTAAAATGCGGAAGTAAAAATTGAGCTGCGATTGCATCATATCCCAATCACCTGCTTTGATCATGGGGAAATAAACCAGTCGCTGATTCTGCATGGTGTGAAGTCCCCCGCCCCAGTTACGGTAATCAGGTGTTAATTCATTTTTATCGGTATATACAGGATCAACAGTTAATAAACCACCATTGAATTTTGTTGGCCACTCCCCTTTTGCATTACAGGCGAGCATGTAACGGAAGAGTTGATAATTTCTTCCTGCTTCCCATGCTGTTTTATTTTTTTGTGATGGATCAACTTCAATAAAGCTTCTGCTCCAGAATTGGTTCCACCACTGCTGTGTTTTTTTAAATGCTGTTTTATCCTTATTGACTATTTGTTGAATTGAATCAAGTGAATGTTTCCATGTTTGAATATCCGCTGTCTGCGCATTGTGCAGGTAAAGACTTAATGAATGCTGCTTCGCCGCTGATTTACTTTTTAAGTTCCATGCTTTGAAATCAGTATTTACATAAACGCCTTCTTTATTCCCGGCAGGAATAAAATTCTTTCCGCTGAAGGCTCCGCCGAATGCCAGTTGCTTTAATGGATTATACAATTCGTTCTTTACTGATTCCATTCCCTGTTGTGCAACTGTGGCATCGAAAATGGTTTCAATACTATTGTGATGATAGAATAAAGCTTCGTTTCCATTAAAATCAATGACATCTTTTTTATAGACATTATTTTTGGGTGCGGCCCATTTCCAGGAGTTAGCAAAGTTTTCTCTTGGTTTTACAATTCTATCCTGGTAACGCCAGCTTTCATAAGAAGCCTCCACATGTACCATTTGTTTACAACTGATGTCAATATGTGCAACAGGATGAAATACATCGGCCCATATTTTCACCGTTGCGTTAATGCCATTATGCTTCCCTTCAACTGTAACATATCCATTCTCCAAATGCAATTGCTGTTTAAAGTTTGCTCCGTTGAATGGATTCGGTAATAGCTTCACCCTTATTCTTCCAGTCTTCATCAATGCATTGTTCTCATCAAAATTACCGCTGCGTGCAACGTAGATGAACAGTTCTCCATTCTCCACCCATACATTCATGCCAATATCACCAGCACCACATGGCATGGATTCAGAAGCGTTTTTGCTTTGTGTGTTCCAGGTTATATCATACTTGTTTATTGTTTGCTGCGCAGACAACGAAACAACAGTTGTTATAAGAAAGAGGGATAAAATAAATTTCTTCATTTGTTTATTTTACTGTTAACCGCCGACAGGGCTTGCAACCGCTGTCGGGGTTTGTGTAACCCTGTCGGCAGATATTATCCCCGACAGCGGTTTATTATTGTCTAACTATCAGTTTAACCTTACCAACAATGCCTGCAGGTAATAAAGGTTTACCGGCTAACCTGAAAGGAGCAGTTGTAAAAGTGATGCGTTTATTCTGCGGCAGAAGATAATCACCTATTAACCTGTTATGCCATGTATTGGCTACTTCTATTTCAATAGTATTGGTGCCTTTCTTCAATGCCTTTGTTACATCGAGTGAATAAGGCTGAGTCCACAATGTACCGCAATCAATGCCGTTTACTTTTATTCTAGCAATATTATACAATGTATCTATTTGCAGTGATACCATTCGAGTTATAGTATTTTCATTCCACTCAAACTTGTTAGAATAAACAGCAGTACCTGAATAATATTTTATCAAAGAATCCGGGAAATGACTCCAGCTTATCAACGAGTTTACACGAACAGGGTTAACAGGGCCGCCAAAATTTGAGTCGAACTGAATCTGCCAATTGTTTGCAGTAAGATCGATTTCTTTAGTAACCGGAGGTATAAACGAACTTATAGCATCATCACTTTTCACTCCCTGAAATACAAAAAACAAAGATTGCCCCGGTTGCATAATCCAGCTAATAAATGACCGATCAGCTTTCATGTCAGTATGCTGATTGATAAGTTGTTTTCCAGTAACCGGGTCAATAATGTGAAGCCTCCTATTTTTAATTCTGAATAACAAGTCAATTTCCTGAATACTATCCGTTTGATTGGAAAGAAAATAAATATCTGCACCTATAGTTTTCCTGTGTGTCCACGCAATCATATTCATGCCCTTCATTACTTCTATGTCTTTCTTTATACCCAACTTTGCAAACGAGCTATCTGTATAAGGAGCCGCTACTACATTCTTTTTCTTTCCAAACAACTTAATCCATTCTTTGTCAATTACAATCTTTGCGCCAGCTGTTGCCAGTTGCTGTAACTTTTTTTGTACAGCTATCTTCATTGTTGGGTTAGGATTCATAAGCATCTTACCGGGTATCACCAATACTGCATAACTCGCTCCACCCGGCAGCACTACTCTTCCATTCTGCACTTTCATCATCATCAATGCATCAGGATTAAATGAATCGTAGGTATAGCCATTCAGTGGATCAATCCAGTTTTCGGGATCAGGCATATTAGCTGAATGTGTAACTCCATCAGGAATTTCCCTTTGCGGCTCTCCTTTATTCTGTAATCTTTTATTCTCAGCGTCTACTTTTTCTTTACCAAATATCCCGGGCAAAGTATTTATCAAACGATCTGGCAGAATAGAACGTCTTGGAACTTCTTCGCCGGTAAACACCGCAATATCAACAACGGGTTCGCCCATTTGCAATACAGCCTGGCATCTTGTTAAGTATTCAATCCATGCTTTGCTTTGTTTAAACCAGGTTTGATCTCTTTGAAAATATAAACCCACTCCATCTAATGTCATTCCGGGTTTTTTATCCATCCATGGGTTCTGTGCAAATACATGAAAAACTATTTTATTAATTCCCAACGCAAAATTTCTGTCACCTACTATTTTCAAACTGCCAGGATGTTCACTCCAATCCATCCGCACAGTAGTAAACGATTCAGCCTGTATAATTTTCTTCCCGTAAATATGTGCGCCACTGATGGCATCACGCATATCATTGGGTTTATCATGTGTGGGACTGTTGAGCCAAAACTCACCCATCGGGATATCTGCATTCTTATAATGCAGCAACCCATCGCTCATCATGGTTGGTGCAATTGCTTCTGCACTCATGCTGCAACCTTTTGCATGTGCTTCATTTTTTAATGTAGTATAAAAAACATCATTCACCAGTTCAGCAATGGTTTCACGAACATCATGCAAAATTTTTTCTGATGTTGCTGCACTCTGCACAGGAATACCCGCCATTGTTAACAGGTAAGGCATCAAATCATAGCCTCTTCTTTTTTTGAATTCAGCAGGAAAATTGCTGCTCCAGTTCTGACTGCCGCATTCCCAACTGTCAACATGAAATAATTTCAGCACATCTTTTGCTAATGCAGTATCTGTTTCACTAAATGCTTTTGCAAACCAGTTATTGAATTGCAGTTTAACGGCGGCAGCATTAAACTTGTCGCACTCCAGTCCAAGTCCTGCGCCACCAGTATAATTTGTATGTCCGTTTGATGTATGACCAATCCTTACAATCACCCAATTACCCGGTGGTGGTGTCCACAAAAGATTTCCGTTCTCATTCATTTTTGTGGTGATATTAATAATGCTGTCAACCGGAATGGCTGATTGATCAGGCACCTGCTCTGCTGTTGTGTTTTTACTGATGCGCCACATCGATCCATTCTTTGATTCATACTGATGAATCACCGGCTCATCTGATAAATAAATGCCCATCACTTTCAACGATGGTTTCCACTTGGCAGCATCCAGATCTTCTGCACCCGGCTCTGAGCCATCTTTGTCATACACAAAACGAAAATATTTTGCTATTGTCAAAGGAAGTGAATAGGTAACATCTTCATCCGCATCCTGCCAGCCATGCCGTGGAGGATCAAGGCGGGTGATTGTTTTAAAATCAATTCCATTCATACTTGTCTGCACAATTAAACGCTGGGCCTGGTAATTATTTCCGCCTGTATGAATTTTAATGGAGCGGCAGGAAAATGGCTTGGGATATTTATACTGTATCCAGCAACTGCTGTCACTTTTAAATGTTTCAGTTCCTTCATGTACAAACGAAAGAAAAGAAGCACGGGTTCCGTTGCTGGTTGTAACGGATGGAATCATTACTACTTCACTGAATGCATTATCACTGTTGGCTGGATAAGCAAATACAGCAATATCTTTATAATAATTTTCATTGGCCTCCGGTTGGGCAAGATTAATCTCCACATTCTCTCCATCTCTGATATACATTTTTGACCATACCAGTTTTTGCATGGAGAGATCAGGAGTGATCCATGGCCCGCCGGCTAATGCAAAACCATCGCTTACATGCATACCCAGCTGAAGACCCAAACGTTTTGCTTCCTGCATAGCAAATTTCACCATGGCCCACCATTCGGGAGTTAACTGCCGTACTGTTGGTTGAAATGGAATTTTATGCAGCGTATCTTTAATTGGCATGAGATAGGCACCACCAATGCCCACTTCTTTCATTGCTTCAAGGTCAGCAGTAATTCCTTCTTTTGAAACGGCAGCATGCATCCAGTACCAGAACACCCATGGTTTGGCAGATGCAGGCGGATTTAAAAAATTTTGTTCGAGGGTTCCCTGTGCATACAGATGATTTGTGTTGATTACACAGGCAAGTAAAAAAAATATCAGCAGTATCCTTATTCGCATATGAGAGAACCGTTCGTTACTTATTTCTAAAACTGCAATTTACTCTTTCCTTTGTTAACAGAAGTGGCAACGGCAATTCCACGATGATCTTTGTTATCAACGGCGCAATAGAAATGATAAACCACACCCTTCCATTTTACCACAAAACTCTTATGTGCATATTTTGCATCGTAAGGCTCGGATGATTTGATGAGATCCTCTCCCTTCCAGTCAGTCCAGTTGACTAAATCGTAACTGCAAGCAAATCGATTGAAAGTTTCTTTTGGCCGGCTTTCCCAAAACGCACCAAAATAGAACATCACCCACAGATCGTTGATCTTTTGCAGCACAGCATCGCCTGTAATACCAACGCCATGTTCCATTACGGGATCAGCATTGTAACGTTTCCATGTAACCATATCGTCACTTACAGCCATACCAATGCGTTCAAACCAGCGCCATTTTGGTTTGTTTCCGCTGCTGTCGCCATTGGCATTGTAGTACATGATAAATTCGCTGCCGAGTGTTTTGTTCTTATCCCGTATAATAGTGCTTTTATACAGCTTGCGATTTTCCCACCAGCGGACATCTTTATCAGTTGAGCTTAATACCGGTTGTGACAACCTGTTCCATTCATGCGGTTTAGTTGGATTATTTGGCGTATTGGCAATACCGATTGCTAACGGGCCGGATTCATAACCTCTGTCCTTACCGCCGATATAACTCATCCAGTATTTGTTTTGATATTTCTCCAGCTTGTAATTACCACCCCACTTTGTATTCTGTAGACCGATATAACCTGCTTTCTGATTATTGTCCCAATCAGCAGTATCAGAAAAGCTCATGATCTTACCAAGTGTTTCCCATTGCAGCAGGTCTTTACTTTTTGCGATCCATGTTTCATAACCACGGCCATCAAACTGGATATAGGTCATATACCAATACTTTCCTTTACGAAAAACTGAAGGACAATCAATCTTCTTTCCATCATTTTCAGGCGTTACAACAAGACCGTATTTATAAGGCGTCTTTACTTCTTCGTATACCTTCTGCATTACATCCTGCAGAACCTGTGCATTTGCGTTTGCCACGAAGACAGAAAGACAGTAAAGCAGCACAAAGAAAAACTTAGTGACACTTTTTAACTCTTTGCCTCTTTGCCTTGTTGCCTTAAAACCTAACTTCTTTTGCCTTTTCACCTGCTGATTTCTTTTTTGAATTGAACGGAACTAAATAAAAACTGTATTGATAATTCTTTGCTTTGATCTGATACTGTTCCAATGGTGCTGCCACATCGCTCCAGCTGTCGTTACCACCCACACCCATTTGAATAAGGTCGATGTTCAGTGTGATGAAGCCAGCCGGTTTTAAATCGGTTGTATGTTTTGCTTTTGAAATGTTTTCTTCTGTGTAAGGCCATGCACTCATGCTGAGTAAACTGTCAGCAACAATTAATAAACCATCCTTTGATTTTGGATCGTTTAAGTACATCCATCTCACATCAGTTCTGTTTCCATTTTCCTGGGGCACTACATAAGGCTCCATGAAATCAAAAATATTTTGATTGTAGATCCCCACATCAGAACCATAACGGCGATCAATATAATTTTCGAATGGTCCACGACCGAAAAATTCGATTTGATCGTAGCTTCTGTTAATACCCATCTGCATACCTACTCTTGGAATATTAGGCAAACCAGGTTTTATTGCAGCATTCAATGTATAGCTTACCCGAACAACACCTTCTCTATTTATTTGATAGAGAACTCTTACATGAGCACTATCTTTTGCAATAGAATAAAAGCTAGCAACAAATATCCTGTCTTTATCCTGCGTAAACGTTATATACTTCAACACCGGCTTATTCTCATACCAGGATTTTAGTGTGCGATGTGTTTTCCATCCACGTTTATCGTTATCAGTTTGTGGTCTTGTAAAATGTGGCAATAAAGGCGCAGCAATCTGCTCCTTCCCATTCAGCTTATACGACTCTAATGCTCCTGTTGCTTTACTGATGAAAATGGAATAATCGTAGCGACTGATCGTATATCCTTTCTCTGTTTCTGTATATGGAATAACAGCAAAACGATTTGCTTCAGCTATAACAGGTTTTAATACCAATTGATTTGATGCAATTTCAAATCCACTTTCTGCCCAGCCGGTTGGTTTCTGTACCATGAATTTTATATCCACATGATATTCTGAGGTTGATTTTAGTTTCGGCAACCATCTGGTAACCGGAAACGTAACATCAGTTCCCGGCGGCACATCAATACCTCCAATCAACTGGTTGGATATAATTTTTCCATCTTCTCTTACTGCAATTACAGCCGTGTATGCATTTACATTCTTTACTTCACTCCTGTTGATAATGCGGATAATTCCTTTGATTGAATCAGCCCATTCAACCTGAATGGGTTGAAAAATGCGTTTGCATTCATACATCGCTTCCTTGGGTCTCCCATCAGCTGTAACAATCCCTTTGATAGTGAAATTGTCGAAATACTTTTCACCATAGTCACCACCGTAAGCATAATACTTTACTCCTGCAGAATCGGTTTTCTCTAAGCCCTGGTCTTTAAATTCCCAGATACAACCTCCTATCACTCTCGGTATGCTGCGCCATTGATCCCAGAAATCTTTTAAGTTACCTGCACTGTTGCCCATGGCATGTGCATACTCGCAAAAGAAAATGGGACGGTGATCGCCATTTGGCTGATTCACTAATAATGGTGCCGTATAATCGGATGGATACATTCTGCTGATTACATCCACATAATATTGGTCCAGCGGATTCTGTATACGGTGTGAATGATCATTGGTTTTTAAATAGCGTGGATCACCTTGATCGATATACCCTTCTTCTTTCGGACTTCCCATGGCAGGTTCATAATGCAACGGCCTGGTAATATCAAAGTCTTTGATCCATGCCGCCATCGCTGCATGATTGGGGCCGCTGCCTGCTTCATTTCCCAGACTCCACATCACAATCGAAGGATGATTTTTATCTCGTAATGCCATTCGGCTTACACGTTCAATATAAGCTGCTGTCCATTGAGGATCATGATCAAGTTTACCACCCAAACCATGTGTTTCTAAATTCGCTTCATCAATTACCATGATACCAAATTCATCACACAAGTCTAACAAATACGAATCACTTGGATAATGACTGAGACGAACACAATTAAAATTAAACTGCTTGATAGTTTTTATATCCTGCAAAATATCTTCTCTTGTCAACGCCTTTCCTCTTGTTGGATGATGATCGGGACGATTGACTCCATACAGATAAGTCAGCTTGCCGTTGATGAGTAACTTGCTATCGCTCTTCCGAAACTCAATGGAACGAAAACCAAGTTTGCAGGTTTTTACTTCCAATACTTTACCAGTAATGTCTTCCAATGTCAATACCAGTTTATATAAGTTCGGTTCTTCAGGACTCCACTTTTTAGGATTGCTGATGGTTGCTTCCATCAATCCAAATTTTACTCGATCTAACCGAGGATGAATTTCATTGATGATCTCGTCTGCTTTTTTAGAAAGTGGTTGCTGTAATACCGGCTCATTGTTGGCATCATACAACTGAGCTTTCAATGTATAACCCGACGCTTCATGACCTGTTAAATTTTCAATACGCGGCCGAATGCTCAACACCGCATCTTTATACTCCTTGTCCAGTTTTGTCTGATAGAAAAAATCTGCAATCCGCAACGAAGGCTCTGCATGCAAATACACTTCACGGTGGATCCCACTCATGCGCCACTGATCCTGATCTTCCAGGAAACTACCATCGCTCCAGCGGATCACCCAAACAGAAATCGCATTCTCTCCTTCCTGTAAATATGGTGTGATGTTAAACTCGCTTGGCAAAAAACTATCTTCTGCATAACCGGCAAACTTTCCGTTGATCCATAATTTATACGCCGAACTGACACCACCGAAATGCAGCGTTACATTCATGTTCTTCCAATTGGCTGGAACAGTAAATGTTTTCTGATAACAGCCAACGCCGTTATAATCCTGCGGTACATGTGGTGGGTTTACCGGTCGGAAAGGATACACCGCACTTTTGTAAATGGGTTTATCATATCCCTGCATTTCCCAACTTGATGGAACGACGATCTTCTTCCACCCGATAGCTATCGGGTCATTCACTTTGTTTTTAAAAAAATCTTTTGGCGCATCAGCAGGCTTCAATGCAAATGAAAAATCCCAATCGCCATTCAAGGAAATGTAGCGTCCGCTTTTAGTCCTGTCACCATTCAATGCATCAGCAGCAGTTGCAAATGAATAAGCAGTTGTTCTTGACTGATCCCTGTTGATACCACTCACCAACGGATCTTCAAAAGGTTCACGGTTATACACAGATGGAGCAACAGGAACAGCAGCCGGAGTTTTATCTACCAACTGTGCAAATACAAATTGAACCACAACAGCATTAAGTACAATAAAAGACACGATGAGTTTTCTTAGTGCATCTTTACGCCTGTGTGTCTTTTCGGTTTCTATCTTCTTCTCTTCTTTCATTTTACTTTTTCTTTTTCAATAAGTCCATTTCAATACAAGCCTGGATAAATGGGCCGATGGCTTTCAAATCATCATCTCTTCTCGGTTCGTTCACATAATATTCATAGGTACCATCACGATATGGAATACCGCCTAAGCCTGCACCTGCAACAGCCTGTATAAAATGATATTGACCATTTGCATCTTTCGTTACAAATTCTTTAATCATGCCGTTATATGCTTTCTGTAACGGTGCATTAAAACTTGCAGGCAGATAATTCAGACGAACAGCTTTCGCCAATGAAAATACAAACATGGCGGTACCTGATGATTCGAGATAATTTTTTTCTTTATACGCTTTATCCATCACCTGCCACCAAACACCACTTTTTGCATCCTGGAATTTAACAAGGGCGGTTGAAAGACGATTAAGAATCGCAATCAGTTCTTTCCTGCGTGTATGCTCTTTCGGAATAAAGTCTAATACATCCACCAATGCCATCATATACCAACCCATGCTGCGGCTCCAGAACTCTGGCGATAACCCTGTTTTTGGATTGGCCCATAGTTGCAACCGGCTTTCATCCCAACCATGATACAACAAACCTGTCTTTGCATCACGACTGTATTTTTCCATCCACACAAACTGGTTAATGATGTCGTTGAAGTCCTGCGGCTGCTTTTTTACAATCGCATACTCTGCATAAAATGGTTCCACCATATACAAACCATCGAGCCACATCTGCGAAGGATATTTCAGTTTATGCCAAAAGCCACCTGCTTTGTTGCGTGGTTGCCAGCTTATCTGATTACGTAAGGTTGTTGCAGCAGTCATATACTTCTGCTCTTTGTACAGATCGTACAAACGCAATAACTGTCTGCCAGGGGGAATATTATCGCTGTTGTATTCATCCATTACATAAGTGCGGATACTGCCATCAGCAGTAATGAAATGATCAACGATGTGTTTGGTATAATCAATATAAGTTTGATCGTTTGTCAAATTCCATAAACGTTCAAAACCAATTAACACAACGCCTATTTCGTAATTCCAATTGGCGGGACGATTACCTTCTGGTAATTTATCCTGTTCCAGATGACTGGTGTATTTTTTCACTACCATCGAATCCTGGTACTGCTTCATAATAGTAGCAGCCATTTGTTTGGCATATTCGATCTGTGCATTCGCATTGAATGCAACAACCAGCAACAGTAAAACAAGAATCCTTTTCATTTTATCCTGGTTTAATCTTTGTGTTCCTTTGCGACTTCGTGACTTTGTGGCTCATCAACCGGCCTTCTTCTCCAATAATTCGCCAGCAAACTTCCGCTGATATTCATCCACGGGCTGAACACAGCAGCGGCCAATCCAACCGTTCCCAACTTACCCATACTTCCTGCAATACCACTCGCCATGCCACCATTCTGCAAACCTACTTCAAAGGCAATGGTGCGGCTCGAATTTTTATCCATTCCAAACAAACGGCTTAACCAGTAACCAAAGAAGTAACCGGCTGCATTATGAATCACCGATGCAATGAATAATAATACCCCAACCTTCATCAAATTCTCCCTGCCTGCTGCTGTTGTTACCGTTGTAAAATAAATAATACCAAACATCGAGATCAACGGCATCATACTATCAAGCTTCGGAAACTTCAGAGATAGCCAATGATATACTAACCCGGCAATGATAGCACCGGCAAAGAAACCAGAGAGATTCATGCTTTGTATCAACCCATGATCAGTTACAACTTTCTGCAGATAAAAAACGATAACCAAAATCCACACTGCAGCAATTGCAGCAAGCAGGTTTATTTTTTTCTTCTGTACCGCAGAAGCCCGTTTCAGAAAATCATGTAACAGCGCTGCACCAATGGGCACCAATACAATTTTAATGATCTCCATCATCATATCAACAAATTTTATTTCGATCAAGGTGCCTGCCAGTGTTTTCATCAGCAATGGTGTTAACAGCGGCGCTACCAATGTTGCCATTGCTGTTACAATTACACTCAATACTAAGTTCGCTTTTGCCAGGTATACCATTACATTACTTGCCAATCCGCTGCTGCAACTTCCAATGAGTATAATACCTGCGGCGATCTCCGGTTCAAACTGAAACACTTTCGTCAATAACAAGCCCATTAATGGCATAATGGAAAAATGACAAAACAAACCAACCAATACACCTTTACCTGTTGATGCAAGTCCACTGAAATCTTTCAGACTCATATGTGTGCCCATGCCAAACATCACCAGTTGAATAATGACAAGGATCAATGTTTTATCACGAAGATTTACGCCACCCCAATTTTTAAATGCTTCCGGAAAAACCATTCCCGCTACCACTGCTGCAATGATCCACGCCGTGTATTGATAACCTTTTAACGATTGCACCGAACCCAACCCGATCGCAAAGAAAACCGCTGTTGCAATTGCAAAGGGTTTGTATAGTGATGCGTTCTGCATCACAACTCCTGCAATCAACAACACAGCAGCAACAGCACTCAGAATTAAAAAAAGTTTATTGGCTTTCTTCATGACAAACAATCGGCATTATAAAATGGTTGCTAAATATTCCATCGCTATTGGCGGACTAGCCAGTATCGGCACTTTCTTTTCCGCTTCGGTTAATGTGTCCACAACTCTTGCCATGCTTGCCTGCGCCAATACAATCACATCCACTTCGTTGGCTAATTGTTTTAATGCATCCCCTACTTTCTGATCATGCGTTGCTGCATCGCCGCTCATCAATGCTTCAAATGCGCCTTCGCATAAAACAGATTTCAATTCAATTTCTTTTCCTGCAACAGCAGCTCTTCTTCTGACCAAGTCGCTTGTTGGATTTAATGTGGTTGACAATGTTGCTACCACACCAATTCGTTTACCTAACTGCACTGCCTTATCTGCCATCGGTTGATCAACACGTAATACAGGTACGCCTGTTAATGTTGCTGCCGTTTCAACTGCAGGACCAATGGATGAGCAGGTGAATAAAACATAATCAGCTCCAGCTTCCTGTGCCGATGCTGCATAGTTCACTACTCTTTTCGACGTATCGGGAGTAAGTTCACCACGGGCAATGGTATTCTTGATCAAACTGTCATCAACTATGTTGAATATTTTTACGTTTGGTAAGTATTTTTTACACAACTCTGCAAAGACAGGCACTAGTGTTGCCGATGTATGAACCAATCCTAATGTTTTTTGTGACATATTGTTTATGCTCGTTTTATTTTTTTGATACCAGCTTTTATATTTCTATGTAGCTTCTGTTGCGTCGCACACTTGTACTGAATTGCAATCTTCATCAATTCGTACCAAGCGTCCCTACGGGACGCAAATACATTACGCATCATTTTCTACCGACCAAATGTTCCTACGGAACAAACTCATCACTCATTATTCACTACTCATCATTCACCATTCTCCAACACCCCGAAATAATTCTCCCCTCCCACTTGCCCGCCTTTAAAATTCACTTCCAACCCATTTATCTTTTCATTCCTAGAATAAGCTTTACACAACGGTGCACCACTTACAAGGGGAGCAATCATTTCTACCGCATCGATCTCCATTGCTCTTGCTGCATAACTGCTTGTATCACCACCAGCCACCACAACACGTTTCACATCTGCACGCATCACTGCCTGTTTTGCAATACTGCCTAATGCTGTGCCGAGTTTTTCTGATGAAAGATTCTCCAGTTCTTTTGCACCTGTGTGAACGATCACATTCTTCTGCTCCTGCAACAACATGGCAACATGTTCACCAATGGTTGCATCAATTGTATTTTCATTCACGATCCGCACTGCATCCAGCACCACTTCTGCAAAACCGTTTGCCTTGCCCCATTCGATCTGTGCAGCAGTAACAGGTGAGCAACTTCCTGAAATCACCAATAGCGATTCTACTTTACCCGGATGCTTCCACCCGATAGCTATCGGGTCAGTGACGGGATTCAATATTTTTTTTTCATCCCAGTAATTACCCAACGCAGCTTCCACACTTGAACCGCCAACACTGAACAACGTTTTATTTTCTTCCAATCCATTCATCCACTCACCGATCTTTATTAACTGCGATTCATATAGTACATCAACCAATACCACTTCTTCATCAGTCACTGCATCATTCCATTGTTCAACAGGTTGGTCGAGTTGTATAATATCAATCAATCCAATTTTCTTTATTGTCTGTTTACCAATATGCAAACGCAGATCACTTTCATCAGCAGGTGTTACCGGATGTTTGCTCATCGAAGGATGACGATCCAACCGATAAATTTTTCCATTGCTGCCAATACCCATTCTTGCAAACAAATTGCCGAACAAACAATAACGACCCAACGCAGGCATGCCACCCAACACCGGGATCAACTTATTCTGAAACACTTCAGCGCCACAATCAATCGCTTTGCCAATACTTCCAACAACAGGTGATGAGTCAAAAGTAGAGCACACTTTATAATGCACATGTTTTGCGCCACTTGCTTTCAACTGTTCAAATGCAGGGATCAATATCTCTTTCATTTGCGTAAGCGATAATGATCTTGTTTTACCTGCCACTCCAATCACATCCAATTGCGGAAACTGTTGCAACTGTTCTGCTGTTGGCGGTTCAATAAACAAAACAGCTTTTGCACCTGCTCTTGTAATAAACTCCAATGCATCGGTGCTACCGGTGAAATCGTCACCATAAAAAGCGAGTAATATGTTTTGTTTGTTGTTCATTTTTTCTTGCCACAAAGACACGAAGGCACTAAGTTTATTTTCGATTATTGACTTTATTTTCTTCTTTGTATTTTCTTTCTGTCTTTGCGTCTTCGTGGCGATTACTTCTTTCCAAATTTTTCAACAGCCGCTGCAAATTCTTTGTATTGCTTCGCCGCATCTTCCAACGTTAATCCATCCACAGCCGCTTTCCACGCCTGCTGCAAAGCCACCACTCCTGCTGCTGCTCCCATCGGGTGTGCCATAATTCCACCACCAGCCATGTACAACAGGTCAACTGTTTTTGTTCTTCTGTAATTTTCAAATGCCTGTCCACCCCACTGACCCGATGATACCACCGGCAATACTGTTTTATGCTCATACATTTTTGTTAAGCATGCTTCAATCGAGGCCACCACACTATCATCACTCTCCCAGAATTTATTCTCTATGCCGTTTACATGCATTTGGTCTGCACCTGCCAACCGCCATATTTTTTGATAGGCTTTGTAATCAATTCCCAACAACGGATGTCTTGTCATCATTCCCCAGCCATTACGGTGTGCATGAATAGCCAACTGTCGCTGATCCATAATTTTCTTTGCTCCTGCCAAACCAACACTGTTAATACTGATCATGGCGCAAGTGCCACCACTGTTGACGATCTTCTCATAACGCTGCAGCATTTCATCCACTTCACCACTGATATTGAACGCATACATCACTTTCTTACCTGTTTTATCTGCATGTGCATTGATCACTTTCATCACAGCATCAACACGATCATTAAAATTTGAATTGGCAGATGAAGAAAGCAGTTCATCATCTTTTACAAAATCAATTCCTGCTTCGGCTAATGTTTTTACCATTGAAGAAGTTTGTTCAACTGATAAACCAATGGATGGTTTGATGATAGTACCGATGAGCGGACGATCATGCACACCTGTTAATGTTCTGCATCCTTCAATCCCAAAAGCAGGGCCTTTGTAATGATCACCAAATGATGCAGGGAGATCAATGTCTATCAACTTCAATCCTGTGAACTGTGTGATCTCGTATAAATTTCCCTGCAGGGTTGAAACCATCACAGGAAGATTGTAACCAAAGTTTTCAATGCTCCAGGAAACTTTCACCAAAGCACGATGATACTTCCCGTCTTTGCTTGTTGCACCGGGAATTGCAGGTTCATTCACTGTTTCCAAAACTTCAACCGATTCTACTCTTGCTGCAAAACGCTGCTTGAGTTCTTCCGTTTCGCCGGGCACTGCTACAAATGTTCCTGATGATTGCTCACCTGCCAATACCGCTGCTGCCTTTTCAGGCGCATACGGTGTTTCGATATAATATGTTGCTATAATCCGTTCCATTCTTATCGCATTAGTGGTAACCAAACCGTCATATCCGTTTTTCCTCTATTTGCCCATGCATAATAAGGAATGAGTTTTATGTTGATCGGTTTGAGTTTTGTATTCACTTCTTTATACAATGTATTGTTCCATTGATTCTGATCGAGCAATCTTGCTTCACCATTTAACGCCATTACATTGCCATCAGCAATTCTCATCGCTACAGGTTGCAGTTTAATATTTGAAGGGATCACCACATCAAATATTTTTTGCTGTGGAAGATCACTTGATTCCAAACAGTAAACAACCGGGCCACGCTTCACCGTTACCTGGTTTCTTGTTTCTTCTACCATTGGATTGCTTTCGATTAATGTGGCAGGCATATCCATGTTGAGTTCAATCTTATCATTTGCTTTCACTGTCACTTCTAAAAATCCGTTCACATTTTTTGTTGTCAGTAATTTTCCGTTTTGTTTTAAGTCGAAACTTTTGCACCAACCCGGAATACGCAGGAACAGCTTAGAGCCATTCTTTGACAACTCTTTTACGTTGAATGAAATTTTCCCATTCCATGGATATTCAGTTGTTTGTTCAAGTTTGATCTTAGTTCCATCATGCAATGCTGTCGTAAGTGTGCTGCCACCATACATATTTACATACAAGCCTTTCTCGCCAACACTGTACATATAATTATTTACTTCAGCAATGGTACGCACCACATTCGGCGGACAACAATTCGATTTACTGATATAAGGAATACGTCCACCTTCCCAACGCAGGTGGTAAGGATAGTTTGTTGTTGCTGCCAATGGATTCGTATAAAAATATTTCGAACCATCCATGCTTACGCCACTCAACACACTGTTATATAAAGCGAGTTCAACAATATCTGCATACTTGGTTTCGCCTGTTAACAAAAACATACGCCAGTTCCATAATACATTACCAATGTTGGCGCAGGTTTCATTATGTGCACTGAAGTTGGGTAGTTGATAATCCCTACCGTATGATTGATGCACTTTCTGCACTGTATCAGGTTTATATGAAGTACCATCCACACTCACACCATCATACAACGCACCACAACCACCGGTTACATACATTTTTGTATTGATGACATTGCTCCACATTTTATTCAATGTCTTCATCAATGTTTCGTCGCCTGTTTCTGCATACACATCAGCAACACCTGCAAACAAATAGTTGGCACGAACTGCGTGGCCTGCCACCCTGTTCATTTCACGGAAAGGTGCACGGTCGCTGTTATCATCTGTACCTTCAACTGTACCACGTATATTGATAAGATGAACAACGAGATCTAAGTATCTTTTTTCATTGGTGCTGCGATAGAGTTCCGTTAAACCCATGTAATGCGAAGGACAGATAGCATTTCTTGCCTGCTCGGGTGTAGCACTGTTGTAAAAACCAATTAAGAAATCAGCAGCCTTCTTTGCAATGTTGAGCAAGGTTGTTTTACCTGTTGCACGGTAATGCACGCAAGCCGCCGTCATCAAATGACCAAAATTGTATGCTTCAAAACTCAACTGATCATCAAACATTTTTTCTTTACCCGATTTCTTTTGTTCAATGATATTCTTGGTATAAATATATCCGTCTTCTTTTTGTGCTTTGCCAATCACATCAATTGCTTCATCCATCCATTTTTCCAGTTGCGGATCTTTAGTTGATGCATACATCGCTGCTACTGCTTCCAGTGTTTTATAAAAATCACCATCATGAAACGAAGGGCCACGGAAACGACCGGTATCTAATCCTGCAGCCACACGAAAATTCTGAAACGAATAACAAATATCCTTGCTGGTATATGTTTGCCAAAGCTGTGGCAACATAGCATCACGACAAACTGCAAAACGTTCGGCCCAGAAACCTTTTGTCCATTGTACATCACTCATGCCTACACCGGTAAGCTTTGCATAACTGCTGCCTTGAGTGTTCACAAGACTTGTTTGTGCTGATGTTTGATTCAGGAATAAAACTGTCAGTAACAAAATTGCACCTAGTCTTTTCATCTTACTGCGCTTTATAGTTAATAGTATATTCAACTCCGGGTTTCACTGTGATCACGTACACATCATTACCTTTTGCAACTGCTGTCACATTGTTACCAGAAGGTTGTGTTTTACTTTTCAGGAGGATGGTTCCCTCACCAGTTGCCCCTTTGATCTTCACCTGTTCTTTACTTACATACAATTCAATATTCCCGTTTGGTGTTGGCACTTTGCCCTGCATCCATTCGAGTCCGCCGAGATTTGGTTCAACAAGGTACGCCGCATAACCGGGTGCAGTTGGTTTTACACCGAGATAATATTTACCTAACAGGTATAACGGGCTTGCTCCCCATGCATGACATAAACTTTTTCCAAATTCTCTTCCATACATGGCATAATGTTCTGCTCCTTTTTTATCAGGATTATATTCCTCCCAAAAACTGGTTGCTCCAAGCTTTAACATTCCACCCCAGTAGTCTTTCATTTCCTTTAATACATAATCCTGTTCACCCAATGCACACAAAGCTTCCAGTTCATAAAAACGCATATAGGGTGTGGTAATTTTCTGGATATTGTTATTGAGTAATACCGATTGCTTTACTGCCTCCTTCTGCTGCGGATTGAAATAATCAAAGAAAATAGAAAACATATTCGCATAACGGGTTACATTGTCCGTTTGCTTTCCATCAATCCGGCTGTGCACCAATGCCTGCTTTGTATCGTTCCAGTATATGTCGAAAAGTTTTTTGCACATTTCGGCTGAAAGCTGGTTGTATTGTGCCGCACCATCTTTATCATTTGCAATGTTTGCACAGAGAGCCATTGTTTCAAGACTACGTGCCAATAACAATTGCTCAAAACTTACTTCACCTTTTTTGCTGAGACCAGTTGCCCAGTCAATAAAGATCCAGTCGCCCGGCATCCATTCCATCAAGCCATCTTTATTACGACGGGCAAGCACATAATCCATTAAGGTTTTCATGCGGTCGTAGTTCTGAGCAATAAAACTTTTATCCCCTGTGTAGAGATAATAATCATAAATACCAAGGAACCAGAAGAACGTATAATCCATGATGGTGTTAATATGACCTGTTACCGGATCTTTACCCCGCAATGCATACGTTGTACGTTTTACTGTTTCGTTATCGAAGTAGAGATAATAATTCATGAGATAGCTTTGGTAAGCATCACCACTCCATATCCAGCGATCACGCTTGATTCCATCAATGAAAAACTCTCTTGTGTTTAACTCAAATGTATATTTTGCTACATCATAGATGCGGTTGACCTCTTCATCGTTGCAGGTAAAGCTGCCACGTTCTTTTACATCAGCATATTCATAAAACATGGAAACAGAATCCAGGCTTACACCTTCATCGTATTGCACATTTACAAAACGGTATGCCTTCGACAGTTTCATCGTTTGATCTTTCTCAGCCGGATTGTTTACATCTACCCTGTCCAGCGTTTCACAATGTTCGGTTGACAATGCTTCTTCTTTTGATTCACCATAATAAACAGAAAGCTTGCCTTTGCCTTTTACTCCGTGCAGTATGATGAAACCAAATGTTTCTTTTCCAAAATCAACCAGCATGGAATTTTTTCCTTTTTCAGTCGATACTGCTGTTTGTTTTTTTACAGGCAATGCAAACTGAGAAGGCAACTGAGTAGGTGAATTAAAATTCCAGCTCCCTGCATTAAGCCATTTGGTTGATGAGATGTCGGAGGCTTTGCCTGTTTCATCGATCCACTCTTTGTCTTCAAAAGTTACAAGCCAGCTTGCATCCGATACTATTGTTTTTCCTTTTACATAAATAGCAGGCACATTGGCCTGGTTAAAGACTTTAATATTGATCTTGTGTTTACCTGCTGGAACAACAATTTGTTTCGGACTTCCTTCAAATGCTTTGCCATCGAGCTTTACATTGTATTCGCCTTCTACATAAATGTCAACCGTTTCAGGTGCAGGCACATCGAATACTTTATGAAAATCGATGAGCACATAATGGTTGTCTATTTTCCAAAATACAGGAAAGAATGTGCCACGTTCGGTACGACGGTTTTGCACTTTATTGGACAGTACAATTTCAAAATCGCCGGGATACCAGATCCATGTTGGAGCAGAAGAAGTATTCGATAAAAAAGAGTTGTTCATTGCTTCACGTTAATTGCTTCGCTGTTATTTACTTCGTGTATTTGTTTGCGTTATTCATGCACAGCCTTATTAATCTAAATATCCTCACCGTATCTTTCTTTAGTTATTTGTTGTAATGATTTGCCTTGGGTTTTTGGTGTCCAAATCGTTCCTATGATCAGTGCCACAAGCAGCAGCCCGATCATAATGTTGGCTGCGGTGTAAAATCCTTCACCGTTTTCGCCATAAATACTTACAAAACCAAATCCCCACAACGCTGCGATACTTCTAACTGCAAAGAACATAATGCCCTGAGCGGCTGCCCGGTATTTGGCAGGAAAAAGCTCCGAAGCCCAAAGCGCATAAAATGCCTGCACGCTTATTCCGGCATGTATGCCCCAAAGAATGGTGAAAGTCCATAGCGCAAAATGATTTTTTATCCCAACAAAAATAAGAATGCACCAAGCCACTATACCAATTGATGTACCGAAAACATAAAGCCAGCGCTGATTGACTTTATCAACCAACAGAGCAAAGCCAAAATATGTTACTGCAATAATTACGATCCATTGTACTGCCGTAATCATATTGGCCTCCCCGTTGGAAAGACCACCTGCGGTTTCATAAATATGTTGCTGGAAGAAACCCATTACTGAAGCCACCATATTCCAGCTAATGTAAATGCCAGCCAGAAAAAGCATGGTTCGGATATTCACTTTGTTGGTAAAAAGAATACCAAACGATGCGAAAACGCCCGGTTGTTTTTCTTTGGTTTGCAATCTTTTTGCTTCTTCCCAGTCTTTCGATTCATTTAATTTCCGCTGCAAAGTCCATGCGATGAAAGCCACAACTAACAAAGAACCAAAAATAATACGGCTGCTAAATACATTGATTGCTTCAACGCTTGCATCGTTACCAATAAAGAACGCTGCGATTTTTTGTACGTAATCAAATAAGACACCGGCTGATGCATCGGCTTTGCCAGGAGCAAGCAGCATTCCCAACATTAAAATGATCATTGGACCCACCCCCCAGGCAAACTGTGAAATACCCATATTCTTTCCACGATTACCCACTTCTGAATTTTCGGAAATATATGTCCATGAGGCAGGAACACCCACTCCCACTGAAATACCTGTAACCAGGAAACCGGTCAACAGCATGGGAAAATTAACGGTGAACATGATAATGACAATCCCCAGCATATACACAAGCATATTGTAAGTATAAATGGTTTTTCGTCCGTATTTGTCGGCCAGAAAACCTCCGAAAATAGCGCCAATAGCCGCACCAAAGGCGTTGGCACTGATTGCATTCAGCCAACCGAGATGCCCTTCGTTTAGCCCAAGGTAATTTTGCCAAAGCGTCAACCCGCTTGCGCCGGCCACAATGGCGCCAGCATCCAGATAGTTTGTGAGAGATACGGCGATCGTACTTTTTAAACTTCCTTTTTTATGTTCCATATTAATGTCCGTTAAAAATGATGTAAAGTGATAGTATAACAATTCCTAATAAAACAAACAGGATTTTTACCTGCTTACTGGTTTTTGGTATGAGTGCTGTTTCAATAGCTGCAGTTACTTTGTTTTTATCTGCTAAAGAAATGACGATCGCTGCTGCAAACAACACCAGAAATATGTAAAACGAGATCAGGAAATAATGCGGCCACCATGTGTTTTCACCTGTTGCAGCATCAGGAGGTATGATCCATAAATTGAGCATGCCCACAAACAAACTGAATGCTGAGCCGATAGACAAAATTACATTCACCGCTAACTTGGTTGTGCGTTTCCAGAAAACACTCAACAAAAAAGTAACTGCCAAGGGAGGTGCCAGGTAACCCAAAATTGATTGAAAAATATCGAACAGCGTTTTGCCTTTAATATTATCCAATGCAATAGCCATTAATACGGCTAACACACAACCAGCAATAACAGTATATCGTCCAACATTGATTTGTTGTTTGACGGTTGCCTGCGGATTCATATTGTTCACATAAATATCTTTTGTAAAAACCGTACTCAATGCATTTAATGATGAACCGATGGTAGCAACCAGCACAGCGATCAACACACAAATAACCAACCCATTTAAACCCGATGGAAATAAGTTGGTGACCATTGTCATGTAGGCTAATTTATCATCTGTCAACTCGGGGTATAAAGCAAAACATAAAATGCCCGGCAATATAAACATGGGCAAAGCCAACACTTTCAACCAGCCGATGAAGTTTACACCCAACTGTCCCTGTTTTAAATTCTTTGCACCCAATACACTTTGCACCATGCTTTGATCGGTACAGAAAAATGCAACAGCCGATACAGGATAACCCAGCAACAATGCATGCCATGGATAACCTGGATCGGATGCAGGATGAATTAAATTCCAGAAGTGGCTCGGTGTTTTATCAATCAAAGCTGTTACGCCACCAAGCTTTTGCAAACCGATAAACGTTAGCGCCAATGAAACGATGATCAATAGGATCATTTGAAACACATTCACTTTTGCAATAGCTTTTAACCCACCCATGTAAGTAAATAAACCGGAGAACGCAACCAGCACAATCGTTGATTGCCACATGGGTATTCCTAAAATTTGTCTTACCAAAATTCCTCCACTGAATAAACCCAGGCTCAACCAGCTGATCAAAATTTTTATCAACGCATAACCTGCTAAAATATCCTGCGTGCTTTTGCCGTAACGTTTGCCCATGAACTCGGGCATGGTACTTACCTTACTTGCAATGTAACGTGGAGCAAACACCATTGCCAGCAGCGTTAAAAACACAAACGCATACCATTCAAAATTTCCTCCCACAATACCTGCTGAAAAACCAATGCTTGCAAATGCAAGTAATGATGAAGGACCAACATTTGTTCCCCACATGTTGAAACCAATGTTGTACCAGTTGAGCGAATTGCCTGCCATGAACAGCGTTTCATCTTTTTTCTTATTGCGGAAACTGGCGATATAACCAATGACCAGCAATGCAATGAGATAAATTGCTACAATGGCAAAGTCAAGCGTTGTAAGTTTATTATAGATTTCGTTCATCAGCTTAGTTAAACAAATCAGTCAGATCGTAAATAGCAAACATGTCTTTTATTTTCACCGGCATCCCTGTCTTTAAACTCTTATCCATTGCCTGCAACAAGGCCACTGTGCCTATCCCTTCTTTCATATCGGGATAAGCCGTGAAGTCTTGCTCAATAGAATCAGCAAAGTATTCCAGATAGTTTTGATACTCCCCTGCATGATGACTTTGTCCTTCGAAACGGAAATAATATTTCAAAGTTGCATCACCCCAATGAATAATTTTTTCTTCGCCTGTTTTATCGGTGATAGCATAACGTAATTCATGATAATCTGCCTGGCTTGCACCAATTGTTCCTCTCAACACACAGCTCATTCCACTATCCCGTTTAGTTGGTTGTGTTGGGCCGGTGTAACTACCGCTCACTCTTGCAATACGACCATCGGTTGATTTAAAAATGAAGTGCATTGTGTCTTCATTTTTCAATCCTGCTGTTTTACCATTGCTGCTGATCATACCATAGCCCATTACTTCTTCAATATTAGGAAGATACCAACGGATAAAATCAACCGGGTGACTTAAACCACCATACAACCATTTGAATGAATCTTCCAATGCCCATTTTTTTTCGAGGAACCAACGATGATCGGCATTGTAATGACTTTCGATAGTAATGAGTTCACCGATTTCTCCTGCTACAAAATCTTTTCGTTGACGTTTATATGGTTCAAAGAAGCGGGAGCTTTGTCCAACAAAAACTCTTTTGCCGGTTTGTTGTTGTAGCTCAAGTAATTCTTTTGCACGACTTAAATCATCAATGAATGGTTTGGTGCATATCACATGTTTGCCATGCAGCAATGCCTGTTTAATATGATCGGCATGCAGATGATCAGGTGTATAAATGGCAATGATGTCGATCTCTGCATCGTTCAACAGATCATTATAGTTCGTTGTATAATTAGAGAATCCAAATTCCTTGCAACGTTGTTTACATAACTCTTCATTGCGATCGCAAATAGTTTTGAGATGCAATTTTTTGCTTTGCAATGCCGCAGACATGGTGCTGCGTCCTTCACCTAAACCTAAAATTCCAATAGTCAACATTCTTACTGTTTTACTTATAACTTAATACTTACTACTTATAACTTTCCCAGAAACACCCAAGTCTCACCCGGCTTCGTTCCTTTAATTCCTTCCTGGTATTTTTTCATGATCTTATTCCATTCATCCACCCGTGGATTGTTGGCTGTTGTTCTCGGGTTGAGTTTATCTAAACTCTCTCCTTTCGGAATGCTAATGATCAACATGAGTTGTCGTCCATTTCTGAACAACAACAACTGTTGAAAATCGGCATTGCAGAATCCTTTGGAAATCTCGGGCCATTTTTCAAATTGTGTGGCATGATAGTCGAGATATTCTTTCTGCAACTTTTCATCTGCAACAAGATTTGCTGTTAGAATGATATGCTCCCACTCCTGCGCAACTATTTTATCCGTGCAATGTTTTTTCTTGCTGTATTCATAAAACATATCGTGGTAAACACGCACTTCTGCTTCAGGAAAATTATTGGCGATCCTTCCCTGCATTACACCAATATCCTGCACTTTATCGAAGATGACATAATGATTCTGCCAATGATAAATGGCATTGCTGTCCATACTATTCTTCGCCAGTAAGTCTTTCAGTTTGGGTAAATTCAATTGCATTCCTTCTTTCACCACCAGTTCAATCACTTCGTTATGTTCTTCGTTGATGGGCAGATTTGCTTTTGCTGTTTTATTTGCTGTTAAATATTGAAACCGTTTTTCCAGCCCCGCATTTTGCTTTATGCTGTCATGCACCTGCGGACCATTATTGCTCCACACATTACCGGGACCGTTAGCATTCTGTAAATATTTTTGCGAAACTGTCCAGTTGTTTTTTACAGTAAAATTCGATGAACCTTCATCAGTATAAACATAAAACCAATGTGATGGCAAATGAGCAATGGGCGATTTGTAAATACTGTCGATATAATTGTCTTCAATAACAGAACCGGGCTGTGCACTTAATGTGTAAATACCAGCGCAATCATAATTCCATTTGCCATAATGATGAATTTTGTTGGCAACTACCCTGTTACCCTTCATCATATTTTGTTCGGCCGACCAACCCCAACCCAAACTGATCCCGCTGTACGATACGTTTTCAATTTCGTTATGACGAATACTTGTTCTGCTCACAAAACCACAGCCAATACCTACTGCACCCCAATCTTCATTTGTAGCATTCGTAATAAAATTATTCTCAATAAAAATCACATCGCATTTTTCTCTGTTATCTTTCGGATTAAACGGCAAATGAATTTCCCGTCCTTCATCGCCATAATTACCAGCCAGTATTGCCGTGCCACCAATATCACTGAACAAATTATTCTTCGTCATGTTATCCTGCACACCCTTTTTCAAATCAACACCCGTTGCAGCTAAGTGAAGAAAAGAGCAATTCTTAATTCGTGTACGAATAGCACAACTCAATTCCACTGCAGCTGTCTGTCTGCCAATCCATGCCTGGTTATCTAACATCGGCTTCTCTTTTGTACCTGCCGGTTTTAACCTATATGCTTCCGTCATATACAAACCCAGTTGATGCGGCACATGCCCTTGTTGCGAAGGCCTCAGCCAGCCTGTATGCTGAAAAGAAATTCCATCAATCACTAAATTCTTAACCGGATTATCGATCGTTCCTTTCACACTGATCAATGTTTCTGTAAATGGCGCCAGCACTTTTACTGTTGCTAAATTTTCATTGCTGCGTGGCCAGTAATAAACTTTGTGCTGTACATTATCTAAAAACCATTCACCAGGTTCATCTAAAAATTGAATGGCATTGGTTAAATAAAAAGCGGAGTTGCCTGTTTCTTTACTGAGCCAGGGTGCTGGCCAGGGATGTTCGTTTTGTATTTTACTTTCCGGCTGATGAAAAAATAACTTTGTACTATCACCCATCACCTGCACTTTCTTCACCCGCAGGTTGGCAATCTCCCACCACTGATGAATAAATAATTCCAGTTGTCTTGTCTTATCTAAATTGATAAATGGAAGTGTTGGTATTACACAAGCAGCTTCTGCTTTGTTCCAGTTTAAAATGCGTAGCATGGCATCGCCGTTGGAAGATTTTGCTCTCACTGCTTTTACATCATCCACCCACAGTTGGCGAAAATTAAAATTATTGCCATTTACCTGCGGCACATCCGCCACCCAAATTTTATTTTGATATTTTGCCTGCAAGCCATTGACCGGAGTAGTTACTTTTTTCCAATTGCTGATTTGTACGCCACCACTTAAAACAGGTTTTTCGTTTGGGGCTGCTTCAATAAAGGTGGAACTTTCCCGGGTACCATTATCTTCCGGTTTTATAACAATGGTTTCCAGAACCTGATAATTACCACCCCGTAAAATAATATGAATGCCAGCTTTAATACTTTCATCATTCAATCGACGTAATTCTCTTGCTTTACGTAAAGCCATGTTAAGGGTTGCAAATGGTTTTTCTTTTGAACCATCATTTAAATCGGAACCAATGGGCGAAACGTAAATATCAACTGCCCATGCAGAAAAATTCAGGAAAAGCAATACTGCAAGCAGGCAAAAAGGCAATCGTTTCATTCGCAACTGTTATACATTCAAGTTAGACTGAAAAAACCGGAAATCAGCCATTAAATGTACCCAAACAGTCCACCATGAAAAATGTGAGGAATCGCTAAAAAGATGGAAAATCTTACTATTTAAGAGCGGTAAAACTATTCCTGAAACACCTTCTTCAAATACGCTGCATTCGCCCCGTAATTATACTTTGTATCAGAAGGCTTCTTTGCATCACGGCTTCGTTCAATTA
This sequence comes from uncultured Chitinophagaceae bacterium, assembly GCA_964580775.1. Taxonomy (GTDB): domain Bacteria; phylum Bacteroidota; class Bacteroidia; order Chitinophagales; family Chitinophagaceae; genus Lacibacter. Next base: position 57,765 of record CAZOLW010000014.1, on the reverse strand, counting down.
CCAGCCAGCCGGTCCAGCCAATTTCATCCAGCGTTTTCTTTACTTTATACATGTCAATCTGCGGATCGTTCTGTAACCATACGCTGTCTTTATTGGTTGCATGAATCATGCAAATGCGATCCTTCCCTAATGTTTTTATTTCAGTAATCAGGTCTCTTCCTTCTTTTAACGGATTGGAAAAGTTGAAATAAATTTTAATAGCTGGTGAACCGATTTCTTTCAGCAACTGTACCTCTTCTTTGGCGCTTAGCGATGTTTCAATTCCAATAATTACACCTGCCTGCTCAGCCAGTTTACCAGCCACTTTCAAACGGGCAATCACAGAATCCCGCACCGATGGATTCTTTTTCATATCGCATTGTACACCCAATGGAAGAAAGGCCACTTTTACATTCATCAGTTTCATTGTCTTGATACAATCTTCAATGCTGCGGATGTATTCTGTCCTTCCACAAAATGACTGGGCATAATATCCTGTCATAGCCAAACAAAATATTTCTACTTTATTTTCCTTTGCTGTTCTGAGGAATAGATTGCGTACACTATCGGTAAGTAATTGATTGTCGAAAGTTGGACGTGTACCCAAACCTCCCATGTCCACTTCCACTCCATCAGCTTTTAATTGAGCTGTAAGTGTAATCGCCCCAAGCTTCTGACGTTTAAGCAACATCAGATCGATCAAACCAATCTTATACCTTTGATTTGTTCTGGCTTTTTCAACTTCATCTGCAAATACTTTTTCTAAGTTTTCAAATCCCTTTACTGCATGTGCCGGAAGTTTTTCTCCGTTATCACCAAACACATACATATTCTTTTCGGGCTCAATGGTAATTTTTGATTCATCTATTTTACCGGTTGCATCCTGGATGGCTTTTATATTTAAACCAAGATGTTTTGCCATAAACTCATATACGGGAGTACGTTTTGTAATACTGAAATCGTGTTTGTCTTGGGGCAGATGAACATTCGTTACATTTTCTTTCTTTCCATACCAACTATACATCGTTTGCAAATAAGGAAAATCATGCTCCGGCATTTTATCTGTCCAGTCGCCACCATCACTTACAAGTAACTGTGGATTGGGTGCTGCCATTGCAGCGATTTCTACATTATCTGTGCGACTTCCGCAACTGTGAATATCCATTCCACTTTCACAGGGACAACCACCATAGAAGTAAGAAGATATTGCCACAACAGGAGCAGAAACTTTAATACGGTTATCAAGAGCTGTCATTAATACAGCATGACTTCCTGCACCTGAACCTCCAGTTATACCTACTCTGCTTGTATCGGCGTCTTTTTGTGCTAATAAATAATCCAGGATACGGATGCTGCCCAATGCCTGGATAGTCATCGATAAACTCCTTCGATGATCTTCGAATTTAAACTGCAGTAAAGATTCACCCCATGCAAACAGATCGTAACTGAAAGCCATGGCACCCATCTTTGCTAAAGCCGCACAACGGTATTGACAATCGGGTCGGTAACGTTGCTTTTCCCAATGACCATCAGGATTTAAGATGACAGGAATTTTCCCCTGCCCGACTTTGTCATTCAGGCGGGCCTTGTACTTTACTGGCTTGTATAAAGAACCATTGATCCATACACCAGGCAAAATTTCAATGGCAATATTTTCTACGGTATATCCATCATAAATCCTTTTGGGAGTGATGATAGGTTTACTGTTGGGTGATACAGGAAGTTTTGACAACTGCAATGCTTCCAGCATACACTGTTTTAAATCCAGTTTGTGTTTTTCCCATTCATCGAGGGTTTTGTATTGTGATGCGATGCGATCGAGTTCTGCCCAACCTTCTTCTACCGGCCAGCGGTAATATTCATATACACTGAGTTTGTATTGCTTCTCTTTTTCTTTCTTCGCTTTTAATTCAAGCGGCTTCAGGATATTATCCAGAGTTACTTCCACATCGGGACGATACTTCCATTCTGCATAAGTTACTTTTTTATTTATCACCATGCTATCTGCATACTTGATGGTAACACCGTATTTCTTTTGAATATTGTTCAATACTTCTTTTAATGGTTTGCTGTATTGGTTATCGGCATTCAGTTGTGCAGACGCTGGTTGCCACGAAGACACAAAGGCACAAAGAAGAAGCCCCCCTAACCCCCTGAAGAGGGAGTTCAAACGCACAGCCCTATCTTTTCGAAGAGACTTATTAAACTGCTGCCTTATAATTTTTGCAAGTTCAACAAACAATGAAATTATACCCGCATAGTAAGGGCTGTGTGCTGTTATCCCTTCTTGGGAGGGGTTGGGGTGGGTTGCTGAATTGTGAACTGAACGCACAAGTGTGCGACGCAACAGAAGCATCATAGAAGTATAACTGCCGGGAACAATATCAATTATCCTTTTCATAATTATCCATTTATTTATGCCGGTTTAATTTCCAGCTGCTGTATAATAAATTTTCTGCCAGTACTGGTTTTGGAAAAAACAGACTGGTAATATAGCCTACCACAATTACAATTAGGTGACTGTAAACACCCAGCATGAGTTTGTGATGCGTGAAATTAAATTTACCGAAATCGACAAGGAGTTTTGGATTTTTTACACCAATGGGTGTTGATGTAAGCAATGCATAGGCTGTAAACAGAATGCAGACAATAATACCGATGTTGATTCCCTGCCTGTTGGTACGTGCACTGAACAAACCCAGTAAAAATATACCAACAATACCTCCGGAAAAAATAGCGTAGAGTGTAAACACGACTCCAAGTACACCTTCATTACCAGTGTTTAAATACAAGGCACCAATACCAATTGAAATTAGCCCGGATATGAGGACAAATGTTTTGCTTGCACGCAGGTATTGTTTGTCGGGTTTGTTGGGCACGATCTTTTTATAATAATCTTCCACTCCTACTGCGGCCAGTGAATTTAAATCGGCACTTAAACTGCAGATAGCAGCAGATATCAATGCAGCTACAATGAAACCAACAACACCAATCGGCAATTGAGTCATGATAAAATGCGGGAAAGCCGCTTCTGCTTTCATTCCTTCAGGCAGGCCCTGTTGCTGATAGAAAACAAATAAGGCTGTACCGATAAACATGAACATCGTCCAGATAGGAACGGTTAATAATATGCCGATAAAAGACGCTTTAATAGCAGACTTATCTGTTTTGGCTGTGAGGTATCGTTGAACAACTGTTTGATCGGTTCCATATTTCTGAATGGCATAAAAAGAGCCATTGATGATCATTACAATTAAAGTGAGTCTTGTAAAATCAATATCATAAGGCCCAAATCCTGCACGACCGTTTTCTGTTGCTACTTTAATTGCTTCAGGCACACCACCTTTAATAGAATATAATAATACACCCAAACAAATAATTCCGCTTGCAAATAACATGAACCCCTGGAAAACATCGAGCCAGATAACAGCCTGCATACCGCCTTTGAGATTTACAATGATGAGAATAAAACCAACTGCAAGAAGTATAATAAACGGATTGATATTGGTCATACTGTTAATGGCAACAGCAATTAAGAACAACACAGTTCCCATTCCGGCAAACTGCCGCAGAATAAATGACGATGAACTGTAGTAACGTGCAAATCCTCCAAAACGTTTTTCAAAATATTCATAAGTGCTCAGTCCAATTACTTTTCTGAATAAAGGAACAATGAACCAGATGGTTCCCAGTAATACAATCGGCACCATCAATCCCTGTACAAGCAATATCCAGTTACTGGTGAATCCCTGTGCAGGATAGCCGAGAAATGTAACACTGCTGATAAGTGTTGAGAGTAAGGATAACCCTAATGCCCATGAAGGGAAATTCCCTTTCGACAGAAAATAATTTTCAGTAGTTGTTTGTTTATTGGCAAACCTAAAGCCGAGGTACAATGTAATACCCAACACAAAAAGTATAATACAGTAGTCTATAACATGCAAATGATTCATTGGCAGCCTCCCCAAACCCCTCCGAAGGAGGGGCTCTAGACCCTGATAAATCAAGGCCGTTTTTAAATAGTGAATAATCGTTTTATTTCCTCAGGCAATTCGTAACTGCCGGGTTTTACAGTGATCAGTAAATCATTTGCTTTCATCCTTACCACTCCACGCTGCAATTCATTCACGGGTGAAAGCTGTTTGATTTTTAATTCTTCCAGTATTGCGGCGGCGGTTGAACCTCCTTCAATAAAAATTTCTTTTACCTGTTCTCTTTCCACAATTTCTTTTACTGCTTTTGCCATTGTGGTTCTCAATTCCAGTGCTGAAATGTTTGAATCATCAATTGCAAGAACTGCTTTCTCTTTTTCTTTAATGACGCTGCATATTTTATTCAGCCATTCTTCATTGAGTTCAACAGGCATATAGGAAACACAGTTCAACTCTTTATTGATTCTGCTGATGATTTTTTTTCTATCGTTAAATGCTGTACCGCAAACATATAAATGAGGTTTTTGCAAAATCGCTTTCTCCTGTAAACGAACTGAATACCTGTTATTCAGAATAGCCGTAAAGAAATCACCTGCCCCGGCTAATACAAAAGACGGATCAATAATTGATGCCCATCGTTTCACATGATCAATCGTAACCGCTTCTCCAACAATTGTTCCATGATCAGGTAAGAAGTCAGAATACTTCAACACTTTCACACTGTTGTCATTCAGTATTTCCTTTATGAAAGAACTGCTCACCGGGAATTCAGGATCATTCACAAACCCGGTTTCAGTGATTCTTTTACCATCAATAAAATATTCACCGTTATTAATTGTTCGTCCAAGTGATGGGTTGGCGGGCAGAACAACTGCTTTTGATTTACCTGATAATTGCATCTGTACCTTCAATTCATCCAGCACATAACCACGCAAAACAGAGTCGATCTTTTTATAAATGAATGCAGGGTTTAATTTCAACAGTTGCTTCATTACATCAGCAGTAATTTCAAGAGCAGCTTCTCTTTTCAATGAGCGACTGTCAGTTGATACAATCACTACATCTGCATCTGTTGCAACTACATCACCAGTATATAACTCCACTTTCAGTCCGTATCGCAGACTGATACCGGCCAATTCGGCCGCCCCTGTAAAATCATCTGCAACTACTGCTATCATGATTGATGCTTTGACAGTTGTACCGCACTTTCAATAGCAAAGATCATTGCATCAGGACTTGCAATTCCCCTTCCTGCAATTTCAAAAGCAGTTCCATGATCAACTGATGTGCGAATGATAGGCAAACCCAATGTAATGTTCACGCCTTTCACGCTGTCCATCTGTTGCTTTTCTGCATTCCATTTAAAACCTGCAAGTTTAAAAGGGATATGTCCCTGGTCGTGATACATGGCAACAACACCACCATAAGCTCCCATTGCTGCTTTGGCAAACATGGTATCTGGAGGAACCGGTCCTTCCACATCATAACCCAAACGTTTTGCTTCGAGCACTGCCGGTAAAATTTCCTGATCATCTTCAGTTCCAAACAAACCACTATCACCTGCATGCGGATTCAACCCCGCAACGCCTATTTTTAAATTTGTTTTTCCCAAACGTTTTAATCCATCAACGATCAATTCGATCACCTGCACAATGCGTTCTTTCTTTACCAGATCACAAGCCTGTCGCAAAGACACATGCGTACTTACATGAATCACATTGATATGATCTTCCACCAGCAGCATGGCATATTTCTTTGTGCCGGTATAATGCGCATAAATTTCTGTGTGACCTGCATAGTGATGACCGGCTTCGTTAATGGATTTTTTATTAATGGGGCCTGTCACTGTACCATCAACTTCATTAGCCAATGCCAGTTCAATAGCCTTCTTCACCGCCTGGAAAGAAGCTTCGCCACACATGGCATTGATTTTTCCAAACACCAGTTTATTGATATCGGTAATGCCAAGATCAAACACATCAATGGTTCCTAATTCAAATTTTGCATCAGACACTTTTTCCACTGCATTTACTTTCGCATTAAGTTTCAGCAAATCAATGATCTGTTCAAATACAACTGCATCACCAACAAGAAGTGGTTTGCATATTTCATGAATTTCTTTTCTCAGCAATGCTTTCACAGCAATCTCAGGCCCGATACTTGCGGGGTCGCCCATTGTTATTGCCAATACAGGTAATGAATTCATAACAGGTTATCTTTTAAATTCCTTAAATGATTTAATCAGTTTTTGTTTTTCCTCTTCTTGCATTGGTTGTAAAGGAGGTATTACAAATGGCTCACAAAGATTTTTTTCTTTCATCAACACTTTTAATGCCCATAAACTTTCACCCAATGTTTTTCCGCCCTGGTATAAGTTTCCATAGGCATCACTCAGCCGTTGCATTTCATATGCTTTTGCATGGTCACCCTGCTCAACTGCCTGCAACATCACATCATAAATGTCAGCCACAAGATTTCCTGTACTTGGAATCAACCCATCACTTCCGCCAATCAACGCATCGGCTGATTTAGCGGCCCAGCCAAGAAAATGACCAAAGTCTTCACGGTCTTTCCATAACTCCAGCGATTTTTGCAAACGTTCATCGCTGCGTTCTGAATCTTTTGTTGCTATAATATTCGGGTGATGACTCAATTCATCAATCAGCTGCACCGGAATGCTCATATGCGTTGTAGCAGGTATGTTATAAATGATCATTGGCAACGGCACAGCATCTGACAGCTCTTCAAAATATTTTTTCATCTGCGTTTCTGTCAACGCATAATACGAAGGCAGGGTTACAGCGACTGCATCCACTCCATGATCAGCACAGAATTTTGCAAACTCAACAGACTCATTCAATACATTCGACGAAATACCTGCATATAAAACAGAACCTGTCATTTTATTTTTTTCTGCTGCCTTTACATACTCTTCTTTTAACGAAGCTGGTAATGATGCGGATTCACCTGTAGTTCCCAATATAAAAGGAGAAATGCTATGCTGATAAAACTGGCTGAATATTTTTTCTACCGCTGCTTCATCAATTTTAAATGATGCAGTTAAAGGAGTAACAGCAGGAACAATAATGCCTCTAAATTTTTTATTCATCTTCATTAAAATGCTGATTTAAAAATGGCCGTTGCCCCCTGTTCATTGATCTCTCTTGGATTATTTTTCAGCAGGCGTTGAATTTTCAAAGCTTCACTCACTAACTGAGGGATGGCTTCTTCTTTCACTCCTACTTCTTTTAAACTTGCAGGAATACCGCAGGCTGCATTCAATTCTTTTATTTTCGCAACACCTGCTTTTGCAGTTGCCCAAACATCATCCTCTCTTTTACATCCAAGTGCAACAGCAACATCTGCATACCTGTCTGCCGCAGATACAATATTATACTCCATCACATAAGGCAGCAGTAATGCGTTGGATAAACCATGCGGCAAATGATACATACTTCCTAATGGATATGACAGTGCATGTACACCTGCTGTATTCACAGGGCCCAGACAAAATCCACCCAGCAAGCTGCCCATAGCTACTTTCTCCCTTGCCTCAATATTTTTTCCATCATTCACAGCAGTTACAATATTAGCTGCAATCAAACGCATGCCTTCATAAGCATACATATCAATAAAAGGCTGAGCAAATTTATTAGTGTACGCTTCAAGGCAGTGTGTCAATGCATCCATTCCTGTTGCTGCAGTAATAGAAGGCAGAACAGAAACAGTAAGCAAAGGATCAACATAAACAATATCAGGAACAAGAAATGGACTGATGATTCCTTTCTTCTGGTTATCGGCATCATCAACCAATATTGCATTGGGCGATACTTCACTTCCTGTGCCCGATGTTGCAGGAACGCAGATGAGTTTCTTTTTTCTTCCTTTGAGTAAACCAATACCCACATACTCTCTAAGCTGCTGTTTGTTTCCCAGCTGTGCTGCCACAAGCTTAGCAATATCCAATACACTTCCTCCCCCAATACCAATCACCACATCAGGATTAAACGGTGTAACTTTTTTCATCAGTTTCTCAAAATCACTGAACGATGGCTCAGCAACAATCGAGGTGTCAATCAACACGTCTATCTTACTTTCTGTGAGTGTATGAACGAACGTTTCAATTGCTGAACGCAACGGCTCTATTGTGCCGATAAAAACTTTTGCCGGTTTCAGTTCGATCACATCTTCTGCCAGTTGCTGCAATGTTCCATTACCAAATACCAGTTTACCGGGGAAAAATATCTTTAACGGGAGTTGAGACATAACAATCATTTAAAAAATATTTTCAGGATGATTTCCCAAACCAACAATGGCAGGAATATCTACCTGCTGAATCTGTAATTTTTCACACCAATGCTGAAAACGATCATAAATATCATCGAGTGTCTTTCGCTGATCAGGCGTTAATTTCGTTGCCACTGCACGGCTGATAGTACGTACCGGCAATCCACGTTTCTGTAAAAAATATTTCGGACTCATGGGATAAGCAATATGAATCAGCGGATCAACCTTTGTTAATTCTTCCTGCAGCCATTTTACTTCTTCCTGCTTTTCAGGATTGTTGGCATTGTTCACCATCCACACCATTACTTCAGGATAAAAATTACCGGAGATCGATGACATTCCTTTTGCTCCCATCTGTACACTGTACATTGCATTCGGCGTATGTGCATCATAAAACTCAAGTTCATTACCGGTTTCTTTCAGGATATCCAGTTTTGCTTTTACATTTTCATGTGTGATGGATGTATCCTTATGATAAATTAACCTGTTGGCTGAAAGTAAGGATCTGAATGTATCTGCACCAATGATGCGTTTATACGGAGCGGGACATTCATACATGCCCAATGGAATATTACCCGTAAGCTGAAACATCTGTTCAAAATTCCTGAGCAGCAGCGTATCACTGTCTTCTTCTTTGGCAAAATGACCAGTGATCATGATGGCTGCATCAATACCGGTATCAAATATCTTTTTGGTGAACTCTGCTTTATCAGCAATGGTTAATCCAAACGATCCTGTTGCTACAATCGGTACACGGCCATTCACCCGTTTTACTACATGACTGGTTAATTCAATCCGTTCATCTTCCGTAATGCTGAACATTTCGCTGCTGAGACAATTGGCAAAAAATCCTTTTACACCGGCAGCAATATAAAATTCGATCAATATACTTACAACATCCAGGTCAACTTCTGCTTTCAGATTGAAAGGAGTAATCATCACCGGAACAAATTTTTTTTCTTCACTTTTCATAATTTCATTTATTATAGCAAGTTTTCTATTCAACTGTATTAATCAATACGCCGATTCCTTCGATGGAGATTTTCACAACATCTCCACTCTGTAACGTAAAATCATTCCCGGGTACTACACAGGTTCCTGTCATGAGGTAACAACCAACCGGATAACTGGATTCTCTAAACAGAAATTCAACCAACTCTGTATGTTTTCTTTTCATTCTGTCAATCGTTGTACTTCCTTCAAACACATTCTTTCCATTTCGTTCAATCAGCATGGCAATTTCAGTAAGGGGAGAAATTGGCGCATCCGTCACCAAAACACATGGCCCGATTGCTGCACTTCCATCATACATTTTTGCCTGCGGCAGGTACAATGGATTTTCACCTTCAATACTACGACTGCTCATGTCGTTACCAATGGAATATCCAACTATTCTGCTGGAAGATGTTATTACAAGAGTCAATTCAGGCTCTGGAACATTCCATGTACTGTCTTTGCGGATCCTTACCTGCTGATTTGTGCCAATTACTCTTGAAGCAGTTGATTTAAAAAACAGCTCTGGTCTTTCAGCATCGTACACTTTGTCATAAAAAGTTGCACCGCCGCTTTCTTTACTTTCTTCCATGCGTGCAGTCTTGCTTTTGAGATAAGTTACTCCAGCTGCCCATACTTCCTGCGACCCGATTGGTGCAAGAATTGTTTGTGACTGCAGCCAGTTAAGATTACCTGCAGATGGGATTACTTTTGTTTCTTCTTCCAGCTTCAGCCAGAGATCATCACGGTTGATAAATGTATCCCAGTCTCTTTCTGCAGATACAAAACATAAGTTGTCTTTTACAATAATGATTCCTTTTTCTGTTTTGTAAATGTTCATCATGTCTTTAAGATTTATTTGAGGCTTCACTCAGTTCAGCTTTCCCTGGATTCCGCTTACTGTATGTCAGCAGTAACCCCGCAAGAAAAATGGTTAATGTACCCACAACAATGATCATGTTCTTATGTAGTGGATTTTTTAAAAATGCATACCCTTCAGGTATCCTGTTTGAAAATGTCATCCATAAAATTACAATCACTCCGATAATAGTTGCAGTAAATGCTTCTGTGTTTTTTGTGCGTCTGCTGATTAAACCAAGCAGGAACAAACCCAGCATACCTCCTGCAAAAATACCGCTCAGTTCCCACCAGATATCCAGCAGGCTTTTTGAACCGATCATTGCCAAACCTGTACACAGACCAATTACACCAAAAGCAATTGTTGATACATGCAGCAAATACAGTTTTCGTTTATCCGTAATATCGGGTTTAAAATACTTCTGGTAAATATCAACAGTGAACACGGTTGCCGATGCATTCATATTGCTGCTGATGGTGCTCATAGCAGCAGATAACAGTGCTGATACAATCAAACCAACCAAACCTGTTGGAATATTGTTCACCATAAAAAACGGCAATACCTTATCGCCGTAATCAGCAGCAGTTAAATTAGCAGCCAGTTGTTTTACTTCGGGAGAAGTAACAGCTGCCCCTAACCGTTCTGCCGCCACCTGCAACTTTACCGGATCAATCAAGCCGGGTTGGGTTTGATAAAAAGCATACAGTGCCGTACCAATCACAAAAAATAAAAACGAAGCCGGTACATAGATCCATACACAAAGCCAGATTGATTTGCTTGCCTGTTTGGATGTTTGTGCTGTATGATAACGCTGAATATAATTCTGATCCATTCCGAAATTATTCAGGTTGATGAAGAAGCCATAAAACAGCACCACCCAAAATGTTGATTCAGTTAAGTTGGGAGAAAAACTGCCCAAACTCGTTTTATGATCAGCTTTCGCCACATCAATGATGGTTGTAAAACCTCCGGGGATTTCTTTCACCACTAAAAACAAAATCAATAATGCGCCCAATGTTTTAATGATGCCCTGTGCAACTTCTGTCCAGATAACCGCTTCAATACCTCCAAGTACTGTATAGATAATAATGCAGATGCCCATTACAATCATGATTGATTGCATACTGAAACCGGTGAGTGCCTGCAGGCTTAATGCAATTCCAAAAAAGATAGAACCCATCCGTGCAAACTGGGTGAGCAAAAAACAAATCACTGTATATGTTCTGGCCCAGGGGCCAAAACGTTTTTCTAAATGTGTGTAGGCTGATATTTCTCCTGTGCTGCGATAAAACGGTACAAAATATTTTGAGGCAATCCATGCAGCCAACGGCATCGAAATGCTGAACACAAATGCATTCCAGTTACTGCCGAATGCTTTGCCCGGCACACCTAAAAAAGTATTGCTGCTTAAAAATGTTGCGTAGATGGAAAGGCCAATGGCCCAACCAGGAATCTTTCCCGAAGCCTTGGTAAACTGCTCGCTGTTTTTATTCCTGCGTGAAAAATACATGCCAACGCCAATCATTGCAAGCATGTATACGGCAATCACCGCAAGATCAATAAATGGTAAGTTGTGCATCGTTGGCCTCTCCCTCCATCTCCCTCTCCGGTAGAGAGGGAGCGGTGCGATATATTTTTATTAAACTTTTTTAGCTACCACATCAGCATGCTATCTTTTTTCAACATTTCTAAAACTACGCATATAAAACAAAATCTTTGAAAAGCGAGGGCTGTGTTATGCAGTTCCCCCAGGGGGCGGAGGGGGTTTCGGGTTTAATCATCCGTAGTCTTCCCAACAGTTGCTTTCGCTCCCGGCCATTGCTTATTCACAATTTCTTTTAATTCCAGTTTATTCGGATCAATCACTACATGTTTGATCCTTTCCCTTCTCCATGTGTACACAATATGCACCATTCCATCTTTTGTTTGTATCACTGATGGATATGAATACTGACTGATCGGTGAATCTTCCAGCACCAATGCAGCACTCCATACTTTTCCATCTTTGCTGATGGCTACATTTAATGGTGTACGGGGCCCTTTTCCATTTACCCAGGATGAATTGGGCAACGTATGATTATACACGAGCAACTGTCTTCCATCTTTCAACGTTACGGCATCTGTCCCTGAGTTATTATTAGGCAATGCAGATGCTTTCATTTCACTCCAAGTTTTTCCGCCATCATTACTCCAGCTTTCATTGATGGTTGTATTCCTGCTGCGGCATAAAATCTGCAATCGGCCGTCTTTGTATTTTAGAATGCTTGGCTGAATAGCCTGTAATATTTTCGGATCATTGATCGCTTCTGTCTTTGACCAGGTTTTTCCAAAATCAGTGGTGAATTCGATATGTGCTTTCCAGCCGGTCTTTTCTGTACTGCTTGGACAAAGCAATACACTATTAATGAACTCAGGTTTATTTTTGATCGGCCCTAAAAATCCTTCAGGCAACGCTTCACGTTTACCCCATGTATGACCGTTATCTTTTGACCGCATCATCCATCCTGTCCAGCCTGCAACATTTGGTCCTATTTTATAAAACAACAATAACTCTCGATTGGGTGCATAAAACAATACAGGGTTATAAGTTGAATACCGCAGTGTATCATTCATCACACCATCTGCAACTTTTGCAGGTTCTGTCCATTTCCCATTTTTGAAATGACTGGTCCAGATGCACACATCTTTATTCCCTTCTTTTGTTCCACCAAACCATGCAGCAATCAAACCTTCAGGAGTTTCAGCAATCGTTGCTGCATGACTTTCAGGAAATGAAGCACGGTTGAAAATAAATTCATCGGTTACAATACCCTTTCTGAATTTGAAAGAGGAAACGAAATGATAATTGCCTGATCCAATTTCAAACACAGCTGTTCTTCCTTCCATTCTTACAAACTTCACTCCCGGTGATTTTGAAGCAGCAAGATTATTCTCCATCACATCCTCCGCTGAAGATGCAGGAATGTAAATAACGGCAGAACTGTTGGCCGGTACTGTAATATCCCAGGTAAACTGTTGCGGATTTTTCTTCCAGCTGCTCTTTATTGTTCCGTATAAAGAATTGTAAGATGCAGTTGCAAAATTCAATCCATCAATGTTCTCAGGTTTCAAAATAATTTTCTTAAAGCCAACTTCTGTTTCATCTGATTTTATACCTGCTACATTTTCATACAACCATATCAGCAGGTCTCCGAGAATCATCACATGGTTCTGCGAATTCATCCAGGGATTGGCCGTTTTACCATTCCACAATTCCCAGATAGTTGTTGCACCGCTCTCGGCCATATAACCCCAGCTTGGATAGGTTTTGTTAGATGCCAGCGTAAATGCAATATCACTGTGCTGAAATTGTGTCAACCCTCTCATCAGCCATTGCGTGCCAATTACACCGGTGCTGATGTGCATATTTTTTTCAATCCTGATTTTGGTATAGATATTATTAAACACTGCTTCCCTGTTGGCATCATCCACCATACCAAAATTCAAAGGCAATAAGTTGGAGGTGATGCTGTTGTTACCGTAATATTTTTTCGGAGCATTGTAAAACTTACTGTTAAATGCCTGTTTAACGTTTGATGCGAGTGTTTCATATTCATGTATATCCTGATTGTTGTTGTTGATCTTTGCAAACTTCTGCATCAAACCGAGAAAGTAGTAATAATAAGACGAAGCAATCAACTCGCCATCTGTATTAAGCAGGCTGTCTTTGGCATGAATCAGTTCCAGGCTTTCAGGCGGCACACACCAATCACCGTAACTGTCCTTTGCAACCAGGTAATTCTTCATGTACTTCGTTTCCATCATCTTCATCCATTTACGCATCGATGGATAATGTTTAACAACAGATGCAACATCGCCAAACTGCCTGTACAGCATATCTGTAACAGTTAAATAAGTGCCCGGCCATGTAACATTATCTGTGTAATACTTTTTGTATGCAGGAACAATATCAGGAATGGATCCTTCTTCTGTTTGCGCATCCTGCATATCATTCAGCCACTTAGCATAGAGTTTTGCATTATCAAACAAAAAGCTTTCACCATAGCAGCCAATTGCATGATCGCCCATCCAAGGCTGACGTTCATCACGCTGCGGACAATCAACTGGCATTCCTTTATAATTAGATGCAATTCCCCACCATGCATTTTTCAACACTTTGTTGATAATTGCATCTGAAGTTTGCAATGAACCAATTGTATTAAATCCATCATATACAACCAATCCTTCAAAATCATTAAGGGTTGCAGTGCCGGGATAGCCTGTAATTTCAGCAAACCTGAAACCATTATAAATAAAGGAAGGATGCCATACTTCAATTCCGTTACCTTTCAATGTGTACACGTTTGTCTGGTAAGCACTGCGAAGATTAGCAGTGAATAAAGAATCATTTTCCTGCAAGCTTTCGGCAAAACGCATAGTTACTCTTGTACCAGCTTTGCCTTTTACTTTCAGTTGTAACCAGCCTGCAAAGTTTTGCCCCATATCAAGTATGTAAGTTGATGCACCGGTTTTCTTAATAGAAATTGGTTTGATGGTTTTCATCACTCTCATCGGCTCATTCATCTGTGAACGGATAACACCATCCGGCGCTTTTACAATTTCAGGTGACAGCCATTTGGAATCATTGTAGCCAATATTGTTCCAACCGTTTAATTCTTTTGTTGCATCATATTCTTCACCATCGTATTCATTTGCTGTACGTACAGGGCCGTCTACATTCAGCTTCCATGTTTCATCACTCACAACAACCTGTTTTGATCCATTACTGAATTCAATTTCCAGTTGCAGTAACATTTTGGGGAAACCGAAATTCAGCAACCTGTCAACTTTAAAATTCTGACGCATGTTAAAGAAGCGTCCGTTACTCAATGTTACTGCAACTGCATTCTTACCTGCACGAAGCATGTATGTAACATCATACGTATTGTACTGAACCGTTTTACGATAATCAGTTGGAGAAGGAGTTAACACATTATTACTGACTTTCTTTCCATTGATAAACAACTCATACAATCCCAAACCAACCATGTAAACTTTTGCACTCTTGATTGTTTGTGCTGATGTAAATTCCTTTCGTAAATAACGGGCCGATAATCTTGCATGCATGACGACACTATCCCATGAAGAAGCTTTATCATAACCAATCCACTTGCCTTTCCAATCGTCTTTGTTGAGCAAGCCAATGCTGAACATGGCAGACTTGCTCCATTCACTCACGCCTTTATTAGTAAATGTTTTTACTTTCCAGAAACAGGTTGTTTTGCTTTGCAATGCTTTCCCGTTGTAAACAACATGAACAGATTGATTTGAATTCACCTTTCCTGAATTCCAGATATCACCAACATTTTGATTCAGATTTTCAACTGACGAAGCAACAATCACCTGGTATGCCTGCTGCTGGATATTTCTTTGCACAGAATTTATTTGCCAGCTTAATCTTGGTTGTGTAACATCTATCCCCAACGGATTCACCAGCATTTCGCAGCGGAGATTGTTTACAGTTACCTGCGCAGTTAACTGTTGAATGCAAATAAAAAAACTGAGTATCGTTAATAATCTTTTCATCGTTATTGTGCAGAGAAGTTAAAATATAAGTTGATATGCAAAGCCCTCGCCGGATCTTTTTCGTAATCGTAATAAATATTCTTCACGCCCATCGGCCCGGTTGTTTCATTGCGCTGGTTTTTTGTTCCTATGCTGCTGATGCCCTGCATGAAAGATATATCACCAGATGGAAACAGCGGTTCATAATTATGCCATTGATCCGTTTTCCATGCAGGAGTAAACAAACGCAAAAACAATCCTTCCGTTTCACTCACAACTGTAAAACGATTATTCTTTGTAAAGAAATAACCACCATAATAGTTTGAATAATATCCTTTGAATTCAGGATAGATCCATGGGCTCTCTCCAGTTTCAGTTGAATTGTATTGTTTATTCCAGATACCAAACTGTCCGCCTTTCATCCTGTTTTTCCACACACGGTAAGGCCCGTTGCCCATATAAGTAACCGACTGAATTTCTTTTTCAGGAAATGAGAAATTGATACCGGCGAAATTGGTGAAGTAAGCAGACGGAAAATAATTCACCTGTAACTGCACCCAACCCGAAGGATAGATAGTCCATTTGATCGTATTGTAGCTTTCTTTCTGATTAAATGTTGATTCAATGATGAAGTTGCTTCCTTCTCTGTATCGCTTGATTCCTTTGAAATTATTTATACCTTCCTGTAAAATGGGACCATTGTTAAATGGCAGTTCACCATTTTTGTTTCTCACATTAGTTAGCATTCCATTGTGTTCATTGAATATCAGGCGCACATCTTTCACATTCACTATAATTGCTGTAGTGTCAGCTATTGGCACATTCACTTCGTTGTTACCTTCTTTCACAACCATTCTTTCACCGGTACGTTTTGGACTGCTGATCAAAAAACTCCAGGTAAATAATTCTCTTTGATAAAAATCTGTTGCAGTTACATACAGCACATCATAATCTTTCCAGTCGGTTGGAAGTTGTAACTGCAGCACCCCTTTTTCGCCGGGTTTAATATCAGGTGAAATTGCTGAACCAGTTTTTTCATCTACATTTCTCAAACCAAACTTCCGTAATTTCCAGCTGAAAGAACATTGGTTGATGTTGGTGAAATGATAACGGTTTTCAAGATTGAATGTGCCATCAAATGCATCTGTGATTTCTCTGCGTTCAAAATAAACCGGACTCCATACTTTCTTGATCGTATAAAAGCTTGCTTCCTTTTCATGATGCGGTCCCAGTATTCCGTCAGCAGCACGATGTTTATCAGTATCTAAAGAATCATGCAGATCTTTCCGTACAACTGCATTATCAGCAAAGTCCCATAGAAAACCACCTGCACTTAACGGATTATGCCACATTTTTTCCCAGTAATCTTCAATGCCGGCACCATGTCCGCCATCAAACCATCCATGCAGAAATTCTGTAGGCATTACAATTTCTTTTCCGTTTTCATAATTACCAATGCCGTAATTGTATTCACGGTAATGCTGTGTATCAAAGCCACCAAACAACTGCCATGGATGAACTACAGGCCGTTGCTGAATATCAAACTCTGTAAAATATTTATCGAGTTCCAAATTATGTCCGCCTTCATTTCCATTTGCCCAGAAGATAATCGAAGGATGATTCATATCATGATCAATCATCTCCTTCACCAGCTTTGAACCAACCTTTGTATCATAATGACCATGCCAGCCGGTTAATTCATCCATCACGAACAAACCAAGTGAATCACACACATCGAGGAAATGATCATCAGGTGGATAATGACTCATCCGTACAGCATTCATGTTCATGTCCTTCATGGGTAATACATCTTCAATGCTGATCTGCCTGCTGGTGGTTCTTCCCGTCTCCGGGCGAAATGCATGACGGTTCACACCTTTCATTTTTACTTTCACTCCGTTCACATAAATGCCATCACGTTGTTTTACTTCTACTGTGCGGAAACCAAATTTTTGAGAAACAGTGTGAAGTGATTTTCCATCTTGGTAGAGAGTAAATACTGCTGTATACAGATTTGGAAATTCAGGGCTCCATTGCAAAACATCTTTACAAAAAATTTCAACACCATATATGTCAGTATAATCACCTATAGCTAAATTTTGTTTTACTAAGGTTTTAGCATTCTTGTCAAGCAATTCAACAGTAAAAGAATTTGCTCTTCCGTATGACTTGGTTTTTAGATCTGCATAAAATCTTCCATCGGCTTTTGCATCAATTGAAACTTGATTGATATGGAAAGCCGGCATTACTTCCAACCACACCGGTCTAAAGATGCCACCGAAAATCCAGAAGTCTGCTTTGCGTTCTGCTTCATTTACCGATTGATTGGATGAATGTTTTGAAACAGTTACTTCAAGTAAATTTTCTTTGCCATACTTCAGCAACTTTGCAACATCATATTTGAATGCATAAAAAGCTCCCTGGTGAATTTCACCTGCAGACTTTCCATTCACTTTTACTTCTGCATCGGTCATCACTCCTTCAAACACCAAGTTGATTGCTTTGTCTTTCCATTGTGAGGGAACATTGAATCGGTGTTTATACAATCCCTTCTCTTTTCCTCTTATACTGTCTTTTGCATAACCGTAATCATATTTGCCAAAGCCCTGCAATTCCCAGCAACTCGGTACAGCGATCTTTACCCACTTGTTGGCATTCATACCGCCAGTGCAATAGAAATCCCATTGTACGGTTTGATCATTGCCGGTACCGGAGAGATATACTTTTTCTGTCTGCTGCGAATAGATGATTAGTGGAGAGAGTATCACAAAGAACACGAAGAAACACGAAGAACACAACTTCGTGTCCTTTGTGAAAGCCTTTGCGCTCTTAGTATAACAACTTATATTCATAATTTACCTGTTACTTTTTCAAGCTTCAACGATGAAGCTATTTTCCTTCCATTTACCCACACACTCAAACCCTTTCCTTTTTTATATTTCATTCCGTCTTTATCCCAAATGATGGTAACGATTTTCCCATGATACAATACATTATCCAAACAGAACCAGTTCCACTTTCGTTCTGGCAGCAATGGATTTACTTCCACTATATTATCTGCTCTTGGACGTAAGCCAACAAGTCCGCTGATGATGAGATCATTGAATGTGGAGTGATTATAATATCTGCTCCGTTCTTCATCACCCTTCAACCAGAAGCCTGTTTTCTCATCGAGGTACTCACCAATGTATGGACGGCCACGATAGTATTGCGATTCAACATAGGTATTCAGTAAGCTGAAATAATTACTGTCGGCCACATAATCCTGTTTGTAATTATTCAACAGATTGGCCATGCCAGTTAATGTTTGCGAAGTTGCAAATGGCCACACAGCACCATCCCATTCGCACTTGCAGCAACCATGCGTACGAAAACCAGGGTGACTTCGATCTGCTGTTGTGATACCAAATGGAGCACAGAATGTTTTTGTGTCCATCAAACTTCTCCATGCAACATTGTATTGCGCATCGGGCATATTGAAATACCAGGGAACAAAGCCAATCTCTTCTTTCACATTCGAGAGAGAATCCCCTTTTTCTTTTTTTACTTCAAAGAACTGATGTTGCGGATGCCAGAGCAGTTGCTGCGAAAGCTGTTTGATGGAATCTGCTTTGCGATTATATAATGCAGCAGTTGTTTGGTCATTGCTCAGTTGTGCAATCGACGATAATGCTTTTGCATTCCCGAACATATATCCATTGATAGAAGGGCGTGGATTCTTTTCAGTTCTGCTTCCACTGATGGTTTCTTCCATTGCATCACGCACATCAAATTGCCAGAACAAACCATTGGGCGATTTCTTTTCCAGTTCCCATGCCGCATAATCTTCTTTGAGATCAGGAAGCATGTTCACTAAAAATTGTTTATCGGCATTGACGAGGTACCTGTTATAGATGGCATCAACATTCCAACTGCTGTAAAAACGTAATTTCTTTAATGGCTTGCCTTCATTTGCCCGATACCATACATGCAGGTTGTTATCCATGTAGGTTTTATCATGTAACCATCTTGATTCGTAAATATGATGACCGAGGCCGCTTGCAATCAGGTTGTATTTGTCGGCATAGCTGCGTTGAATAAGAAATTCAGTAAACACAAATCCTTTTTCTGTTTTCTTGATGTGCTTGCGTAAGGTCCACCAGCGGTAATAAAATATTTCTTCAAAGTTTTGTTGCGGACATTCAAACAAAGGAATATTTTTCTTAATCCACTCCCAACTCTGTGCATTCGGAATGGCCTGTTCAATATTCGGCTCTTCCATTTTGTTGAAATAATCAACGTAGTGTTTGAACTGATCTTGTTTCAACACAAAGGGCTTGTTCTGTGAATTAACATTGAAACTGATAACGGCAACAGCACAAAGCAACAATATGTATTTCATCTTCTTCATCCTATAAATCGTGGTTCAGATTATTTTGTTTTAACTGAATGAATAAAATAAACCGCTTCTTTCGATTTTGAATTTGCATTCGGTAAATCATAATCCTGGTCAGTTGGTGTGTCAGCATTTGGGAAACGACGAACCTCTCCAGTTCTGAACAACAAACGTTCTACCGATTCAACGGGTTGAAAAAATAGATTGAGGTTAGGCTTGCCGTTATTGATCGTAACGGTATAGAAACGGGTTGTTGTGTTCAGTTCAATTTTGATATTGAGTTGTTCGCCGGCATTGTATTTACCAAGACTCTTATTCCGATAACCTTGCTTGGTTAAAATACTTCCCGTTGAATCAAGCATCAGGCGAAGCGTAGCTGTTCCTTTTTTATCGAGTAATTCAATTTCAAGATTACCTGTGTTTGTTTGTTGTGCTGATATTGTAAACTCAACCACCAGTTGTTTCGACTCCGGAAAAATGCGTTCAGCTTTTGCATAATCGAATGGATCGCTGTCGTGCAACGCAATTACTTTTTGATTGTTCACTGTTTCTACATTCACCCTGCACCAAAGTGGGCTGTAAATATTCCATTCATTCAGTTCTTTGCCTGCAGGCATGTTGTTGAACACATCATTTACATGTGCTGTTACTTTATTTATTACAGGAACAGAAACACGGCTCACCCACATATCTTCTTTGTTCATGCTGTAGGTCACCCACATATTATTATCCGCAGGTTTACCATCCATTTCCTGGATGCCACGTACATACTGCGGACCATAACTTTTATAAGCTCCACCATAACGCATGGATGTTATTTCACCGTTTACCAGCAGCAGGTTTTTATATTTCAAACCGTCATCACTTACACTAACGGCTAAAGGCCAGCGAAATTCAGAAGGGTTATACACCGTTGCATATTTCCCATCGCTGGTTCTCTGCCCCCAGATCTTCGCATTGGAGTTTACAAAGCCCGGTGCTCTCGTTGGATTGTAATGCCAGGTTTTGCCTTCGTCTTTTGAAATGCTTGTTAATGCAGATTTCCAAAGCCCAACAACATTACCATTTGGCAGATGATAGTAGTTGAATGCTTTAAAATCTTTTTGTAAAGGAATCAAAGGGTCATTCCGATCGCCTTCTTCCACTGTTTGCATCATCAACAATGGCGTGTTCAGAATTTCATCGCATGCAGCAACAAAGCCTTTGTCTTTCGAGGATTTATAGAACGGGTAATTTGTATTCTTTTCGTTGAAGGAATGATTATATCTCAGAAAGTGAATGGAGCCGAATGTACCATCAGCTTTTATTTCCCTGATCACACGGCCAACACCATTGCCATCGTTGGGATCATCTTTCTGTCCCAATGCAATTCCATAAAAAGCCAATGCAAATAATCGCTTTGATTTAGATGTATAAAAGCCAAAACGCTGATGCATCACGGCATAGCTATTCTTTGCTGTATCGGTCTTTCCCTGTTTTACAAAACCATCCGGAATTTTATAAGGTGGAAAAATTACAACAGGATAAGTCCAGTTGTAACCATCCTTTGACGTTTGCAATAATGTTTGTCCGGGAGGAATATGCTCGCCAACAGGGTCGCTTAAATATTCAAGATAAAATGCATTGTTCCAGTAAGCCAGCATGGGTGCATGATTGTAGGTCCATGATGCTGCACCAGTATCAGAACGGTTGGCACGCATGGTTTGAATATTATGCACACCAACTGCAGGTGATAGTTGCCCGTGGTGATAATCAACGTTGGACAGGGTTGTTCCTGTGTAGCGAACAGTATCCTGAGCAATTAAACCCCCGTCCCCTAAAGGGGTGAAGAAAACAATTGCTCCAACTAAAATGTATCTACTGATCAATTTCATTATTACTTTATTTTTTTTACCGCTAACGGGTTTGTAACCGCCGTCAGGGTTTCAACAATTTTTTGATAACTTTTCTCTTCACCGGTACAATTGTCCCATGCTTATGCCCTTCCGGAACTTTTACTTTCGTTGTTACGTTTTCAAAATTCACAAAGTCTTTTGTTGCAACTGCTTCATAAATTTTCTTTCGGTATGAATCGTAATAGATCAACCACTCGTCTTTCAATTTTACAACAGCAGGTCCTTCGGTAAAATTATCAGAGAAGGGTTTTGAAATATTCGTCCATGGACCAAGCGGCGATGCTCCGAA
This sequence comes from uncultured Chitinophagaceae bacterium, assembly GCA_964580775.1. Classification (GTDB taxonomy): domain Bacteria; phylum Bacteroidota; class Bacteroidia; order Chitinophagales; family Chitinophagaceae; genus Lacibacter. The sequence goes on along the minus strand of CAZOLW010000014.1, from coordinate 35,612 downwards.
TGCTACTTTAATATTCCGCTCAGGTCTTGTATTATCTTTCAGCACTAACACATAATCATCTTTCTTCCGTTTTACGATCACAGCATCAATAACACTGAACTTCGGGTCGATAAATAATTTCGTATCACTGAATGTTTTAAAATCAAGCGTAGTTGTTACATACATGCGGTGATTGTTGCTGTCTTCTTCAATACCACGTTCAAACCTTCCCGGTATGCAACTCGCCCAAATAATAATGTATCGCTTTTCTTCATCATCATAAAACAATTCAGGTGCCCATGTATTAACAGTGGTTGGTTCATTCTTCATCACCGGAATAAATTGTTGTTCACTCCAGTTGAAAAGGTCTTTCGACGAAGCATAACCAAAACCCAAATCGCCACGCCAGCTGCTCGTCCATACCAAATGAAAGGTTCCATCAGGTCCCTGCACCATTGATGGATCACGCATCACTTTCTGGTTGCCTACTTTCGGCTGTAAAAGAACTGTATCAAGATCATTCCAGATTCTCCCATCATAACTATACAACATCCGTAAACCTGCATTCGCCGGTTCGTGAAAAGAAGTAAACAGGTATGCTTTACGGCTACAAGATGTAAACAGCACCGCCAGTATAGTTATGTAAAACAATAATCGCATATACAAATCATGTTGTTTTTTCAATTACTCAAGTATTAACACCCAATCACTTCCGTTTAATCTTGGGGGTGGCGGATCAAATCGAATTATACCTGGAGTTTTCTTTATTACGTTTGTTTTTTTATTACCGTCACTTGGATTATACCAACTATAAATAGAAAGTTGAAAATTTAGTTTTTTTGTATCAATCAGAAATGACTCTCCTGTATAGGTATATACAAATGCAGAGCGTTTATCCATTGTTGCTAACAAGTAATGATACTTTGCTCCAATATTATTCACTAATATTTGTTGCGCAGGTTTACGGTCGAAATAACTCTTTGACGACAACATTAACTTGGACAAAAACTGCATTTGTTTTGCACCGGGTGAAAGTAAAGCCTGTTTCCAGTTCATCCTTACACCATAATTCGCTGTCCAATCGCCCATCTTATTAAACTGCATAGTTGCATTTTCGCCATAAGTAAAACCTGCACCACCTGCAAATACACTCCAGTAGGCATAACGGCGCAGATCTGCATCTGTCCATCGTGGCTGTGTGCTGTCGTGCAATCCATGAGGAATATTTTCATAAGAAGGTTCACCATCTAATGTCGGCTTCACCGGCTTCAGTTTATAATCTACATCAATGAATTTCCAGTTGTCTTCACCATAATGATTGATTTCGTTGCTGCTGGTATCCTGAGCATAATCTTTATGTCCGCTTTGAAACATATTAAAATCTAACCATGCTTCATTGTGAAACCAATCACTTGAAGATGTTCTGCCACGTGGATGATAAGTCACTAAATGTTTCGGATCATATTTCTTCAAGGTTGGACCAATCACTTTCCACACATCCATTCCTTCTGTTCCTCTTACATCGCCACCATTGAGCCAGATGATATTGCTTTTATTTTTGTAACGTATTGCTAAAAACTTTGCATATGCTTCACCCTGCTGCACATTTACTTTTCCGCCTTTTACATTACTGCCCCATACAGGAACCATCGCCATGTAAATACCACGCTTCGCTGCTTCGTTCACAACAAAATCAACATGATCCCAATAATCATAAGCAGTTGTATCAGCAAAATTATTACCGGGTGTAACATTTGGTTTTGATACATCTTCATTGATCAATGCATAATCACTATATACATTCTTTGTATTGTTCATATCATGCAGCACCATCACCTGCACCACATTAAACCCCTGCTGCTTTCTTGTTTCGAGATAATGCACTGCATCTTCACGACTGCATTTCACAAATAACAACCAACCTGTATCACCGATCCAGAAAAATGGTTTTCCATTAACTGTTTGAAAAAAACGTTTGTTGGCTGAAACTTTCAATTGCTTAACCTGTGCGTTTGCAAACAATGAAAGCAATGCAAATAATATGGTCAATCTGTTCTTCATTTATTATCGTCTTTCGAGTTTTCCGGTAACAGTGTTATAAAGAATGCTATTCTTCCCATCACTCAAAACATATTCGTTCGCATTCGTTGATGCAACGGGTTTCATACCAACCGCAGCTTTTAATATTGCTGCGTCAATACTTACAGGCAATACAGGTAAACTGCCGCCTGCCATGAATGCTGCCATACCAAACTCCGGATAATTATCGCCGCTGTACACAACAGCTTTGGCTGGATATTTTGTGCGGTATTCCTTTACTGCACGATAAACCTGCTCAAAACTTGTTTTCTTTGGTTTCAACAAACGGGCATGTTGGCGTGGAGCAAGATTTTGTCCGCCCTTTGGTTCATAAGTTGTGCCATCGGCCTGGTAATGCCAGTAACGTATATCAATGAGATCAACAACGGCCGCATAGGCAGGCATGTTTAAAATTGAATCCTGTACATCTTTTGTTACACTTAAACCTATGATTGGATGCTTACCTGTTTCTTTCTCCCACTCACGAATTACATCGAGCCAGAATTTTACAAAATGTGTTGCGCCTGTAAATTCTTCGCCAATGAGTTGAATTACGCCATTGTTGTCTTTGAAATTAATTAAACACTGACGGATGTATTTTTTATGCAACTCTCTACGAACAGGATTTGAAATATCATAAAACTGCTCCGCATAAAAAATACGTTTATCACCAGCATAATTCACAGGTTCAACAAATCCTGTGTTGTTGATGTTGTTGGCAGTTCGCCAAGGGAAATCAGCAAAGTGTGCACCTGCTTCAATAATGTTGTGCTGAAAATAATTCTGATGTACAAGTAACAATCCGTTCTGATCGGCCAGATCTGCAAATTGCTTCAATCGGCTCCAGTAAAATAAATTGAACTTTGTAAGATCATATTTACTCAAGCCATCCCAGGCAATTTCTTTACCGCTTCTTGCATAAGGTAGTTCATAAAACGGCGGCCATACTTCGCCATCCATTCTTCGGATGCGTTGATGATCATCCCTTCTGCGATCGTACCACAAACCATAGTTATGTTCAATGGCAATGGTATTTGAAGCTTTCATTTCAGCAACTACTTCAGGTAAATTATCGGTTAAACCTTTACCAGCACGACCGGGAACAAAACGGGTGATATGCCATTTGGATTGCTGAATATCTTTTGCCTGCAACCCACCACTCCACCATTGAACGTTTGATCGTTTGCCGGTGAATAACTCATCTCCTCTTACCAGCACACCATTCTTAATTTTGGCCTCCCCAAACCCCTCCAAAGGAGGGGCTTTAGACTCTGCAATTTTAACGAGTCTATTAAATTCTGTAACACCCAGAATTGTATTGCTATTATAAGATGTTGGAATCGCATTGTGCTTATTCGCCAGTGCAATAAATTCTTTTAATTGTATTCTCGGCTTCGATGCTTCTTTTGTTAGCGCCTGCGCTACTTCAACCGATGGACTGCTGCTGGCTTCTGTCGGCACATCCATGATCTGCGCCTGTTGATCAACATTTCTATTTAAGCGTTCACGCAACTGTGCGTAGTATAAACTTCTTGGCGCAATGGTATTGTTCGATTCGTTCCAGTAACCATCACCTGCAAACTGGCTCCAGCTGCCGAAGGCCCAGTTTTGTGCAGTAGGCGGTTTGTAACAATCAATGCGTGCTGCACTGCAGTTCCAGAACAAACTGTTTGCCGCACTCCATCCTGCTCCATTTGCATCCTGACCACGATTACCAAAACGCAACGCATTCCCATCTACATTCACCACATCAAACAACACACCGCTTGCCCAGCTGTCAATTGTTCCGCTGAAACTAAAAGGTAAAATTGATTCGCATTGTACAAATACATTTGGACCGGGTGCACAAAATCCAACAGCAAAATCATGATAGCCATACTCCGCATAACAACGTTGAAACAAAGTTTGCTGACCGGTGGTTAAAAATGTATACCGACGTTGACCGCCTATTTCAGAAACAGGTGACAATGAAATACAATCTTCAACAGTGATACGTTTGGATGTCTCCAATACACCTACTGCACTGCCGGCAAAATGCTGAAATGTAATTTGCCGTACCCAGCAGTCTTCTGCGTTTTCAATATTGATGGCATTCCATCTGTGATCTTCATCTTTCACATTGGTTTTATCGTAAGTGGAAACCAATTTAATATTTTCAACGCCGCAATTTGTAACACGACTATCATTGTTATAAAAGTAAATGGAAGCACCACCGTAAGTTGTATCCAATGAAGTTGTGATGGGTGCATCAATGTAAACGGTATTGCCTTCGATCTTTGTAATTGTACGATCAAAGAATAAATCACGGTCACCGGGTTTCCATCCAAGTGCGGTAATACCACCTCCAAAATGACCGGCACCTAATAAGTTGATCCATTTAGCAGTTGATGGACGACGGATGATAATTTTATTTGAATGTTCTTTTACATTGATTACTTGATCTACATGAAAACTCATTGCATTCACCGGCACGTACGCATCTGTAACTTTCAAACCCGTCATCTCAGTTGAAACAGTTTTCCTCCCAGTAATTTTTATCAATGCCAACCGTCCTGTTCCTGCACCGATAATGGTTGTTGCATTTACACCACTGCCACGCAATACCACACCGGATGCAGTAATCCGTAACTGACCAAACACTTCATAAGTTCCTTTCTGTAACAACACTGCGCCACGAAAACCATTTGCATCTGCAGGTAAAGAAGCTACATAGTCTAATGCCGATTGAATACGCAAAGTTGCATCGCCTGATTTCACCGGCACAACTACTTTCACATCAATAGTTGGTATTGCCTGTTCAGATGCTTTGTATCCGCAGTAAGAAAAATCAGGAATGCGGTTGCCTGATTCATCATTAGAGTAAATGAGTTTGCCCCGCTCACTGTATAAAGGAGGAACAGGCTTTACCTGCTTTTGCGCAGGTAAAGCCTGTTGTATAAATAAACTGCTTATAAGAAAAAGAAAACGATATACTCTTTTATTTTTCACTGTTTGCCGGTTGAATTTAAATACACGCTAAAGTTACTGTTCAGCCATTACTTACTAAAAGATACAAAACAGAACTTTATAACCGGTATTGATTATTTTTTCACCGCTGGCACTGGTTTCACATTCTTAATGTCCACTACACTGTTGAGGTAGTTTTCAATATTGCTGTAGCCGTTCTTTGCCAGTTTACCTGCGTCGACAGCATTTTTCGGATTTAATCCGTTCTTCACTTCATAAGCATCAGGTATACCATCGTTATCGCTGTCAGTGTAAGGCGTGCCTTTGTATTCAGGATAACCGCCAACCTGCGAAGGATCAGTGATGATACCGATCTTGTACGAATCAATCGGCATACGACGATGCTTGAATTGTGTTTCGGGCAACTTCACATCCGGAGAAATTTCAATTTTACCTGTAGTTACCTGTTTTACAATTCTTGCATCAACTGCATCTCGTTTTGGCAATGTGGCACCGGCATTTGCCAGCACATATACTCTTGCTTCTTCAGCAGATAAGATCGTAATCGGTGCCATCGGTAATGGTTTCGGCCATTTCATACTGGCATCAAATTCAACTCTGTCATTATCACCTTCTATCTGCACGCCTCCATTCCAGTTGTCTTTGGTAACTGCAGGATACCCTTCCACAATATTTCCATTTACATAAGCACGGCCATAATATTTTTCTTTCAACTTGCTTCGTCCGCTTTCCGGTTTCAGTATGCGGTAGGCAATGGCTGTTTTTGGAGTAGCAGGACCGGGTTTGAAATAGTTATTAATGATATTATACTGAGCACGGTAATCACCACCATCAATACTTCTGTGTACCCAGTTAAAAATAACGTTGTTGGCGAAACTGAATATACCATTCCAGCCAACGGATGGATTACGCCCTGCATTATTGGCCCACAGGTTACGCATAAACGTACAATTCTCACCACCTAACGTACTCCCAAACGCATGATTCCATGTATCGAGTGCTTCACCAAAAATGGAATTCTGAATCGTAATATTTACAGTGCCGAACTTATCTTCAATTTTGCCTGTACTATCATTATACATGTGGCGGTACATACTCATGTTTTCATCCAAACCCCATGTTGCACTAACGTGATCAATCATGATATTGCCAATCGGGTTACCACCAATGGCATCATCCCTGCGGCCCACCCATGTTTCACCACGACGGAAACGCATATAACGGATGATGACATCATGTGTATTGATCCACACACTTTCACCGGCAATACATACACCATCACCCGGAGCTGTTTGTCCAGCAATGGTGATATATGGTGCACGAATCATTAAAGGAGTTTTTAAACGGATGATACCTGCTACATTAAACACCACAATTCTTGCACCACCCTGTTCACATGCCCAACGTAAACTGCCGGGACCATCATCATTGATGTTCGTAACAACTATCACTTTACCACCACGTCCGCCAAAGCTAAACTTACCACCACCTTCAGCACCGGGAAAAGCCGGAATATCTGATTGCGGTAATTCATCAAAACGTGAAGCCCATGGAATATAAGGCTTCCCTTCTTTTGCTTCTTTCTGAATAATGGGCCATGCAACCTGCCATGCAGAATCGGAATGTTTGTTTGCTGCCCGCATTAGTGAATCAGATGCCTGCTGAACATCTTTAGGAATATCAGGATACTGTGCAAATGCAGTTCCTGCTGCTGTTAAACAAATTGCGACTGTGTAAATTCTTTTACGAAGGAAATTCATGATTCTTATTTATACTGATTAAGACGATTTCTTTCACTGAAACCTGCTTTAATGAAAAGAGAAAGTGATAACACTTTCTCTTTCGCATATAGTGTTATACTGAAACTTATTTCTGCACTTTTACATCTACTTCAATCTGTGTTTCTTTATTTGGAGAATCACCATTAACATAACGAATCAATATAGCTCCGTATTTACCTGTTACTGTACGGAAACCGATCACATTACTTCCACCGGCAGTACTCACCAGCGTTACTTTAGAAGTGGTACCGGAAGTCATATTGTTTTTAATCAGTGTATTGATTGCACCTGATGATCTTAACCCGGTTACAAAGTTTACAGAAGAAGGCATTTTCTTTAAGACAGTTGCATTTTTTGTCCACGAAGTGATATCATAAAATCCAAGCTGTGGTTGTGCTGCACTTAAAGCATAAATGCAATGTTTGAGATCATCGCCTGTTGCAGTTGTTCCACGTCCTGTGGTATCCCAATAGTAGCCAAAATCAATTGAAGCTGAAGCCGCTCCTCCATTTGTATAGCTATACATTTTTCCGTCTACTGATGAATAGTAACAGGTATTGGTTTTATTTACAGAATCAGGAACCTGCAAAAGCCGGTATGACCAGAAATCAAAATCCGCTTTTACTGTTACCCTCAGTTGTTTTCCGCCATCGCCCATAAATACTGCTTTATCGTTTCTTGCCAGCACTCTGTATACATAATCACCCGCCGAACTGTCTATCATGTACCCTTTTATTGCAGAAAAGCTTTTTTTGTTTGCTAAATTCTTTAATTGAAACGTATCTACTCTAACTCCATTTCGTTGAATTTCGATATAAGACATATCGCTTGGAGATGAAATCGTAAAGTTGAGATAAATACTGTCTTTTGGATTTAATTCAATATTTCCTGTCAGGTCCTTGGGGGACGTTTGCTTATAATCAACCGTTATGTAAAATGTATCAATCGGATTTACTTTTTTCTCGCATGCCGTCAGCAACAAACAACCTGCAAAAATCCCTGTTAAATATTTTTTCATTGTCATAATAATTTAGAATTAAAAACTATTGCAAAGGATCAAATGTGCCGTTTACCCAGCCTATTGTCTGCTCGATAAAGAAGTTTTGGGTGAAAAAATTCGGCAATGGATAGAAATAATATCTACTTGGAACACTTACCACATTCGAACCTTCAATGGTAGCAACTGCGCCGGGAGTTGTAAATACAGTTGTATAAGAAGCCAGGTTATTAATATTGATGGTATCTCTTGGTCTTTGACCCTGTGCATTTGGAACATCAATATATATTCTTCCTGCTACCGGGCCACCGCCAGGCAGTGCACCTGATACATAAGGCAGCTTAACAGCAAGTTTATACGATTGACGTGCAGATAACAGATGCAGGTTTCTTGTTCTTCTTAAATCGTGGTAACGCTTTCCTTCCATTGCAAATTCAACCTGGCGTTCATTTAAAATAAGTGAACGCATAGTTGGAATATCAGTTGCAAGAGCTAATCCATAATCATATGCACCTGCTGTAATACCTGCTCTTTGCCTGGTTTGTCTTACACCATCCTTTGCTTCAGTTAAACGACCGGTTTCATTAGCACACTCAGCCAGATTAAGTACAACTTCAGCAAAGCGCATTTCAATCCAGTCCATACCATTTCCACCGCCAGTTCCGGAAGCGTAGGCTGCCTGCGTAGGAGTAAGTGTAGTATTGCAAAAACGTCTGTTATAAAAACCTGTAACTATAGAGCCCGATGTTTCATCAATTACCCCATTATATTGCCATTGTCTGCGTGTTGCTTTACCGCTTAAAGTCCATAAAGCTCCGTTGTAAGCAATCGTTGCATCAAATCTTGGGTCACGGTTTTGCCAGTATTGAACAGCACTATATCCTGATGATGCATCAGAAGTTGGCACTCCATTATTCATTGTATAAGACTGAACAAGGTTCCAGGTTGGCTGGAATGATCCGCTGGCTCCGGGAGCTTCTGAAATTGGTCTGGTAATGGCTTCAATATTTGTACCCCAGTCTCTTGTTGTAGTGTATTTTCTTACTATGAGAACTTCTTTATGATCTTCGGTTAAGAAAATATCTGAATATTTAGGGATAAGGGTATAGCCATCTGTAATGCACTGGGTGTATGCTGCTTTGTTTGCTATGTACGCATCTTCCCAACGGCCGGCTATATTGGTAGGGTTAAATTGCGGACTGGCCCAATACATCAATACTTTTCCTTTCATTGCTGCTGCTGCCCCTCTTGTTACACGACCTGCCTGAGCTACTGGCCAGGTTGCAGGTAAATATGCTGCTGCAGAATCCAGATCTTTTACAATAGCAGCAATACATTCACTGGTTTTAGAACGTGGAACAGCAGGTACACCTTCATTACTCAGTTGCTGCACGTTAAGTACCAGCGGAACACCACCATAAAGGTTTACCATTTTGAAATAAACAAAAGCACGCAGAAAGAAGAATTGTCCTTTCAGTTCTTTCTTTGTTTCAACAGACAGTGTGCGGCTTGTATCAATTCCTTCTAATGCAAGATTACACCTCCTTGCATCGAAGTAGCGGTTTGCAGTAACGTTATTACTTGCTGTACCAATATCTGTAACACTATTTTCCACCAGTGTACCATATAAGAATGCTGTATTACCACCATTCATTTCATCGGATGTAATGTGAATATTTCCAGGTGCAGTTCCGGGTGCCGGCCACTGTGGTATAATAAGACCGTATGCTCTGTTTAAATACAGACTTATTGCCCCTTCATCGTTCCAAATCCTGGAATCAATACCCTGCGGATCTTTAATATCAAAAAACTCCGAATTCTTTTTACAGGATGACAAAGTTATAGACAGCAGTAAGATTGCTGCCACTATAAAGGAACCTGTATATTTTATATGCTTCATATTTTTTCGTTTTGTTGTTTTACGATTCAACACATTATAAGGTTGCATTAATACCCAGTGAAATGGTTCTGAGTGTAGGATAGTTTGCAAAATTATTCGTGTATGGATCTTTATATTTATACGGGTTGATGAGATTAAACAGGTTTGTACCTGTAACCATAATTCTCATATCAGGTATCCTTAACTTAGCAGCAATCCTCTTCGGCATCTGGTATGATAACACAGCATTGTTAATGCGGCTTTGTGTACCGTTCACAAGCCAGAAAGTAGAGTTTTCCCTTGCCAATGGTGCATCGGCTCTTGGATATTTACCATTGGGATTAGTTGGCGTCCAATGATCGGCCCAGAAAGCCGGTGCATTTTGTGTTGTTGTCGGCACTTTCCTTGCCTCACTGTCGAAAGCAACTTTACCACCAATACGCAGGTTCATGTTCATTTGCAGTTTAAACTCTTTATAAGTTGCACCTAACGTAATGCCAAATGAAGCAACAGGACTTGTTTTATCGAACATGGTGGTAATATCCAGATCGTTGATCTGGCCATCACCATTGATATCTTCAAAATCCATGAAACCAACTTGCGGTTTTGCTCCACCAATCAGGTAGTTTGGATTTTTTGACAAAACAGCATCCACATCTGCCTGTGTACGCAGAATTCCTTTTGCTATATAGCCCGTGTTTGTACCATTATACTTACGTGGATCTCTTCCGATACCAATACCTATCTGATCAGGTCCATAAGTTCCGAGCAATGCTTCGTTATAAAATACCTGCAGTAACTGACTGTTGCTCCAGCCAAAGTTTACATCGGCATTAAAGCCCCAGTCTTTACCAAATCTTGTACGGTAGCCTACAGAAAACTCCGAGCCCCAGCTTATAGAGCGGCCATAGTTTACAACTGGTGGGGGAATACCGGCTGTAGGAGGGAATGCACTTGCAGAATAAGTATCATACCCATCATAGGTATAACGGTGATAAAAATCAGCAGTAAAATTGATTTTATTATCCCATACTGTTGCATCAATACCTACGTTGAGGGATCTTGCTTTTTCCCAGGTAATTTCAGGATTTGGATAAATATTCGGATCCAAACCACCCGTAACTGTATTTCCAATTACAACACCTGTTGTTTGTGTAAATCTTGATTCCCAAAGACGGTTACCTACCCTGTCTTCACCTACAATACCAAGGTTGGCACGCAGCTTCAGTGTATTCACAAACATTATATTTCTGAAAAAATTCTCATCACTGATCTTCCAGCCAAGACCCACTGTTGGGAAATAACCCCATCTCCTGGAAGGTAAAAAGTTTACAGAGGCATCGGCCCTGCCAATAAATTCAAAGAAATACCTGCCCTTAAATGAATAGTTCGCCCGGGTAAGATAAGAACGCTTTGAGCTTTTAAAGAACTGCGGATTACGCAATGCATCCTGGATACTTCCTAATGTGGAAGGATCGTTACTGAAAGCCCAGAATTCATCAACACCTGCAACGATCTGACCCGTTTTTGATAACAGATAGTTTTTACTTTCTGCTTCACCCTGATCAAATGCAACCATTACATCTACATCATGCTCACCAAATTTACGACCATAGGAAAGCTGTGTAATAAACTGGTAATTCTTAGAAGTTGTGATTCCCTCTTCAATCTGATCTGACTGGCTTGTAACTCTTCTTGTTGGTGTAGCAGCAAGCTGATCAGACAGGAGCAATCCGTTTTGCCCTCTTGGTTGAAAGAGGTATACCAGGTAAGTGGGATAGTACCCCAATGAATTATTTGTACGGTTATTATTCCCGTATTGCACTCTTGCTGAAAGCCCTTTAACAAATTTCGGTTTCCATTCTAATGTTGCATTTACAGAAAGACCCTGTGATTTGCCGTCTCTATAAGTACCTGCATTATGCACACCTAACATGCTCCATGGGTTACCTGTGCTGTTATTGGGAGCCGCATTGCCGCCAAAACCTACAGGCATTCCATTAATATCAACAGGAATCCATTTTGGAGTAAGATACATTGCCCTGATAGTTGCATCATCTGTTTCAGCACTCGCATTTTTCCAGTTGTTGCTTCTTTCCCTGTTAAAGTCAGATGCAAAGTTTATCTGTGCACTTAAACCATCCACAATTGTTGCATTCATTCCAGTACGGAAACTGTATTTATTATTCTGCGTTTTACCAAAGTTGCCGGTTTCATTGTAATAACTGCCGCCTGCAAACAAGGTTACTTTATCTGTACCGCCTGATACGTTAATAGTATGCCTCTGGACTTTACCATTTTTCCAGAAACGGTCGTACCATGATCTGTCAGGCATACTTTTTAAGGAGTCGAGGTCTGCCTGCGAAAAACGTTCAGTCAATGGTCTTGCATTTAATTCAAATCCATCATTGAGGAATTTTGCATGCTCATATGCTGTAAGTGTTTTTGTTTTCACAGCTTCAGAAGAAACACCAAAGTAACCTGAGTAAGAAATTCTTGGCTTACCGGCTTTTCCTTTTTTAGTTGTAATTAATACAACCCCCTTAGCACCTGCTGCACCATAAATAGCAGCAGAAGCATCTTTCAGGAAGGTAATATCTTCAATCTGGCTGGCATCAATATTTTCCATCCAGTCTGCATTGGGTGCTTGTGCCCATTGAGTTGGGTTTGCAATAATACCGTCAATTACAATCAAAGGTTGATTGGTAACACCTGTTGGTGCTCCCGGAAAAGTAATTGAGTTACGTATATTAAGTGTTGTTGTAGAACCAGGCTTACCTGAACTGAAGTTTACACTTACACCAGGAAGACGATTGATCAATGCTGATTGAATGTTTGCTACCGGCAGGTCCTCAATATCTGTAGGCTTTATTGTTGCTACAGAGCCCTGTACATTCACTCTTTTTTTGGTACCGTAACCAATCACAACCACTTCTTCAAGGCGGTCATCAGCTTTTCTTTCCATTGAAACACTGATAGCTCCTGAGGCACCAGCCTTACGTTCAAATATTGTAAAGCCAACATAAGAAAAAGTAAGAATGGATTCTGAAGACGGCGCTTTAATTGTAAACTGGCCACGATCGTTGGAGGTTGTTCCTGTCGTTGAATTTTTGATACGAATAGATACACCTTCAAGTGGCTGGCCGTTTTCTTTATTTGTTACTGTACCTGTTACAGTAACTTCCTGTGCAAATAATGTTACTGTTAGAAATGAAAAGGCTAACAGTAACAGCAGTTTTGGTTGTCGCAAATACTTCATGTTATATGGCATTTTGCTTTTGGGGTTGAATGATAATAATCAGTAGTTGTTTATTTAGAAGATTCTTTTTTTGTTTTCAATCGTTTCTGCCACTCCTCTCCTTCTTTCTTCATATCATATCCTGCGGCTGATAAATAATTGTTGATACGTCCTTTGTACTTTCCGAATACGGCATGTTTTTTATCGGATGACCCTTCATCCATCGCCAGCTCTCTTGCTTCTTTCAGCCATGTGTAGATCTTGGTTTTCTGTTCTGCAGTTAACGTGAGGATCATGTCCTGGTAGGCAGCATAAGTAATCGGGAAGATGCGGTAGGTCATCCCGTCTTTTACCAGTTCGATTTGTTCTTCTGACAAGCTCTCCTTTATATGAGCTAAAAAGCTGCCATGAAGCTGCAACAGCTGTGAAGATTTTTTTTCTTCTTCCTTTTTAATCTGTGCAGAATGCTCTTCAGCAGAGAGAGTTTGCTTTTTTATTTCTTCTGTTGCGGTTTTAAATTGCTCGTGGATACTGTTGATTTGGGAATACTGTTTAACAAGATCGCCCAGTACCTTCTTATACTTAACTGAATCAGTAATTGATAATGTGTTGACAATCTTTGCTGAACGTTCTGTAATTACTTTCAGATACTGTTCCTGTTGCTCATTGCCGGTTTGATGTGCATAGCTGTAAATACTGCTTACTAAAGCGAGAATAATGAACCCAATCTTTGTGATGGAAGAGGCAGAGGAGATAATCCCCGCCAGATTTTTGGTGGAAGTTTGTACTATATCAGCAAACAAACGTCTTGTCATTATACAGCTTTTAATCGTTAGAAAATGAATGATTTTTTGAGAGAGGCAAATCATTTATTCCGAACTAAAGGTACAGTGACCCTAAACCCTTAACAATGTAAGGTTTTGCTATAATGATGGACTATTTTACTATTTACTGAAAATCTACGGGAACGTTCCCGAAACCTTGTTTTGCTGCTTTATTCACCTGTTTTTAGCAAAAGTCTTGCTTCTTTTAAACCAGCCGATTTTGCAATTACTGTAATATTTCCCTTTTTTTGAGACGATTGAACAATAACTAATGCAAGCCCTTTCCATGCCTTTCTTTCTTTACTTTTTAAAGAAACAGTATCGGCCTGGTAGCCATTATCTGTTCCGGCAATTGTTCCTGCCCCTGCAACAGAAAATTCAAGCAGGTTATCAGCATCAGGAACTGGGTTACCATCTTTATCAAGAATCCGCACTTTAATGAAGGAAAGATCTTTCCCGTTTGCTTTCAGGTTTTTCCTGTCAGCAATCAATTCAATTCTGGCAGCTTTGCCGGCAGTCTTCATTTCTTTATTTAAAACAACCTTTCCATTCTTTCTTGATACGGCTTTTAATACTCCCGGTTGAAATGGCACACGCCACATTACATGCAGTGAATTGTTTTCTTTTTTCTTTGCACCCAAAGATTTGCCGTTGAGATATAATTCTACTTCATCGGCATTATTATAATAAGCCCAAACATCAACAGTTTTTCCAACCTGCCAATTCCAATGGGGAAATAAGTGGAGAACAGGTTTAGCCGACCATTCACTTTGATACATGTAATACACATCTTTTGGAAATCCAGCCAGGTCAATCACTCCGAAATAACTGCTGCGTGCAGGGAACGGGTAAGGCGTAGGCTCACCTATATAATCAAATCCGCTCCATACAAATGCCCCGGCAATATGCTGATTGTTTTTAACTGCCAGCCACGATTTTTCATGTGTATTACCCCAGTAAGCAAATGTATTATCATATGCGGCGCAGGTAAAATCAGCATTGCCACCTGTGAAATTTTTCTGTTCTTTAAAGTTGGGTGGCCAGATGCGCACTGAATCTCCCGGGTATTGATAAACTCCTCTTGTTTCTAATGCTGATGCAGTTTCTGTTGCCAGGAATTTCTGACCGGGAAAACGTTTCGGCAGTTCAGCATAATCATAATCTTTGTAATTAAATCCTAATACATCCAGTTTGCCGGCCTTTATAATAAAATTCTTTTCAGCAAAGGTTTCTGTAAGTGCTGAGGTTACAGGTCTCGTTGTATCAAGTGATTTTACAATATCAACTAATCTTTTTGCAATGATAGTTCCTGTACTGTCGAACTGCTCCCCGATTTCATTGCCAATGCTCCACATAAAAACAGATGGATGATTTCTGTCACGCAGAATCATTGCCTGCAGATCCCGTTCATGCCATTCGTCAAACTCAAGATGATAATCGAATTTATTTTTCTTTCTTTTCCACATATCAAATGCTTCAACCATAACAAGAAATCCCATTTCATCGCAGAGGTTAAGCATTTCTGCAGCGGGTGGATTATGTGAAAAACGAATGGCATTGCAGCCCATTTCTTTTAAAATAGTGAGCTGCCGTTTGGCTGCCGCTTTACTGAATGCTGCACCCAATGCACCCAAATCATGATGCATACAAACACCTTGAATTTTTAAAGGCTGATTGTTAAGGAAGAAACCTTGCTCACTATCGAAATGGAAAGAACGGATTCCGAAAGTGGTGGTTAGCTCATCGGTCTGCACTCCACTTCGGAAAACTTTTGTAACTGCTTTATATAAATATGGGTTTCTGACAGACCAAAGAAACGGATTAGAGATAATAACTGAGTATTGAACCCGCTCTGAATTCGAAATGGATATATGCTTTTCTCTCCCAAGTATCTCAGCTGTTTTTATCAAATTCCCATTTTGGTCATAAATATTTGTAAAAAAAGAAACTGGTATATCTGATTTTTCTGAAGATGATAATTCCATAGCAATAGTAACCTTTGCCCTTTTAGTAGTTATATCGCTTGTTGTAATAAAGTGGCTGGCATCTTTTATAAAGAGGTCAGGATTGACAACAATAAGCTTCACATCCCTATAAATACCACTACCGCTGTACCATCTTGAATCAGGTTGCTGACTGTTATCTACTTTCACTGCAATTACATTCGCTTTATCAAAATTCAGATAAGGAGTCAGATCATAGGAAAAATTGATATAACCGTTTGGGCGCTTACCGAGGTAATACCCGTTGATCCATACTTCACTGTTCTTATAAACGCCATCAAATTCAATGCTTGTGGTTTTATTTTTAGCTGATGCAGGAACAGTAAATGTTTTCCGGTACCAGCCAATGCCACCGGGCAAGGAGCCACCGAGGTTTGTAGCAGGAAAGGTTGATGAGAAATTACTTTCAATGCTCCAGTCGTGCGGTAAAGAAAGGTTTCTCCATTTGAAATCGTTATAGTTTACATTGCTTGCAAGACTGTCGCTGCCTAAGAAAAACTTCCATCCATTATTGAAATCAACAACTGAACGAACCTGCAAAAAAGCAGTTTGATATATCAGGAAGAAAAGACTTGCTAAGAATACTTTTTTGATCATAAACTATATTTCATGGCAGAAAATCTTTCTACCACAGATGATGAACAGATGGCTTGATATACTTTTCATAAACAGCCTGTACCTGTTGTAACTGATCGTTGCTCAGCGGCTGTTCATTCAATGCTTCAAGGTTGCGTACTACCTGTTCCGGTTTTGAAGCTCCGGGAATAACTGTACTTACAGCATCGAAATCCAATATCCATTTCAATGCCAGTGCAGATAAAGTTTTACCAGCAGGAACAATTTGTTTCAATTCTTCCACGGCCTTTAAACCTGTTGCATAATCAATTCCTGAAAATGTTTCTCCTTTATCAAACGCTTCACCATTACGATTGAACTGGCGGTGATCGCCGCTTTCAAATACAGTTTGCTGCGTATAGTTACCGGTTAACAACCCACTTGCCAAAGGCACACGAACAATCACCCCTACATTTTTCCGTTTCGCTTCAGCAAAAAATAATTCAGCAGGACGCTGACGAAACATATTAAAGATGATCTGTACAGCTGTTACATTGTCAAACTCAATTGCTTTTAAAGCTTCTTCAACTTTCTCTACACTCACACCCAAATGCTGAATCTTTCCTTCCTTTTTTAAATCATCAAATAAACCAAAAATTTCCGGACGGTAAAACACCTGTGTGGGTGGACAATGTAACTGAATGAGATCAATTGTATCTACCTGCAGGCGTTGCAAACTGTCTTCTACATATTTGCGTAATACTGCAGGCTGATAGCTTTCATTCACATGTGGCTGAATCTGTCTTCCGCATTTAGTAGCGACATACAGTTTTTCTTTTCTTGTTTTGAGAAAAAGGCCAATTGCTTTCTCACTCTCACCATCGCTGTACACATCAGCCGTATCAATAAAATTGACTCCGTTATCAACAGCTGTATTTAAAATCTTCTCTGCATTTTTGTTATCAAACGCACTTCCCCATTTACCACCAACCTGCCATGTACCAAGACTGATAGCCGAGACGTTGAATCCTGTTTTACCTAATAACCTGTATTGCATAATTATTCTTCTTAAGTATTATAATTTTTCACGAAGTTACTGTTCCCGCATTGTTCTGCTTGCATGATAATTTTAATTAACCCGTATTACTTTTCTCAATTCACCAGATAAACATTACTTCGTTTCAACAACAAACCTGTAATTACCTGATCCTGTTTTAATAATTGCCCTTCCTTCTTTGTATAACACATTTACTTTTTTACCGCTCATCTTCACAACAGACCCCTGCTTTGCCGGTAAGCATACGATTGCTTTAGTGTTGGCAGGTATCTGCACATTCAGTTCAAAAGCAGTTGCTGTTTTCGCCCATTCACTTTTAATCAAGCCATAAGGCGATTGAAAACTTGCTTTGGCATTTGTTACATCACCCACTACTTCAGGCTTGATCATAATTTCTTTATAAGCTACAGAATTGTCTGTTTGTTTGATACCTGCAAGACCAGCATAGAACCATTCCATTAAATGCCCCAGCATAAAATGGTTGTTTGATACCGATTCATAAGCCTGCCAGCTTTCTGTTAATGCTGTAGCTCCATGCTTGAGTTGATAACCATAACCCGGCACATCATCACGGTAATTCATATCAAAGATCACATCACTTCTGCCTGCCTGCTCCAACGCTTTCAATACATAACGGTAACCGATGTCGCCGGCGGTTAATGCATTGTTTCTGCTTTTAATTTCCCGGATCAATGCATCCACAACAGCCTGCCTGTTTTTCTCTTCCACCAAACCCATGTACAGGGCCATTGCATTCGCCGTTTGACTGGAGGAATCATATTGCATTTTCTGCTGATCAAAAAATGTATTATTGAATGCTGTCTTAAGTTCTGCTGCCAGTTGCTGATAGAATTTTACATCCTCATTCTTTTTCAACATAGTTGCTATTTTGATCATGATGTTGAGATCATAATAAAACGTAGCTGTAGCTGTTATACCCATTTTTGTCATTTGCGCAAAGCCTGATTTCTTCGGACCAATGTCGTACCAATCACCAAGTCCATGCGACAAAATATTATTGGTTGCTTTACCTTTCAGATACAACACGTACGCTTTCATCATATCGTACGATTGCAGTAAGGTTTCTTTATCTCCATACCACTGATAATTATACCAGGGATAAATAATGCCTGCACTTCCCCACTCAGGTGATTCATCAAATGGCGGAGTGAAGGCTGTAAACTCAGGAGCTATCTCAGGAATTTTCCCATCAGGATATTGTGCATTCTTCATGTCCCTGATCACTTTTCTATTTAATGCAGCAACATCGTAATTATAATGAACCGATGCTCCCATGAGATGTGTTTCCTCGAGCCAACCAAGTTTTTCTCTGTGCGGACAATCGGTAAACACACTCACCATATTACTTTTGATAGCCCAGTCAATTAAAGTATGTGTACGGTTGAAAAGATCGTTTGAACAACTGAAAGAGCCTACTGTATTTACTGCGCTGCGGATATGCAAGCCTTCGAGCTTCAACACCTTTGGTAGCGGTTGATTATTCTCTTTCGGCTTACAATGCACTTCTACATAACGGAAGCCAGTGTATGTAAACAAAGGATGCCAGCTTTCTTCGCTATCGCCATTTAGGATATACGTAAAGAAGGATGGACTGCCTGTTGCTGTTTGATTAGCTGTACCATCTTCATTAATCAATTCACCACAAATGAGTTTCACAGTATCACCTTTGTTTCCTTTTACTGTAATGGATGGAATCCCGGAAAAATTTTGTCCAAGATCATACAACGTAACACCGGTTTTTAATGCACGCTTTGTTTGCGTGGATAATTGCTGCATCACTTTCACCGGCTCATTCATTTGCGATTCGAGCAATGCAGGACCTTTTGTGATGATGACATTTTTCCAGCCTGCATCATTAAAGCCCGGTTGGTTCCATCCCTGTTGAAAAAGATTCGCATCATAATCTTCACCACCAAATATGCTTGAGTAGATGATGGGCGATTGGTCTGTCTTCCAGCTTTCATCGCTGATGATCTGCTGTGTTGTTCCATCAGTAAATTCAATCAGCATTTTTGATATAAGTTTCGGATAACCATACGCACCGGTCATTTTGCGATAACGTTCGGAAGGAATATAATAAAAACCATTGCCGAGCATTACGCCAATGGCATTCTTTCCCTGTTGTATATTCTTGGTTACATCAAAGGTTACATATTGTGCATGCTTACTGTAATTCGTCCAGCCGGGCGCAAGAAAATGATCACCGATCTTTTTTCCGTTGATGCTTAATTCAAAATGACCGAGACCACAAATGAATACAGTTGCCTGCTTAACCTTTCTAGTAACAGCAAATTCTTTACGGAGAACAGGCAGAATATCTTTGCGTGGGCCCCATGCTTTTTTTCCACTCATATGCATATGCGGAGCAATAATTGCTGTATCGTTAATCTCTTCATAGCCAATCCATTTTGCATTACTCCAGTGTTTCATTTGCAGCAAACCCATCTGCCAATAAGCTGAATTACTCCATGATGATAGATTTCCTTTATTGTCCCACAGCTGTACTTTCCAGAAATAATTCTTAGTTGAATGTAAAGCTTTTCCGGAGTATGCTATCTGAATAGATGCTGAAGATTTGATCTGTTTCGAATCCCACACATTGCCGATATTCTTTTTCAGCAATATTTCATCATCAGCAACGAGAATGCGATAAGCCGTTTGCAATACATTCTGTTGTGTTGATTGCAACTGCCAGCTGAGTTTTGGTTTTGCAGCTTCCACACCCAACGGATTGTTGCGGCTTTCGCAGCGAAGATTGGCGGCAGAAAGTTGCTGTGCAGGCAACTGCGCACTTACAGCAAAGCAAATAACAAAAAGAATAAATCGTTTCATTGAATTTTATATTCAGCGAACCGCCGTCAGGGTTAACAACCGCTGACGGGGTTCTGTGTTTACTATTGTATTTCTATTCCCGAAACAGCCAGCTGCTCCCCATTCTCCAATGCCAGCTTCACCACATAATTTCCTGCATTGATCTGCGATCCGGTATTCACTGTAAACTGATTCCACTTACCGCTGCGGGTAAAAGTAAATTGCACATCTTCCTGCATCATCCTGTTGCCACCTGCATCAAACAACTGTAACCTACCCTTCACTATTTGTTCTTTCGGATAATAATATTTTACAGTGATGGAATAAATATCACCCACTCCTGTTTGCACCGGCCATTGAATGGTTGTTGCCGCATTTGATTTGATGACAGTACACAATCTTCCATTTACAGAATCTTTTACCACGCCTTCACCAATGATAGCAACATTGGTACGATATGGAGTGATTGGTTTCAAATCATAAGCCGGTTGCATTTTATTCACCGGCAGAAAAGCAATCACAACGTTTTTATCGACTGTCAAACTCACTTTTTCATCTTTTGCATAACGCTTCCGGTAAACGTTGTAAACAGTGCCACCCTCTTCATCTGTGATCAATTCTGTTTTGGTCAACTCTCCTGCGGGTGGTTGTGTTGCAAATTTCTTTACTGCAAGAAAAACATCCAAGTCAATTGTTGGAACAAAGCTTACTGTTTGCTTTTGTGTTTTATTATTGGGCTGAATCCAATCAGCGCCAAACAAGTTAGAAGGAAGTGTATTGAATTGAATGGCACCGCTACTGTATTGCTGCTGACCGATATCCAACCAGTTCTGCTCTTTACAATTTTCACATGAAAGACTACTGATAAATGATGAAGCTGATTTCGTTGTGATGCCTTTCTTCGTGGAAGCAATGGCGATTGCAGAAATGATAGCTTGTCCCGATTTACTTTCTGGAAATGAAATGATCATCTTCCTACCCTTCACAGTTGCTTTGACTGTTTTCTTTAGTGCAGTATTTGTACCAACTTCTCTCCAGATGTCAAGATCATTCAATACCGTTTTACCATTGATGGCAACATCAAACAAACGCATATCTTTTGCATTGATGCCACCGCCAATTCCCAACCAGGGCTCAATGAAATATAATTCAACATGGTATTCACCATCGGGTAATGGAAATTCATAACTTAATTTATCTTTCCCATAACGGAATGTTTGAAACAGCTTCCCGTCTTTTGTTCCCTGTATTGGACTGAATGTTCTGCGTTGGCTTGCAAAGTTAGTGGGCACTTCACGAAAATCGTTCGTCCATGATGTCGCAAAACCTTTATCGGCCAGCCAGGTATTTCCAGATTCGTCTTTGTAAGAAGGTCCACCACAATTGATACGATAGATATAATTATAACCTGCTGTTGGTTTGGTTACAGGTTTTGCATTTGCATTCAACTGTTTGAAGTTGGGTGATTGCTGTAAATGATTCAACACGATCACATCTCTTGTAATTGCCTTCCCATTTACATAACCTACTGCATACAACACATTGTATTGTATGTTGACATCATCCCATTGGAAATGTGTTCCGCTTCCGTTCTTCTTTCGTTTACCCAACGACGAACCATTCACATCATTAAACAATTCCACTTCATCACAATTGCTGTACACATAAATACTATCCTTGATGCCGGGCATCATCCACCTGTTTGGCCATGTGTGTGAAACGATATAAACCATCGGTTCTGTTTCTTTTGGTGCATAGTTGCTGCGGAACATGTAATACGCATCGGTTGGTTCTTCCCATGGAGTGAATAATCCTTTATAATTCACCGGACCAATACGATCCAGTTCTCGCAAACCTTCACCGCCCTGTACACGACCGGGATTATCATGTGAAGTGAGCAACCAGAAGAATTGTCCTGCACTGCTGTCTTTTACTGATTCAGCCAAAAGGATCTTCTGTTCCATCAGCTGCACCATGCGGTCTTCACTCAATATACCATTCTGTACAAATCCACCTTCGGTGTGCAGATCAATTGTTCGCCATGCACCATATTCACCAATGAGGATTTGTTTTTTTACATCTTCATTATATGTTTCAGGATTACCACCGTAAGTGCCTGTCCAGTTTTGAGGGACATCCCAATCGGTTCCAACACCACCATTGCATGTAGTAACCAAACGTTGTGTTGATGCAGTTGGATCTAAAGAACGGATCAGTTCAGTACATTCTTTTGCAAAATCTTCGGGCAGTTTACTTTCATTCTGTAAGCCCCATAAAATAATGGAAGGACTGTTCCGTCGTTCAATAACCCACTCTCTTAACAGTTGCTTGAAATGATTTCTGAATTCAGGCGAATCATACCATACATGTGCCGATAATTGTGTCCACCAAAGGATTCCTTTCTCATCGCACATTTGACCGTATAAAAGATTATGCGGTTGATGCCCATCACGGAATGCATTGAATCCTGCCGACTGCAACCATTTAAATCGTGAAAGAATCTGTTCATGACTAAACGCATGACTTTGCCCCAGCAAATGTTCATACTCAGCAATGCCGTTGATGAAAACCGACTTTCCGTTTAAGAAAAACTGGTTGGTTGAATTCTTCCAATTGATAGTTCGAAAGCCAAACTCCGTTTCTGTTTTATCAAAAACAAGATTGTTTTCTTTAATGACTGAAACAATTTTATAGAGGTATGGATTTTCAACCGACCATAACTGCGGGTGTTCAACTTTAATATCTTTTTGCAAAACAGTCAGCGAATCCTTTGCCTTCATCTGTTGTGCAAATGAAATTTCTTTTACAATCTTTCCTTTTGCATCCATCAACTGATGAACAACTGTAACTGATCTGTTGCGGTTAGAATAATTTTTAAAGCTTGTATTGATGAAAAGACTTGCATCTTCTTTTTGCAGATCAGCCCATGCATGAATACCGAATGGCTCAATACGAACATCGTTTGTAACGATCAAATGAACCGGGCGAAAAATACCCATCGGTTGTGAGCCTTCTGAAAATCCACGTTCATCACTGCAGCCTCCGCAAACCCAAGGCTGATCTTTGATATTCGAAGGATGATACGCTCTTACTGCAAGTTGATTCGTTGTGCCATCTGTTTTAATGACATCGGTCACATCGAGAGTAAAAGTTGTCCGTCCGCCAATATGTTCACCAACTTTTTTATTGTTGAGAAAAACAGTGGCATACGATCCCACTCCTTCAAAAAATAAAAAGAAACGTTTGCCTGTTTTTGATTGCGTGCTGGTAAATGTTTTACGATACCATGAATCGCCATGACGGTTGCCATGTAATAATCTTCTGTAACCTTCGTACTGATCCCAGTTGTGTGGAATGTTTACTTTCTTCCAGCTATTAGTGATTGTTGTTTGATAGTTATTTGCAGGAAGTAATTGATCATTGCTTGTTGCAATCGTAACCCAGTTTTCATTTAAAGAAATATCCTGACGTTGTGCATAAGAATTTTCCCACAAAGACACAAAAACACAAAGAAGAAGCCCCCCAAGCCCCCTAAAGGGGGAGTTCAAACGCACAGCCCCATCTCTTCGAAAAGTATATTTTAGTTGTAACACTTTATTAGAAAAAAAATGCAAAAACAATATCAGCCTTTTTGCATAGCGAGGGCTGTGCAGTGAATGGCCTCCTGCTTTAGGGGAGGTCGGGAGGGGTTTCCTATAATTTCTTAAGCTCTCCATCAAATTGGTATACTCCGTTCTTCGTTGTTTTAATTGTTACAGCCTTTCCCCTATAACGCAAACGCAATTCTGTGCCTGCAATTGATTTTACTTTCAGCTTCACCAGCTTACCTGCATTCCATTGCATATCCATCACAAAACCCCCTCTGGCACAAATGCCTTTTACTTGTCCACTGGCTAAAGCCAATGGCAAGGCAGGCAACAGATCAATGTACTTTGTATGACTTTGAATCAGCATTTCACCAATACCCGCTGCACCACCAAAATTTCCATCAATCTGAAATGGCGGATGTGCATCAAATAAATTCGGGTAACTGCCCGCACCATTCTTTGCAGGACTCATTAACATCTGTATCATCTTAAATGCGTGATCACCATCTTTAAACCTTGCCCAGAAATTAATTTTCCAGCCGAGGCTCCAGCCTGTTGCTTCATCACCACGAAAGATCAATGATTGCTGTGAAGCTTTGGTAATCTCCGGTGTTTCATCCCAGTTAATTTCATTGCCGGGATACAGTCCCCACAAATGCGATACATGACGATGTTTGTTATTCGGATTATCAACATCCTGCATCCACTCCTGCAACTGTCCATGTTTGCCGATCATGTTTGGCGGAATCTGTTTGTATTTTTCTTTTAAGGTATTTCGTAATAACACATCTACATTCAACACTTCACTTGCTGCAATTACATTCTTAAACAGATCACGGATAATCTGGTGATCCATAGTTGGCCCTGCAACCAATCCGCCCTGCTCTGGTGAATTCGATGGTGTGCTGATGAGATAACCCGTTACCGGATCTTTAATAAGGAACGCATTAAAAAACAAAGCAGCTTCCTTCATAATGGGATAAGCTTTGTTCTTTAAAAAGTTTTTATCCTGTGTAAATTGATAGTGTTCCCACAAATGCTGGCACAACCATGCGCCTCCTGTAACCCAAATACCATGATTGGCTGCGTTGATCGGCGCCGTGCCTCTCCAGATATCTGTGTTGTGATGCAATACCCAACCCGGGGCATTGTAATGATCTTTCGCTGTTTGTTTACCGGTGACAGCTAACTCACTGATCATATCAAACAAAGGTTGATGCAATGGCGAAAGGTTCAGCAACTCTGCAGGCCAGTAATTCATTTCAGCATTAATATTCGTTGTGTACTTACTGCCCCATGGTGGATTGACAAGATCGTTCCAGATACCCTGCAGATTGGCAGGTCTTGTGCCGGGGCGTGATGAAGAGATCAACAAATATCTTCCGTACTGCATATACAATGCAGCAAACGATGGATCATCCCCATTTGCAAAATTATTCAAACGCTCATCGGTAGACAAAGCAGCTTTCTTGCCATCGCCCATTACAATTGAAAACGTATTGAACCATTTTTTATACTCGGTAATATGTGCAGACTTTATTTGCTGATAGGTTTTCCATGCAACAGATGCCAATGCATTTACACAAGGCAGCTTCGGATCAGCACTAATGTCTTTGTAGTTTTTATAGTTGGTTCCTGCTGTTAAGTAAATTGTTGCTTCATCTGCTTTATCAATAATTAACTTTCCATTCTCAATTTTAACCGTTCCTGCTTTTGCAACAATACGCATGTAACTTTCGCCACGCAATGCGCCTGTTCTTACTTTCACCGATAGCACAAGATCATTGTTCAGTTTTGTAACTGTGTAATTTTTATGTGCACTGCTCAGCTCTGCAGTAAAACTGATGCTTTGCTTTTGTGAAGCAGAAAGATGAATCACTATTGCCTGGTTCGGCTGACTCACAAAATATTCTCTTTTGTAATTAACTCCGTTTAATGTATAAGAAGTTGCAGCCAGCGCATTCGCAATATCAAGTTCTCTTCTGTAATTCGTTGCAGCACTTGTATTGCTGAATTTCAAATTCAAATCCCCAAAGGGTTGATACGATGCCTGGTAAACACCCACTGGTGGCGGGTTATCATTCAGTACAAAATATTTCCATTGACCATTCAATGAAATCTTTGCCGCCTCATTACTCACGGGATAAACTCCAATATGTTTTACAGTATCCTTATAACCATAGATACCACCTTTATCAGAAAAATTCAATACCAGAATCGCAATCGTGTTTTTGCCTTTATGCAGAATGTTTTTTGCAACAGTATATTTTCTTGCTTCCGTGTTTTGCTGACTGCCAACCAACTGCCCGTTGATGTAGGTATAATCCCAATCACGGATGCGATTAAAATCAAAGACCATATCTTCTTCTTTCCAATCCTCCAGCAATACAAAACTTGTACGTAACCACACTGCACCATCCAACCCCTCAAACCCAACAGTTTCCCAACCATCCCAGCTCGGCACTGTCATGTTTAACCATTTGCTGTCATCGAAATTTGCTGCTGCATATTTTTTATCAGCCATTGCTTTCGAAATCCAACCGGTTCGTTCACCCTCAAAACTTTTCAATCCCATGAACTCTTTTTCCGCCAACGCTTCTGCTTCTTTTTGTTTACCTGCAAACAACAGTTGGCGAATGCTGTCTAAATATTTATATGCACCGGGTCTGCTGTAAGCTCTCGGCTCACCCGTCCACAAGGTTTCTTCATTGAACTGGATGCGGTCGTTCTCCACACCACCAAACAACATTGCACCTATACGCCCATTGCCGATCGGTAAAGCTTCCGTCCATTTTACAGCCGGTTTTTTGTACCAGAGTTTTAAATCCTGTGCTGTAACAAATGTATTACACACTAAGAGTAATGCAAAAACAACTATTATTTTTTTGTAAGTCATCATTTGAATTTCTATTAAACTTTTGTTGCGTCGCACACTTTTACTGTAACAATTCTATTCATCACTTATTACTCATCATCTTAACTCCGTCAGACGGGCGGACTATCTCATCACTCATCATTCATCACTATTTCACCTCTTCCTTCTTTACATCATCTGCCACTACAACCGCTGCTTCACCAAGTGTATTATTTTTAAAAAAGATACTTTTTGTGTTTACACCTTTGATCTCAATAAATGTTTTTGTTCCATTGAAGGGCCAGTTATTCACCAGTAATACATCCTGTACATTGGTTAAGCGAATAAGCGGTGCAGTTGTCAATGGCTTTGCAGAAACAAATCCATTCACCGTTAAGCGTTCAGTTTTTTCAACTACTAACGATGGTCCTGTTTTCGTATTCACCCGTACATTGTACAGTTCAATATCTTTTGCATTGCGAATGGTGATTCCTGTTTCTGCTTCAAACACTACATCGTTCAAACTGATTTCACTTACCGGCATCTCATCCAAACCGTTAATATACATGGCCTGTTTGGTGTAGGCAGTGATATTGCTGAAACGGATATTTCTGAACTGCGGCGTACGTTCACTCACCGATTCAGGTTGAGTCTTTGAATATTCCATATCCAATACTATCGCCTGTGCTTTGATATTCTTCATGATTATATTATCTACACGAATATCTTCTACTACACCACCTCTACCTCTTGTGGTTTTGATACGAATGCCACGATCAGTTCCATCAAACACACAATTACTGATGGTGATCTTCTTTACATCACCACTCATTTCACTTCCGATCACTACACCACCATGCCCACTTAGCATGGTACAATTAGTAATCGTATAATTTTCAGCAGGGGTTGCCTTTGCTCTTCCGGGAATATCTTTTCCAGATTTAATAGTAATGCAATCATCACCCACACTGATATGACAATCGGAAATATGCACATACCTGCAACTCGATGGATTGATACCATCTGTATTCGGTGATGGAGGATTATTGATCGTTACCCCTTTAATGGTCACGTTTTCGCAAAACTCAGGTGTTACAGTCCAAAAGGGAGAATTAGTAATGGTGATCCCTTCAATCAACACATTCTTGCAATACAAAGGCTGAATAAACGGCGGACGCAGAAACCCACGTTTCATTTGTGTTGGATCATCTGGTAATAGAATATTTTTATTTAAACTATCGAACATCAGTTGATATTTATTTCTGGTCGTTTGATTTTTATAAAAAGTGAGTGCATAGTCCCACCACTTCTTGCCATGCCCATTGATCAATCCACGGCCAATAATGGAAATATTTTCTGCTTTGTATGCATAGAACAGTGGTGAAAAACTCATTACATCCACACCTTCGTAACGGCTTTGCACCATTGGAAGATAATCATCAAAGTTGTCGGAGAAATGCAACTCTGCACCTGCATCGATCAAGATGGTGATATTACTTTTAAGATGAATGGGCCCGGTTAAATATTTGCCTGCCGGGAAATACACCGTACCACCTCCTGCTTTTGATGCTGCATTAATTGCATCAGCGATTGGCTTTGTTGCGATCTTGCTGCTGTCGTTCTTTGCGCCGTATTTGGTTACATCGTAAAAGCGCTGAGCACTAACTGAAATAACACAAAATGTCAATAGTGCAATTGAAAGTATTTTCTTCATCTTTTTATTTTATAACCGCCGTCAGGGTTTTCAACCGCTGACGGGGTTCGTTCGTTTACTCAAACAACCAATCAATGTTTTTATTCTTCGCATCACTCATTAACATCGCATCATATACAGGTATTACTTGTGTGCCATCAACAAAACCCAACGCTAAACAAACACCTTTCGGCAACTTCAGTGTATGTGTTCCAGCTTTGAAGGTATAAGTATGAATATTCACCGGGGGCATCCCCTCAATAGCAATAGCGTTGGATATTTTTATTTCGGCTTGACCGTAATCATCGGCACTGGCATTGGTTTCCAGTTCGGGTGCTTTGGCAAAAACCGTATCTGTTGTAAATGCAGCACGTTGCGTTTTAAAATAGCCGACTAATATTTTCACCGGCTTATCGGTATAGAAGTTGATCTCTGTCGGCTGACTCAACAATTGTTGAAATGAGAACTGAATTGCTTTCAATCCATTCAATTCCGGCGCCAGCTGTTTGATACGGATGCTTGTATCACTAAAGATCACTGCTCCTTCATTTAATACAACAGGTGTAAGATTTAACTTCACATCAGGTGATTGAAACGGCTTGCGTTCCTTTAGAGTTGACGAAGATGTATTCTTCAGCGAGTCAATTTTATACTGAAAGGTCTTTAACTCAGTTTCAAATACCGGAACCATTTCTGCCCAATGCTTATACGTCCCATTTACCCCACGCATGGGGATCTTCCGTTGCTGTGTTTGCATGCTGTTGGCATAGAGATAAGAACCCGCTGTTAAACGTGCCAGCTCTTTGTAATCACTCACACTTTTTCCCAGCAACGGAACTGCCAGTTCAAGATCAGCAACATTGCCGCTGTATTTGTATTTCAATAGCTGAACAGCTGCATTTACCTTATTACTGAAATGATCGGCCATTGCTTTGTAGCAATACATATCGTTGACAATCCGGTTGAACTCATCTTTATTCTTTGTTACTCGTTTTGATACTTCTGCAATGAGTGCTGCTGCTTTATCGCCATGCTGTACCACTTCTTTTGTTATCTGCGGTGGTGTTTCGCCAATATGTTTGATTCCCTTATTCTCTTTATCTGCATAATCCAAAATCATTTCACCTTCAGGCGCTTCAGCATCGTACAGCAGTGTAAACAAACCATAACGGAAAGGATTGATGAGTTGTGTCATCAACATACCGAGTGTTAATGTCTGACGGTTACCATCAGTAATACCAAAACGACGCAACAGTTTCGGAGCGATCTCACCACTCTCTTCATAAGCTGTCAATATTTTTTTTCCATCTGCTTCGCTGCAACCAAATTTGCTGGCGAGTAAACGACTCCAATAAACGATCTCTTCTTCCCTGTTGCGTTTTGCTTTCCATGCATAACGGCTCCATGCACTGTACCAGATCCAGTCACGTTCAATTTGTAACAGACGTTTGCTCTTAACACTATCTGCGCTGTAAGGCCAGTCCCAATAAGAAGCCTGCGGATACAAATGCAAACCGTTACCGCCCATTACTTCATGCATACCAATTACGCTCTGCTGAATAAAATCAGGTGAGCCATAACGGAAGGGTTCAAGGTTGGCAAGAATGTGTACATTTTCAATTTGCACACTGCCGAGCTTGCTTAATGTCTGATGCAGTTCAGCCCAGCTTCCTCTTGGCCTTGCATAGGTCAAGGCTTCACCGTTAAATTTTGCTTCGGTATATAAATTTCTATACAATGGCAATGCAGCTTTCATTACTGCAGGTGCATCAGTATCATGTGCACGCAATACAATCGGAGGCTCTTCTGTTTTGTTCAATGCCTTCAATCCATCTTTTACACCGGGAATAATTGTTTGTGTGAACCATTCAATATCATCTTTGCCAACTCCTTCCATTGCTTCGCCCAGGCAAACCATTAAACCAACGTTGGGATATTTTTCAACAAATGCAGCAATTGATTTTCTTGTATAGTCAGCAATCAACGGAATGATGGGTCGTTCACGTTCCTGTGTTTTGATCTTGTGATGTTCAGCAAAAGGTTTGGACACGATAATGTTATAAAACATCTGAATCACCCAGATACCACGCTTATCTGCTTCGGTGGTTAAGAAGCGATAGATCTCTTCATTCTTTTTAAACGTTGCATCATCCACTTCAACAGCATAGGGATAATCTTTCAGTTTCACCAATGATGCAAACGGGTGACCATTCCATAGATACAGCGAATTCATCCGGTTCGCCACCATAGAGTCGAGATACTGTATCCATAATTTTTTATCGTAGAACCAGGGGAAGGTTTCAGGTGTGTAAGGATATTCGTACACATTTCTTCCCGGGAGATAATAAGGCTTTTGTACACCAATGCATGCACCACGCAAGATCATTTCAGGTGCATCGCTCAACGAAAATGTTGCAGGAAATTTTTTTATTGCTTTTAACTCATCTGCAAAAGCTAAACAGCCATAAAGTACACCTGATTCATCACTCCCTACAATCCGAGTCTGATTGTTACTTGTTGTTATTGAAAAACTTTCTTTTTTTCCCGTTCGTTTAACTTCTAAATAAATTCGATGATACTGCTTTCCAAGCTTTAGCTGATTGATAGCTTTTTCAATTTGTTCACCTCCAAATTTTGCACGAGGTGATCCCGGATAATTTGTTATCACAACTTGTGCATTGCTTACTTGTTGAAAGAACAAAAGGAATACTATTGGTATGTAAAGCTTCATGTTATTTATAAATATTCAATTGATAAAAACCCACCCCGGTGTCTCATACTATTTAGTTTCCGAAACTCGCCCCTCCCGGGAGGGGATGCGTGCTATTTCACTTGCACTAATTCGTTTAAATAAATTTCAAGCATGGTAAACCCGTTTGCATCTTTCTTGTTACCATCGCTTGCATCATTCGGATTCAATCCCTTTTTTGTTTCCCATGCATCAGGCATGCCATCATTATCTGTATCAACAGGCGCAACAGTTGATTTATATTCAGGCCAGCCTCCAACAACAAATACATTATCTATGATGCCCGGTTTGCCAAATGACCCCTTGCCAATAGCAGTACCTGTTCTTGTTTCGTTGACAACACGTTCATCCACTGCATCACGTTTTGGAAAAATAGCCCCTGCATATCGCAATACTTTTTCGTATGATTCTTTTGCTGTTTCAACAGGTATAGCTACACTCACTGGAAATGCTTTGTCTGAAATTGCACCTGCAGGATTGGCTGCTTCTTTCAGATCAATACCGTTGTTATTCTTTTTAGTCAAGGCTTTATTACCTTCCATGATGTTACCACCTGCAAACCATTGTCCAGTTCCTTTACTGTTTTCTTTTTGATAAGAGGCGTGTGCGAATTTTAATTCAGCAGGAGTGGCCGGACCAGGCTTGTAATAATTGTTTACAATGTTCACCTGCGAGAAACCGCCTGCAATATTTACTTCACCACCATAAGCTGCATTAGCATTGCCCCAATTATAAATAATATTATTACGGTAATCAATCAATGCAATGGTATCATGTGCTCTTGCTCCATTGAAACGGATTGCACGGTTGTTAAGATGTGCAATTAAGTTATGATGATAACTGGCATACTGTCCGCCCCATACTCCACCGTATGAACGATGGCCTTTCATATGACCGGCTTCATACAAACCTTCACTAACAATACACCATTGAACGGTTGTATTTTTTGTGTCATACATGGCTGCACATTCTTCATTGGCCCAACTGAAACTGCAATGATCAACAATTACATCATGACAGTTTTCCATATCAAAACCATATAGCCCGGTTTTC
This sequence comes from uncultured Chitinophagaceae bacterium, assembly GCA_964580775.1. Taxonomy (GTDB): domain Bacteria; phylum Bacteroidota; class Bacteroidia; order Chitinophagales; family Chitinophagaceae; genus Lacibacter. The sequence continues at coordinate 3,485 of CAZOLW010000014.1, read as the reverse complement.
AATGTACCACCGGGACGTGAACGGATGAAACGGATAATGATATTACCATGATTTCCTTTGGAAGAAGCTCCATTTAAAATAAGTGACTGATTTTTTAAACAGATGCCATCGCCGGGAGCTGTTTGTCCGGCAATAGTTAAGTTAGAACGTTTGATTTGAATTTTCGATTGCAGTTCAATAATACCCGATACACGAAAGATAACTGTTAGTGGTTCTCCGGGAAATTGTTCTAATGCCCAGCGAAAACTTCCTTCGCCATTATCATTTAGATTTGTTACGGCAACGACTTTGCCTCCTCTTCCTCCTGTTGCATATTTACCAAATCCCTCAGCACCAGGAAATGATATTTGCTGAGAATAAATTTCCTGTACTGAAACAGAAAGCAACAGAATCAGCATTGCCTTCATTATACTCTTGAAAAAAAAGTTGCCTTTGTTCATTAGAAATCATTTTAATCATTCACCCACTTATTTAATATCACTCAACTTCACGCCACCTTTTTCATTGCTTTGATAAGCTGCTTCCACACAGGCCATAGTATCAATACAATCTTCTACCGAATTATCAGGTCGTGAAATTTTCCCTTCGGCAGCCAGCATTAATTGTTCCATACTTCCCATAAATGCATGTGGGAACCAGCTGCCTTCAATTTTCTTTTCTTTCCACACCGGCTCTTTCCCTTCTTCAAGCAATACATATTCAAAACTGTCAGCAGCACCTCTTGGATAATTGATGAGTGCACCGAAGTTGATGATCACAGCACCTTTGCTTCCTTCAATCTTGATATACGATTGCTGCTTTGGCATGCCGTAGTTATGACAATGATTGGTTAAAATATTTGCCCTGATCAGTTCACCATAATCGAGTATGATATTACTCCGAACAGAAGAGAGTTCAGACATTGAAGGATGTTTCGTTGATTTGGCAAAAACAGATACAGGATTTCCCAGGAGATTTCTTACAAGATCGATATAATGAATGCTGTGATAAAGAATTTCCAGTCTTTGAGATGTAAACAGAAAATCCCAGAGATGCCAGGGAGTAAAAACATTTACGTTTATTTCAATATCATTGATTGCTCCAAGTGAGCCATCAGCCATCATCTTTTTTACTTCCAGTATAAACGGCGCATAACGTAATTGAAAATTAACGGCCGCTGTCAGTTTCTTTTTCCGTGTAAGTTCCAGGATAGCCTTTGCGGATGCAATATTTTCACCCATCGGCTTCTGCATCAATACTGCAGAACCCTCGGGTAATTGTTCAAGAATATTTATCAGGGCTTTACCCGGCACTGCAACATCAAACACCACCTGTTCAGGTAACTGATGAATCATTTCATCCAGGCTTTCAAACACAGTTGGGATATCAAAGTTCTTTGCTGTTTCAACCGATCTTGCAAAATCCAAGTCAAAAATACCCTGCACATGAAACCCTGCCATTTTATAGGCAGGCAAATGAGCTGTATTTACAATGCCTCCGGCACCGATAATATAGATCGGTAATGAAGTTTGTAAGGAATAGGTTGAATCTGACATCATTTTATAAAATTACTTATACAGAACTGCCTAATTTGTTTCCATATGTTAATAATAGAACAGCAGTAATAAGAATAAGTATAGCAACAACCAGCAGTCTTATTGTTCTGTTACTGCTGTTTTTCCATTCTTTCATAGCCAATCCTGCAACTGCACTTAACAATACCAGCATAATCATGTGAATGGCCCAGCTGGTGAATTGATAGTTTCCCATCCGCACATGACCTAATCCATAAAAAAAGAATTGACCATACCAGAGCAACCCTGTAAGTATGGACATTAAATAATTCATACCCAAACTTCCGCCTTCTGCTGAAGTGAATTGCTGAAACGTTTTTTCTTTTTTATGCAGGAACAAGGTATACAGAAGAGCAATCACAAACGCACCTGAGTTAGAAAAAATATAGATTACATTCCCCTGGTAATTTCCTGCACCATATTTAGCGGCTATATCTGCAATGGGCTGGCCCTGGTTCAGTGAAAAACCATAGAAAGCAGATAAGACACCGGCCAGTAAACAAATGGGTAATCCGATGCGTAAGGAAAAAGTTGTTTTATTATTTTCTCTCCTCTCGATGTCTTTTTCTTTACTTCTGCCTGCCATACCGCATACTGCAATGCCAACAACTCCCATTGATATGCCGCTTACAAGATAAGAAACACCATTACTTACTAATATGGCATCAATTGTACCATCAACAATGGGTGGTAGAATTGTACCTAACACACAACTGATGCCTACAGCAATGGCATAGGTTAACGAAAAACCTACATAACGGATAGCAATACCAAAAGCAGTTCCCCCCACTCCATAAGCCATGCCCAGCAAAAAAGATTTCTGCATGGCAGCAGCGGGTGCTTCTTTTAAAACAGTGAGCAGTTGAGGAATGGTGAAGTATGCAATGATGAGTGGAAGAATCAGCCAGCAAACAGATGCCTGCGTTAACCAATAAGTTTGCCAGCTCCAGCCTTTAACTTTTTTCTGTGGTGTATAACAAAGCGAAGCACTGGAAGCGCCAACTGCATGAAACATAACTCCATTGATAACTTCCATTTAATACTGTTATTTAAAAAGAATAAAAACTCTTTGCGTTGGTATAAAATATTTTTTCTCTGTCGCTTTCGTTTGCCAGTTCGTTAATGATGTCTTTATAAGATGTCCATGTTTTAATATAGCTGCCGGCTAATAATGATACCGGCCAATCGCCACCGCAAAAACAGCGATCTGTTCCAAACTGATCGATGATAAATTCAATATACAGTCTGATGTCGGCAGCTTTCCAGTTTTCAAAGTTGCCTGATGCTGTACCTAACCCTGAAATCTTTGCATATAAATTTTTATGCTTTGCTGCTTCCTTCATCAGTTCACCCCAAATACCGAATGTTTCTTTCGTTGCAATAGGCGGTTGATTCAAATGATCAAACACCATCCTCAAGCCCGGAATTTTTTCTGCCACTTCAAGAGCTGTTTCAATATGTGCCGGTAATACTCCCACTATATCAAAAGGAATATCATGATCTGCCAATATCTTCAGACTTTCAATCACTTCCGGTTGCAGCAACCACTTTGGATCCGCTTCATCATGAATCAAATGACGTACCCCTTTAAAATATTTTTCTTTGCCATATTTCCTTTGCAATGCTTTCAACATTGCATCGGGGTCAGTTAAAGGCAGCCATCCAACAATACCGGCAATCCAATCTGTGTTTTCTGCTACATGCAGCATCCAGTTGGTATCTTCAAAATTATTGGCAGCCTGTACTAATATACCGCTGCTGATACCCATTTCCCTTCTTTCAGTTTCGAGTTCTTCAATACTGTATGTACGGTTGAGGATTGTTGTATTATTTTTCAACCATGCATAGTCAGCACGGTTAAAATCCCAGATATGAGTATGTGTACCCGCAATCATCGTATAAATTTTAAGAGAGCACATTATTTGCTTCCGT
>CAZOLW010000013.1:0-97109 GCA_964580775.1 uncultured Chitinophagaceae bacterium | reverse complement strand
TTGAACTAAAGGCAGATATTCCTGCGGGGTTCCATTGCAAAGCTCCATTAATATCAATTGGCTGTGCTGTTGAAGCTCCCCCCATTGACATATTTGTTGCTCCAATTCCCTGCATAATATGACCTGTTTGTGCTGATAAAATAAAAGGCAATATGCCTAATACTGTTACTACTGCTACTTTTTTCATAAACGTTATTTTTAAATTTTCAATTTAATGAGACAGTCATTCAATTGATTGGCAGCTGTCAGAATCCCCGTCTATTTGTAAAGACAACTTTGTTTCAGTTTCATATATGCACAAAAAAATAGCTTACATATTCTGAAATATGATTAAGCTATTTTTCTGAAATTATCTATTCAATAAGCAAGTACAAGTGGATGTGTAATTTGATGCCCTGTTAAATAAACAGCATGTGTACGCCTTCCCCTTCACTCTTCTTATAAAAATCTCCAACTGTAATGATATCGTTCACACCTTCGTATAAATCTTCCTTCTTGTAGTGGAACATATCAAAAGCAAGCTTACAGGCCCACATCTTTACACCTGATGCAGACATAATATCCAGGAACTCCGGTATTTCAGGCATATCTACTTTTTCCATTTCCTTTTTCATCATAGAAGTTGCAAAAGCTTCCATGCCGGGTAAACCTCCAAGCATTGTTGGAATATGCATAGCCGGATTGCCTACTGTTGCTACATGCAGACTATCCATTCTTTTTTTATGTACCGCTTCCAATCCAAAAAAAGTAAAGAAGATTTCTGATTCAATACCTTCCATACGTGCCCCGTTTGCCAATACAAATGCGGCATACACATTTTCGATACTTGCCTTTGATAAGATGATCATCATCTTTTTAATGGCACCTTTATTTTCGTTCATGAGTGAAATTTTTAATTGATTAAATACAACTGGCCGGTTTAGGAATTCCTGCAATTTTAGTAGCTGTTTTCAACGGAGCATGAGGGAACAACGCATAAAATTCTTTGATGTCCACCAAACCGCTTTTACCAATACGCCTGATACTCAATGCCACCTGGTTCTTCTGTTCGTTCTGTAAATACTTTACTACTTCCCAATGTCTTGGGGTTAAGCTGATATTTGCTTCAGCAGCTAATTCTTCGCCAACTTTTTCATCCCATTGGCTGAAATCAGTTAAGTAACCTTCTTCGTTTACGGTAATTGTTTTACCTGCAATTGTTTTTTCCATAACATTTATTTTATTGATTGATTTGTTTAATTGTAATGTTTGCCGCTTTCACTCATGGTTGCTGAAACAAACGGTATATGTGTTCCTTTCAGTAATACATTCCAGTAAATCCAGCGGAAGGCAAGCTTACCCATATGATTCATCCTGCTTTCTTTCAGTAATCGCAAAGGGCCAATTCCTGCAAAAGGAAAACTTCCTTCAACAGGTTCATGTGTATAATTGAAATCGATAAGTAATGCTTTGCCGCCACCTGTTTCAATAAAGCAGTTAGCATGTCCGTCGAATTCTTCTTTCAACGGTTCACCCTTTACATAGCGTAAAATATTTTCTGTTAAAATCTCTGCTTCAAAGTGAGCAACTGACCCTGCTTTAGATGCAGGTATATTACTTGCATCACCTAAAACAAACACATTGGCATACTCTTTCGATTGCAGGGTTGCTTTATGTGTTGGTACATAGTTCAGATCATCTCCCATACCAGAACGTTCCATCAATTCATCGCCTTTATTGGTAGGAACGGTTACAAGAATATCAAAGGGAATTTCTCTTCCACCGTAATCAACAATCTTTTTATTTTCATTATCTACATGCTCAATGGCAAAATCACTTTCAATATTGATTCCTTTATCATGCAGTAAATGTTCAAGAGCTGCTGTTGCTTTTGGTTTTGTAAAAGCTCCGCTTAATGGAGTAACATAAGTAATCTCCACTTTCTCACGCATGTGTTTGTGTTTGAAAAATGAATCTGCCAGGAATGCAAACTCCAGTGGTGCTACCGGGCATTTGATCGGCATCTCTGTAATATGTACAACGAGTTTACCACCCTGCCAGTCTCTTAATTTATTACGCAAAGCCAATGAACCTTCAAACGTATAAAAATCAAATACAGATTTTTGCCATTCTTCACCCTCCATACCTTCTGTTTCTTCCGGAGCAATCTTAGCACCTGTAGCAACGATCAGTATGTCATAGTTTAATTCCTTTCCACTGCCTAACTCAATTTTATTTTCAGCCGGTACAATGCGGTTAATCTTTTGTTTGATCAGTTCCACATCTTTCGGTATAAACTCTTCAATTGTTTTAATGATGTCTTCGGGGGTGTAAATATCAAACGGAAGAAAAAGATAGCCGGGTTGATAATGATGCTCTTCCCTTTCATCAACAATTGTAATATGCCAATCGGGTTGTTTCAACTCACTGTGTAAATGATTTGCCATCATGGTACCTGCTGTGCCGGCTCCGAGTATAACAAGATTTTTCATGCTGTTTTTTTTATATGATTGATTATGATGTAAAATTCGATCAGGCAGCTTCCAGTTTTGATGATTTAAATGCGTCTGCACTATGACTCTCATCATTAAAAAAATCAATGCTGGCAAATCTTTCAGCTTAATTTTCTTTGTGTGATTAAAGTCACCATATGTCTGTTTTTCTACTTCTAATATTGTTGGTTTTTTCTGCGTTTTCAGTCCGTTTCAGAACATGTTCCCGTATGATTAAAGTCACACATTTCAATTTTTTCACACTCTACTTTTGCTTCAGATAAAAAAAAAGAAAAAGAAATAACTAAGATCATGAAATACGCAATAGTAGGTGCCGTTGCCGGTGGAGCCAGCACAGCAGCAAGATTAAGAAGACTCGATGAGCATGCAGAGATTATCATTTTTGAAAAAGGAGAATATATTTCTTATGCTAACTGCGGATTGCCTTATTATATCGGCGATGTAATTAAAGACAGAAATAAACTGTTTGTGCAAACAGCTGCAGCATTTAATCAGCGTTTCAATATTGATGTTCGTGTAACTACTGAAGTAACAGCGATTGATCCTGCAAACAAAACAGTTACTGCTGTTGAGCAATCAACCGGAAGAGTGTATAAAGAAACGTATGATAAGTTAGTTCTCTCACCCGGTGCAGAACCTGTTCGCCCACCGCTACCGGGTATTAACAGTGATGGCATTTTTACTTTAAGAAATGTAAAAGATACAGACTTCATCAAAGCACATGTTCAAAAGAAACAGGTAAAGAAAGCAGTGGTGATCGGTGCAGGGTTTATTGGTTTAGAAATGGCTGAGAATTTCCGTGATCTTGGTTTGGAAGTAACCGTTATTGAAATGATCAACCAGGTAATGGCACCTGTTGATTATCCTGTTGCGGCCCTTGTTCAGCAGCATATTCGCAGTAAAGGAGTTGATCTTCGTTTAAATACTGCCGTAACCAGCTTTTCAAAAGTTGCTGAGCAGATAGAAGTTTCCTTAAACAATGGTGAAGTATTAACTGCTGATATGGTGATTCTTTCCATTGGTGTACGTCCTGATACAAGACTTGCTGTACAGGCTGGTTTAAAAATCGGTACAGCAAGAGGAATCTGGGTAAATGAATTTTTACAAACTTCCGATCCTGATATTTATGCAGTTGGTGATGCTATTGAATTTGAAAATCCAATCACTCATCAATCAATGATCACTTACCTCGCAGGACCAGCCAATAAACAGGGGCGCATCTGTGCAAACAATATTGTGGAAGGAAATGTACAGTCTTATAAAGGCTCTATTAATACAGCAATTGTAAAAGTATTTGATATGACTGTTGGTACTGCAGGTACTGCATCGAAGCATTTACAGGCTGCCAATATTGATCATATTGTTTCAACTATTCACAGCGGATCGCATGCAGCGTATTATCCGGGAGCAAAACAAATGACCATTCAAATTGCATTTACACCAAAAGATGGCCGTTTGCTCAGTGCACAGATTGCAGGATATGATGGTGTTGATAAGCGGCTTGATATTATGTCATCATTTATTAAGCAGGGCAAAACAATTTACGAGCTCATTGAATTTGAACATGCTTATGCTCCTCCATATTCATCAGCAAAAGACCCCGTAAACATGGCTGGTTTTGTGGCAGAAAATCTGCTGCTGAACCGTTTGAAAATATTTTACTGGAATGAGTTTGAAACCTTTGATCAGGATGATATAGTGATTGATGTACGTACAAAACCGGAATATGAAAAGGGAAGCATTGGTTCTGCCATTAATATTCCTCTTGATGAAATCAGGAACAGGCTGGATGAATTTCCAAAAGATAAAAACATACGACTGTACTGCGAAGCAGGTTTAAGAGGTTACTTATCCCAGCGTATTTTGAAACAAAACGGATTCAAGAGAGTATCAAACCTTTCAGGGGGTTATAAATTATGGAAAGCATGTGAGGCCGAAACCAGCAAACTGCTCAGTTTGGCCACTGCCTGATTAATTACATAAGGAGAGGAATCTGAAATCATTCCTCTCCTACCTTTGCATGCGTTATGATGCAAACTTCCTCTTCCCACAAAGCCGTCAGCAACTGGTTACTCTTTGGTGTTTTTATGCTCATCATTCAAATTCTGCTGGGTGGCATTACACGTTTAACCGGCTCGGGTTTATCCATTACAGAATGGGATGTTGTTACCGGCAGTTTACCTCCACTAAATGAAACAGCCTGGTTGCAGGAATTTGATAAATACAAAGCCACTCCGCAGTTTAAACTACTCAATACTGATTTTAACCTGGATGATTTTAAATTCATTTTTTTCTGGGAATGGTTTCACCGTTTATGGGCAAGAGTGATGGGGATGGTATTTGCTGTTGGCTTTATTTATTTTCTTGTACGAAAATCGTTCAAACAGGAAATGGTAAAACCGCTGATCGTTTTGTTTTTACTCGGCGCTTTGCAGGGAGCTGTTGGCTGGATTATGGTTGCAAGCGGATTGGTGGGTGATGCCGTGTATGTAAAACCAACAAGACTGGCATTACATTTCATACTGGCAATGGCATTGCTTTCTTATACGTTCTGGTTTGTGCTGCAGTTAAAAGTGAAAAAAGAACAGATTACTAAACATGCAGGTGCATTCAACTTTACCATGGTATTACTTGTATTGCTGGTGGTGCAATTATTGTTTGGTGCCTTAATGGCCGGACATAAAGCGGCAACAGCAGCAGCCACATGGCCAATGATGAATAACGAATGGATCCCTGCTGCGTTATTTAAAGATTCTCCCTGGTTCATCAATTTTATTGAAAACAAAATCAACATTCATTTCTTTCACCGTGGCCTGGCTTACCTGCTGAGTATACTAATTGTGATCTGGTACTTCCGCACATCGAAAATAAAAGGCTCAGATCTGTTCCAGGTTACACGCTTTATCCCTCTTGCATTGGTATTGCTGCAGGTTATCCTTGGTATTATTTCGGTTCTGGCATCTACCAAAATTATTCCTAACAAATGGGGACTGTTTGAATGGGTGGCACAATTGCATCAGCTGGTAGGTATGTGCCTGCTGCTGAGCTTTACATGGGTACTTTATCTCATCAGAAGAAAATAATCCACACAATCATCTTCTGTCGTGCAGCGTTAAGTAAGAAAATCCGTTCTTTTCTGTAACTTATCCCTGATGAAGAAATACCTGCTTGGCATATGGTACTCGTTTCCCGTACAACTGATCTTTCTGCATTTCAGAAAATATCAGTTGATGCTGCTGTTCTGGTTTTTATTAGCAAGTGCAACCAGCGGCGGTTTCATGAATCATTTTGGTGCCGACTCCTTATTTCTTTCTCCCGAGTATCTTGGTGAAGTAAATTTTTTCAGCTCCTTTTTTGTTGGTGTTGCATTCGGTGGTTTTATGATGAGCTGGAACATCACCACGTTTATATTATTCAGCAATTACTTTACGTTTCTGGCCACAACCTCCAAACCGTTCCTGAAATATTGCATCAACAATGCGGGTATTCCCCTGTTGTTTCTCATCAACTATTTTATTCAGATCATTCGTTTTGATAAGTTTAAAGAACTGATGAGTACAGGTGAAATTATTTTTATCGTGCTTGGATTTCTGTCGGGGCTTGTGTTGTTTATTCTTTTTTCAATTCTGTATTTTTATGGCTCAGAGAAGGCTATTCTCCGTAACATGCAGCCAATGCTCAGCAATCCGCAGCAGTTCAGGGAAAAATTTAAACCCATCCCCATTGCACATGAGCATGACCCTGTTATCACTGTTAAATATTTTTTAACCGGCTTCACCAGTTTCAGGCAAACAAGAAATGTTTCACATTACAGCAAGATTTTCCTGGATATGGTTTTTAAGCGGCACCATTTCGCTGCTGTAATGGCCATCCTTTTAGCATTTCTGTTCCTGATTATTTATGGATTATTTTTAGACCGTCCCTCTTTGCAGTTACCTGCTGCTGCCAGCATCTTTGTATTCTTTGCCATTCTGATTGCTGCATCAGGTGCATTAGCTTACTGGCTTGATACATGGAGTGTACCTGTTGCGCTCATCCTTATTTTCCTTTTCAACTTTCTGTTTCGATATGAATATATCGACATCCGCAACAAAGCCTTTGGCTTGAATTATGAAGACAGAAAAGGCCGTCCCGAATATTCACTTACCTCCATGTTGAAAATCTGTACTCCGGAGCAAATGTCCAAAGACAGTTTGCACATGATACAGATTTTGGAAAACTGGAAACGCAATCAGCAGGAAGAAAAACCATTCATTTACATTTTAAACGTAAGTGGTGGTGGCAATCGTTCTGCAACATTTACAGTAAATGTGATGAGCGAGTTAGATAGTTTACTGCAGGGTAAACTGATGCAGAAGACATTTCTTTTCTCCGGTGCATCGGGAGGAATGTTAGGTGCAACCTATTACCGTGAGTTATACCGTCAGAAACAAAAAGATACGACTGTTGATTTCAGCACAGCATCTATTTCAGCCAATATCGCAAAGGATCTGCTCAACCCTATTTTCTCAGCCTATGTAACAAGAGACCTGATAACACCTGCACAAAAATTTTCTGTTGGGCCTTACCGTTATGTAAAAGACAGAGGATACTCGTTTGAGCAGCAGTTTAATTATAATACAGGCAATATTCTAAATGATCGTTTGGTTGATTATAAAGAAGACGAGTTTTATGCAAGAGTGCCGATCGGTTTATTTGGTTCAACTGTTTCACAGGATGGAAGAAAGCTGATGATCTGCAGTCAGCCAATCAGTTTTTTAATGCGTCCGCAGCCAGACAGTACAAGAGGCATCCACGCAGAACCTGATGCCATTGATTATACTGCCTTCTTCAAAGACCTTGATCCGTATAATATCCGTTTACTTTCAGCATTGCGTATGAATGCAACTTTTCCTTATGTGCTGCCCAATGTATGGTTACCAACAAAACCTATTGTTGATGTAATGGATGCAGGCTTGCGTGATAATTACGGGCAGGAAATTACGCTGCGCTTTCTGCATGTGTTTAATGAATGGATCAAAGCAAATACATCCGGTGTGATTTTTATTCAGATCAGAGATCGTAAAAAAGGTGAATGGAATGAAGACCTTACAGAACCCAGCATTGGTGATATTCTTTACAAACCGGTAACCACACTGCAATACAATTTTTATAAAGTGCAGGATTACATGCAGGAAAGTATGGTAAGCTATTCAAGCTCTTCAATCCCAATTAACCGCTTTACATTTATTTATCAGCCAAAGGAAAATAAAAAAGGAGCTGCCTTAAGTTTTCATTTAACAGCAAGAGAGAAAAAAGATATTGCACATGCCGTATTCAGCGAAGGGAATCAGGCAATTTTCAAACAGATCATTTCTCTTCAGCAATCAATGCAGCAGACTCAGGGCATCAGTAAAGAATAAGCAGCCGGAATAACCTTCACTGTAAATTGAGTTGAAGTTTCTTTTCCATCTCCGTCAATATGAAAAGGTGCCAGCTCCGGGTTTTGAATGATTAACTCAGAAGTTTGAAAGTAAGTAATGCCGCCCCTCTTTTTAAAGTCAAGTGTAAAGGTTCCAAAACGGATATGCCAGATTATATGTAAGAGAACTGAGAACAGGTTCTTTTTTTCAACAGCAACAATATCGAGCAAACCATCCTGTAAACTTGCTTTGGGCGCAATGGTGAAATGATTGCCAAACTGGTTGCTGTTGGCAATGCTGATAAAATATGCTTTTACAGAAAGGTCAATGTTCTTTGTTATTAACTTAAACGCATACGGTTTAATTGATGTGAGATTCTTTAACGTAAGCTGTGTATATTTCCAGAACCCCCGTTTTGATTGTCTGTCGAAATCATGTGCTACCTGTGCATCAAACCCTATTCCGCTCAGCATGCATGAAAAATGATCATTGATCATAAACCCATCAACCGGTTGTGCTTTTCCATTGAGAATAATATCCAGTGCCTTCACCGGATCTGTTGAAATACCTGCTGCCAATGCCAGTCCATTTCCTGAGCCTCTTGGAATAATGCCGAAAGTTACCGGTAATTCTCTCAGGCTTGTTGTAACAGCGCTGATGGTTCCATCGCCGCCTGCAATAATTACATCAGTAATTTGTTCAGCCTTGATTTTTTCTTTCAGTAAGGAATAGTCTGCATCAGCACGGGTATGTTCAATTGAATACGCCATCGCTGCTGCTTCACATTTTTTTTGAATGAGTTGCATTAGCGGTTGTCCTTTCTGAACACCGGCACGTGGGTTGAGTAAAAATAATAAGCGACGCTGCATAGCGTCGCAAAACTAATTGTGATTATCGGAATAAATGCAAAGATTATTTTACCGGGTATAATACATCACGGTTATATGTCCACACCGCCCTGTGCAGATTATGATTAGCAGCAGCCTTAAATATAGAACCAATTCCATTAACAACTCCACCTGATATGATCAATATAAGACTGGTGGTTCTGTCATTCTTCCTGATAAACAGTCCTGCAACTGATGCAGCAAGTCCTACAAAAGGAAGGATCGTAGCCGGCTTACTATTTTTTAAATACAATTTATAATAATTGCCGGCTTCCGGAGAAATAACCATCAGGTTTTGTACTTCAGTTTTACCGATACGGTATCCATCGATTACTATTCCATTACTAACCATCATGGTTTTTGATTTATACTGCTGCCGCAATGAATCGATATTTAACTGAGCAGAAACTGAGCCGCAGATAAGAAGAGCAATAGAAAGAGTAAATGATTTCATATATTTCAATTGATTACAAGAATACGTTACCATTTCAACAAAGCGCTTGCCCATGTAAAACCGCTCCCAAATGCTGCAAGACAAACTAAATCGCCTTCTTTTATCTTTCCCTGTTCCCATGCTTCACACAATGCAATTGGAACTGATGCAGCTGTGGTGTTGCCATACTTTTGAATATTGTTATACACCTGGTCATCTCTCAATTTCAGCTTATGCTGCACAAACTGTGCAATACGTAAGTTGGCCTGGTGCGGAATCAGCAATGTAAGATCTGTTGGCTGATAATTATTTGCTGCAAGAGATTCTATAATCACTTCAGGAAATTTAACCACTGCTGTTTTAAAAACAGTAGGACCATCCATATTCGGAAAGAGTTCTGCATTATCAATCATTGCATGACTCATAAACATGTCAGCCATATCTGCTTCATTGAAACTGGCAAGGTTTTCTTTCCAGTGGTTTGCATGTGTGCCGGGGTTATACATCGCCAGTATTTCAGCATCTGCACCATCACTGTGCAAATGTGTGCTCAGTATACCACGGTTTGGATCGTCTGTTGGTTGCAAAATAACAGCACCTGCTCCATCACCAAAAATGACGCTGATATTTCTTCCCCTCGTTGTTAAATCCAAACCAAAGGAATGTTTCTCTGCGCCAACCACCAGTATGTTTCTATACATGCCGCTTTTAATAAACTGATCAGCCACTGAAAGAGCATACACAAACCCGCTGCATTGATTCCGTACATCCAGTGCACCAACCTGTTTCATCTTCATGGCACGTTGCAGTAATACACCGCAGCCCGGGAAATAATAATCAGGACTGAGTGTGGCAAACACAATAAAATCAATATCCTGCTCAGTAATGCCTGCACGTTCAATGGCAATCTTTGCAGCTTCAACACCCATGGTGGTGGTGGTTTCTTCTGTACGGTGAGCATATCTTCTTTCCTGGATACCTGTTCTTTCCTGTATCCATTCGTCCGTTGTATCCATTAGCTTTGTTAAATCATTATTGGTAACAACATGCGAAGGAACATACATTCCAATACCGGCAATTTTACTCCGAATCATATGGCAATCTTTTAAGAAAGCCAAGTTAGGAAATAGAACGGAAATGCAACTGTTACATTTGAAACAGTTAACTGTGAGATGCCTGATTTGTTTTAAACGGTTGTAGTATTGGAAGGCTCTGTAGCGGGAACCTGTTCTATCCGTTTGAGGTAATCATCATTATGCTCAATGATAACTCCTTCCGGGAAGCTGCATAATTCATCAAACCGGAGGGAGTTGGTGAATTGTTCCTGCTTCAGCCCGGTACAATTGATAAAGGATGTGGTTTTAAAATCAGCCGTAAAAAAATTACAGTTTTCAAATTCAATATTTTCAAAAATCACATCTTCAAATTTCACATTAGAGAAGACTGTGTTTTTCATCGTCCCGTTTTTGAAAGAGGTCTGAAACAGCTGTGACCCCACAAATGAGTTTCTGTAAGAATGAATCTGATCAAGCACAACTTTTACAAAAGTGCTGTTACCAAATGCACTTCTTTCAATGGATGTACTTGTGGTCTTTACTTCAGCCATGTACACATAATTAAAATCATTCTGAAAAAGCTTCAGGTGCAATTCTGCTTTCTTATTGGCGAGGTATGCTTTGCGCATAAAAGTGGCATAAGCATCTGCACTTACCTGTTTATGCCAGATATGCCGGTATTTCTGGTAAGCAAACAATTCATTAAAATCTTCATTATATTTTTTTATTACATTGTCTTTGTTGGAAAGAAATAATTCATACTCCACTTTCTTTTCTTTTTCCTGCAGTTCATAAGCAACCGCATCATCTTCAAATAACTTCCTGCTTCTGTTGATACTTTTGATAGCTGTATTGATATCACTGATGCGCTGATTCATGGGCGATTCCTTTACAAAGAAGTTACGGTTAATGTCCTGCAGCCCGTCAGCGATATACAGTAATTCTTCCCGGTCGCTTTCCTGTATTAAGGTTGTAAGAATGGAATTAATGATGTCATAGTCAAGTTCCGTGTACAGTCTGCTGAGCAGTACATCAATGGTATTTTTTTCAAACTCAGGATCACGTTTAAAAATGCTGAGCGTTGCAATAGCTGCCAGTACTTCCTGCTTTTTATCTTTAAACAGGCTTTCATTTGTTTCCTTAAATTTTTCCAGCCGCTTTTCATAACGGAGTTTTTCACTCTCCATTTTTTTATCTTCCCGGAGTTTATTGTTTTCCTCTCTTTTTTCGTAGCGTACTTTCCTGAGTGAAAAGATGCCGGTAATAGCTGCGGTAATGATCCCAACAATCCAGGGCGTATTGCTGCTGGTGATGAGTTGTTTGAAGAATTCTCCCATACAGATAAGGTTTTGCTTCAGAAAGTTATTTCTTTTTACGACCAATGTCAATACCTCACAGCGGGAATAAAAAAAGGGAGGCAAAAGCCTCCCTGTATCCGTAAGTTTTCTGCGTATTATTTAATCTCCCACACTTCATTTCCCTTCAGCAGTTTATCAAGGCTGCCCTTGCCTTTTGTGGCAATCACTTCATCGATCTGCAGTTTCATCGCATCCTCATAGCAGGCTCTTTCGGTTTCATAAAACACGCCGAAGGGTCTTGGCAGATGCATGTCTTTGCGTGGATCATCAAACATTCTCACCAGTATCTGTGCTTTGTAAAAATCTTTTTCATCGTGTATCCATAAATCATCTTTGCTGTGTCCTTCATCGAGGTTCACAACAACAGGTTTGAATCCATCTAACTTAATGCCTTTATTTTTTGCAGCACCAAATACCAATGGTTCACCCTGAACAAGAAACAGTGTTTCTTCGGGCTTACTTCCTTTTTCTGTAAAGATTTCATATGCACCATCGTTAAAGATGTTACAGTTTTGATAGATCTCCAGGAAAGAAGCACCTCTGTGTTTTTGACTGCGTAGCAAAGCTTCCTGTAAATGTTTTGGATCACGGTCCATACTGCGTGCAATAAATGTTGCATCAGCACCCATGGCCAATGCCAATGGATTAAACGGATGATCAATGCTTCCAAAAGGTGAACTCTTGGTTACTTTATTTTCTTCTGATGTAGGTGAATACTGTCCTTTTGTTAAACCATAAATCTGGTTATTGAACAGCAACACATTCACATCAAAATTTCTGCGGAGTAAATGAATGGTATGATTACCTCCAATACTTAAACTGTCACCATCACCGGTAACGATCCACACACTCAGATCAGGTCTTGCAGCTTTCAAACCACTGGCAACTGCTGTTGCACGGCCATGAATTGAATGCATACCATACGTATTCATGTAATACGGGAAACGGCTGCTGCAGCCAATTCCACTAACAATTACAATATTTTCTTTGGGGATTCCCAGAGTAGGCATGATCTTTTGAACCTGAGCCAGGATGGAATAATCACCGCAACCGGGGCACCAGCGAACTTCCTGGTCGGTTACAAAATCCTTTGCTGTAAGGGCAGGCAATGTTGTTATTTCAGACATAAGAATATATTAGAACAAATTTAAGCAGAAAATCAACTGCGAAACATGCAATTTTAGCTGTTATTGATTTGAACCTATAAGTTCTTCCCAATATTCAGCTGCTCTTCTTGTATGAGGTATAACGATGGTTCCGCCTACAATATTGGCCACTGCAAAAATCTCGTACATCTGCTCAGTTGTAATTCCCAGTTCATGGCTTTTGCCGAGATGATATTTAATACAGTCATCGCAGCGAAGCACCATACTTGCCACCAAACCAAGCATTTCCTTGGTTTTTGTGTCTAATACTCCTTCTGCATAAGTATTGGTATCCAAGTTCCAGAGGCGTTTGATGACGAGGTTGTCCTTACTCAGGATCACTTCATTCATTTTTGTGCGGTAGTCATTAAATTCTTGTACCAGGTTGCTCATTGTATTTTTTTGTAAAGATATTTCGTTTCACCCTGCTGAAAAAAAGGCATAAAAAAAGCCATCTCTTTCGAGATGGCTCTAAACTTGTGCTTAACCAGATTAGTAACGGTTGTTGCTGAAGCTTTTGTTTCCGCCGAAAGAAGGACGACGGTCACCACCACCACCACCTGTGCGTTCTTCACGTGGTTTAGCTTCTGTTACTTTGATAGCACGGCCTTCAACCATACCACCATCTAATTCGCCGATGGCTGTTTTAGCAGCAGCATCGTCACTCATTTCAACAAATCCAAAACCACGGCTTTTACCGGTGAATTTGTCGTTAATTACTTTAGCGCTGGATACTTCACCATAGCTTTCGAAAAATCCTCTTAAGTCATCGTCATTAACGTTGAAGCTTAAGTTTGAAACATAAATGTTCATGTTTGTTAATATTAAACAATTTGAAAAAAATCTGAGAAAATACGAGGCGTAAAAATTGACTAACTATTAGCAGTTTGTGCGTAGCAGATAAGACGATTCACTTACATAACACTGTATAACTCAAAATAACGGGGCAAAGATAGGGGTATAAATCCAGATGAGCCTTTTTAATTAAAACTTTAGCGAGGGTTTTTACGTAATTTTTGAAAACAGCAGAGCTAACAGCTTCCATTTAATCCATTACATTTCAAATGTTTACTTGCGTATAATACGAATCAGGTATCGTAAATTAACTATACTCTTAGGGAAAATACTGAAAAATATTAGGAGAATTTAGAACTACTCTATAATTTTGTTAAGCATTTACCCTTAGAGAACGATACATACAAAATAAAGCAGTTATTTCTAATCTGTTTTTTTACCATCGCCATCTTAGGGTTTATACATGAAAACTAAATAAACCCCCGTACCGTGAAACAAAAATTTTACCCCACAGCTTGTGCATTATTTACTGCACTTTTCCTTCAGTTTACTCAAATTTCAGCTCAATCGCTAATTGCAGGAACCTTTTCTTCTGCTTCAGAGTCACTTTTAGGCAGCCGTTACAGAAATCTTGACATTGCGAACAGTGATCAGAAAAATGCTCTTTTTATGGGTATTCCTGATTTGGCTACAAACCGTAGCAACAGTCGCACAGATCAGGATTTGAACTACGGCACAAGTAGCTCATTTGCGTTCACCATTACATACGACAATGTTGGCAACACTTATACTACAACAACCAATATTGGCGGAACTATTTATAACAGTACACTTACCAATGTAAATAGTAAATTAACTGCTGATGCAAAAACTGCAACTGCTAACAGTATTAATCTATTAACCCTGTTAGTAAAAACGCAGAATAGCGCATCTTCAATCACTATCTCAAACCTCATTATTGAAGGTATATCTGTGAGTGGCAGCTATGGCCGCACCAATAATGCTGGAATTTCTAATTGGTATATTGTGTCTTCCAGTTTAACAAATGGATTTGTTGTAAGTGGAACTGTAACAATGTCTGGCACTTTGGGAAATGGTGTAGAAGGACAAATGGTTGAGCTGGCTTTCGGCAATATACCAATTGGAGCGGCTTCCCTTCCTGTAGTTTGGGGTGGATTTACAAGCAAACGTGTAAACACATCTACAAATACATTACAGTGGAGAACTTTGCAGGAACAAAATACTTCTCATTACAATATTCAGCGTTCGGTTGATGGCATCCATTTCCAGACAATTGGTTTAGTGCTTGCACAAGGCACTGCATCAGCTGCAAATGATTATAGTTTTGACGATAAAAATGCAGGCGGTTCAATTTACTACTATCGCTTAGAGCAAGTTGATCTTGACAGTAAAATCAATTATTCTTCAATCATTAAGCAGGGTAATGGTGGAAAACAAACACTGGTAACCGGTTTAGGCAGCAACAATATCGGCATTCAGTTTTTCAGTAATGATAAGCGCAGTATCCGCATTGTCAATAACAGTGGCATCATATTGAAACAATTCAACAATAATACCCAACAGCAAAACCTGGATGTAAACAATTTATCGGTTGGTGTCTATGCTTTACAAATCATTAATAGCGACGGAACTTCTGAAGTATACCGTTTCGTAAAATAATTTTGGTTCTCCTTGGTACGGACAAGGGCAACAGCTTTTGCTGTTGCCCTTTATTTTACAAAAAAGCCCTGTGGTGTTGCCACAGGGCTTTAACAATTTATAGCTGGATAATTTATGCCATTACCCCTTTACCATACATCTCCTGCTGCAGCTGATGTACTCTGTCATCTTCGAGGTATTCGTCAAAGCTGATGAGGCGGTCAATGATGCCCGAGGGAGTTAATTCTATGATGCGGTTGGCCGTTGTATGCATGAAAGTGTGATCATGCGATGTCAACAATACCACCCCTTTATAATCAATACACTGTTCGTTGAAAGCCTGGATACTTTCCAGATCGAGGTGATTGGTTGGCTGATCAAGGATGATCACATTCGGGTTTTGCATCATCATGCGGCTGATCATACAACGCACTTTCTCACCCCCACTCAGCACATTGGTTTTTTTCATGATATCATCACCACTGAACAGCATCTTGCCTAAGAATCCACGAAGGAAAGGTTCATCTGCATCGGTAACATGACTCGGTACAAATTCCCGTAACCAATCCATCAATGTTTTTCCGTCTTTAAAGAACTCATTATTCTCAACCGGTAAAAAGGCTTTGGTAATAGTTGTTCCCCATTCATAACTTCCATGATCGGGAATTTCCTCTGCATTAATGATGTTGAAAAAATGCGTTACTGCCAGTGGATCTTTACTGACAAAAGCAATCTTATCGTTCTTATTTACGGTGAAGTTCACTTTATCAAACAGCACACGGCCGTCAACTGTTTTCTTTAATTTTTCTACATGCAGAATCTGGTTACCCACTTCACGCAATGGCTGAAAAATAATGCCGGGATATTTTCTGTTTGATGGTTCAATTTCATCAAGGGTCAATTTTTCCAATGCTTTCTTTCTCGATGTTGCCTGTTTACTCTTGGATGCATTCGCAGAGAAACGTGCAATAAAATCCATTAAAGCCTGGCGTTTTTCTTCCGTCTTCTTATTCTTATCGCCCATCTGCTTTGTCATCAGCTGGCTGCTTTCATACCAGAAGCTGTAGTTACCGCTAAAGGTTTTGATTTTCGCACGGTCCACATCTGCCACATGCGTACAAACAGAATCTAAAAAGTGACGGTCATGGCTTACTACCAGTACAACATTTTCGTAATCGGCTAAAAAATTCTCTAACCAGCCGATTGTTTCAATATCCAATCCATTGGTAGGTTCATCCAGTAGCAAAATATCAGGATTACCAAACAAAGCCTGCGCCAGCAACACACGAACTTTCAGGTTACTTGGAATCTCTTTCATCAAACTCTGGAGGTATTCTTCTTTTATACCCAGTCCGCTCAGGAAACTGGCTGCATCACTTTCAGAGGTATATCCACCCATTTCACCATACTCCGCTTCCAGGTGACCTGCACGCATGCCATCTTCTTCGCTGAAGTCGGGTTTCATGTAAATAGCATCTTTTTCCTGCATCACTTCCCACATTTTTTTGTGGCCCATCAGCACGGTATTTAATACAGTCTGGTCGTCAAATTCAAAGTGGTTCTGTTTCAGCACCGCCATACGTTCGCCGGGGGTTATCTCCACTGTTCCCTTATTCGGTTCAATTTCGCCGCTCAGGATTTTTAAAAAGGTACTCTTACCGGCACCATTGGCACCAATTACACCGTAACAGTTCCCTTTGGTGAAGTTGATATTCACTTCATCAAACAAAACACGCTTACCGTAAGAGAGGGTTATATTTCTTGCACTGATCATAATGTCCGAAAATTTGAAGCCGCAAATGTACGTAAAATCAGGCAGGGAGAGGGTTTGAATAAACTGGTTTTTACAATGTCAATAAGAACCGAAGAGTTTGTCAATGTGACATAATTCTATCTACTGGTATCTTTTTTGTTCCTTGCGGCCTAAACAGATTTTATGCAAACAGGAAGTATACGTGTACATACGGAAAACATTTTCCCCATCATCAAGAAATTTCTTTACAGCGATCATGAGATTTTTCTCCGTGAACTGGTGAGTAATGCAGTGGATGCCACCCAGAAAATCAAAACCCTTTCTTCCATTGGTGAAGCAAAAGGTGAATTGGGTGAGCTGAACATAACGGTTAAGCTGAACAAAGAGGCAGGCACTATTACCATCTCCGACAACGGTGTTGGAATGACGGCCGAAGAAGTGGAGAAATACATCAACCAGGTTGCTTTTTCAGGAGCAGAAGAATTTGTAGAGAAATACAAAGGGCAAAATGAGAATGCCATCATCGGTAAGTTTGGTCTGGGCTTTTATTCATCATTCATGGTGAGTAAGAAAGTGGAGATCTTCACCAAAAGTTTTAAAGAAGACCCTGCTGTAAGATGGGAATGTGATGGAAGCCCAGAATATCAATTAGAAGAAACCACGCAAAGAACCGAACGTGGCACTGATATCATTCTTTATGTAGATGAAGAAAGCAAGGAATTTTTAGATGATGAACGTTTGAAAGGAATCCTGAAACGTTTCTGTAAATTTTTACCTGTTCCCATTTTCTTTGAAGAAGAACAGATCAACAATACACATCCGCTCTGGATCAGGAAACCATCTGAACTGACTGCTGAAGATTACCAGAATTTTTATAAAGAATTATATCCTTTCAGTGAACCGCCAATCTTCTGGATTCATTTAAATGTGGATTATCCATTTAATCTTACCGGGATTTTATACTTCCCAAGAATCAAACAGAGTTATGAAATTCAGAAAGATAAAATTCAGCTTTATTGCAACCAGGTATTTGTAACAGATGAAGTGAAAGATATTGTTCCTGAATTTTTAATGCTACTGCATGGTGTTATTGACAGTCCGGATATTCCATTGAATGTAAGCCGCAGTTACTTGCAGGGTGATCCAAACGTAAGAAAGATCAATGCACATATCACTAAAAAAGTGGCTGATAAATTAGAAGAGATCTTTAAAAACGACCGCAAAGGTTTTGAAGAAAAATGGGAAAGCCTCGGACTGTTTGTGAAATACGGTATGATGACCGATGATAAGTTTTTAGAAAAAGCCGGGAAGTTTCATATTATGAAAGAAGCCCCCTCTAACTCCCCCAGTGGGGGAGGACAGGAAAGCCTCTCACCTTTTTATACGCTAGATGAATACAAGGCTGTTGCTGATGTGTTGCAAAAAAACAAGGAAGGTAAGTTAGTACTGCTTTATACAACTCAACCTGAACAGCAGAATACATTCATCAAAGCAGCAGGAGCAAAAGGCTACAAAGTAATGCTGTTTGATACAATGGTTGATGCAGCTTTCATCAGTCATATGGAAATGAAGTGGGAGAATGTACAGTTCAAACGTGTTGATGCAGATATTGCAGATAATCTCATAGACAAACAGGATGAAATTAAAAGCGTGCTTACTGAAGATGAAGTAACACAGCTGAAAGAATTATTCAACATACAGGCTGCTGATCTGCATCTGAATGTAGAAGTAAAAGGTTTGAGTCTGGATGCACCACCAGTCATTGCAACAAGACCTGAAATGATGCGCCGCATGAAAGAAATGGGGCAAATGGGCGGACCAATGGGCAGCTTTTATGCATCGATGCCGGATGAAGTTGAATTAACTGTGAATGGAAATCATCCGTTGTACAGAAAAATTTTAGCGAATAAAGAAACAGGAAAAGAGATGGTGCATAACCTGGCTGATCTTGCTTTGCTCTCGCAGGGAATGCTGAAGGGAAATCAACTCACTGAGTTTATTAACCGGAGTGTGTTGCTGATGCAGGATGAAGTAAAAAACTAAACAACTATTTCCGTTGGTCAGCGACCAACAGGGGCTAAAACTAAAAGAGGCCGCTTTACAGCGGCCTCTTTCTATTTCTATTGTAATGATTACAACTTCTTAATCTTAATATTCCTGAACCACACATTATTGCCGTGATCCTGCAATCCAATTCTTCCTTTCTTATAAGTTCCGAAATCTTTCATTGATTTAAACTTGCTTCCTGCAATCATTTTTTCCCATCCTTCATCCCACATAGTAGTGGTTACAACTTTTGTTCCGTTGAGATATAATTCCAGTGTTCCATTCAAACTTTTAATTTCTGCAAGGTTCCATTCCAGTGCTGGCTTTACTGTTTCAGGTATTGAAGTAATCATATCGTACAGGTCACCTGCACGGTGTTTGATGATTTTTGCATCCGGATGGCATTTGTTATCAAGCACCTGCACTTCTGGACCGGTCATCCATGGCCATTGATATTTTACTGTGTCTTCATGTACATAAAAAATTACACCGCTGTTACCGCAGGTGTCAATTTTCCATTCCAGTTTCAAATGAAAATTTTCATACTCTTCATCTGTTACAATATCGCCGCCTTCCCTGATCTGCCAGTTTTCTTTATTCGATGCGTCAAGATGCAATACACCATCTTCAACTTTCCATGCACTGCCGGCAGGCTTTCCACCATACTTATGCCAGCCTTTTAAAGACTGTCCATCGAGCAAAGAAACCCAACCTTCTTTTGCTTCGTCATCAGATAAAGCAGAGACAGTTGCTGCTGTGGTTGACGTTGCAGTATCAGTTTGTTCAGCTTTCTTTTCACCCGTATCATTATTACAGGAAAAGAAAAAACTACTGACAGCAGCAACCATTAAAAGTGAACGGAGCATGCTTATTTATTTTTAAGTGAAAGAACATATTTAACCATCGTTTCTGCATCTGCCGGTGTTACGGCAGGGTGAGGAGTCATTGCTACCTGTCCCCAAACACCGGTACCTCCCTTGATTATTTTTTCAGACAGCATCTTTACATTGGCTTCTGTATTTTCATACTTATTTGCAACATCACGGTAAGTAGGGCCAATCAGTTTTTCGTCTACTTTATGACAGGTAAGGCAATCGCTTTGAGCAACCAGTACCAATCCATTTTCATAATCAGGGTTTGCTGTCGGATCAGCTGCTGCTGCCGGTGCTGCTTCCTTTGGTTGTTCTTTAACTGCTTCTTTGTTTTCTGTACCTACGCCACCACATGCAATCAGTGTAAGTGCAATGGCTGATGTCAATAAAATCTGTTTCATCTGTTTTATTTTAAAGTGTAAAAATTTTTCTGCAAGGTAGTTAATCAAGTCCCAGAATCTTTCTGTTTGTTACAGAATTACTTTCGCCTCCGGCAAAATCATCAAAAGCTTTTTCTGTTACACGGATGATATGGTTTTTAATAAACTCTGCTCCTTCTCTTGCCCCATCTTCAGGATGCTTTAAACAGCATTCCCATTCCATTACTGCCCAGCCTTTATACCCATACTGTGTAAGTTTACTGAAAATGGTTTTAAAATCAACCTGTCCATCGCCCGGTGAACGGTATCGGCCGGCACGGTTGATCCAGCTTTGATAACCGCCAAATGTTCCCTGTTTGCCTGTAGGATTAAACTCTGAATCTTTTACATGAAATGCTTTGATACGCTCATGATAAAAATCGATGTACTGCAGATAATCTAACTGCTGCAATACAAAGTGCGATGGATCATATAATAAACAGGCACGTTTGTGATTATTCACTTTCTCTAAAAACATTTCATAGGTAATACCATCAAACAAATCTTCACCAGGATGAATTTCATAACAAACATCTACACCGCATTCATCAAATTGATTCAAGATGGGTAACCATCTTTTTGCTAATTCTTTAAACCCTTCATCCACCAAACCATCAGGCCGTTGCGGCCATGGATGAAATGTATGCCATAACAATGATCCGCTGAAAGTAGCATGAGCATTCAATCCCAGGTTCTGTGATGCTTTTGCTCCATACATTAATTGCTGTACAGCCCATTTCTGGCGTGCAGAAGGATTGCCTTTCATTTCGTCAGGAGCAAATCCATCAAACATAATATCATAAGCAGGATGTACTGCTACCAGCTGCCCTTGCAAATGCGTACTCAATTCGGAAATCTCCAAACCATAACTGTTGATCTTTCCTTTCAGTTCATCGGCATAGGTTTTACTTTCAGCAGCAAGTTTTAAATCAATCAACCTGCTTTCCCATGTGGGGATCTGGATAGCTTTAAAACCTAAGGATGCTGCCCATTTGCAGATATCTTCAAGATTGTTGAAGGGCGGTTGATCGCCCATAAACTGTGCAAGAAATATTGCAGGACCTTTAATTGTATTCATACCCTAAATCCCTAAAGGGACTTTTTACTTTTAGTTATATAATGAATTGCTGAATAAAATTTTCACCAGTTGAATTTCAAACAATCATTTGAAAAGAGTTGCAACTGTTTAAGTCCCTTTAGGCCTGCCCGAATGAATTTCGTTCAGACGGGGATTTATAGGGTAAACTCTCTCCACTTCTCTTTACTCAATCCGCTTTCAATCACATTATCAACAAAAGCCATTCCTCTTACTCCTTCGTTCACTCCTGGAAAGTCGAGCCATTCTTCTTTTGGTTGTTCTCCGTTGATCTTTGCTCTTACAGTTAATGTAAAATTCCTGTAGAGATTAGCAAAGGCCTCGAGGTATCCTTCGGGATGACCGGCAGGAGTTCTTGAATTATGTGCGGCGAAGGAACTGTTATACCCACCTCCTGTTCTGTAAATTTCTGTGGGTTTATCCAGCCATTTTACAAGTAATGTATTGGCATCTTCCTGCTTCCACTCCAATCCACCCTTTTCTCCGTACACACGAATCTTTACATTGTTTTCTTCACCTGCTGCAATTTGTGTTGCCATCAGCACACCTGTTGCACCATTGCTGAATTTTAAAAAGGCAGCCCCATCATCATCAAGCATTCTTCCTTCAACCACTACATTGATATCCGAACAAAGATGTGTTACTTCTAACCCTGTTACATACTCTGCTAAGTTGAATGCATGTGTTCCAATATCGCCCATGCATCCGGCCTTACCACTTTTCTTCGGATCAGTTCTCCAGCTTGCCTGTGCCTGACCTGTACTTTCTAACAATGTACTCAACCAACCTTGTGGATATTCAACATATACTTTACGAATTTTACCTAAGGCGCCACTCTTCAACAATTGTTTTGCCTGCTTTACCATGGGATAACCCGTGTATGTATGACAAAGCAATAAACTCAATCCTGTTTCATCGAGTTTTGCTTTTAGTTGTTTGGCTTCATCCAATGTAAAGGTGATGGGCTTTTCAATTACTACATTGAATCCTTTTTCCAATGCCATCAGGGCTGGAGCAAAATGAACAAAGTTGGGCGTAACAATACTTACAAAATCAATTCGCTTTTCAACAGGCATCGCTGCTTCTTTTTCAAGCATTACTTTGTAATCAGTATAAATTCTGTCTTCATCAAGAAATAATATTCTCCCTGATTCAACAGCAATCTCCGGATTAACGCTTAATGCTCCGGCAACAAGTTCAACCTGTCCGTCCATATTCATTGCCAAACGATGAACGGCACCGATGAATGCATCTTTACCGCCACCAATCATGGCCATTCGAAGTTTTCTGTTCATGTGTTTATTTTTCTGCTTTTAAAATTATACACCCAATGACCAGCCAGTTCTGTATTCTCTTTTTACAAATTGATTGGCTTCATCAAAGTTGGTGATCTTCATATTGGCTGCATCCCATAATAATTTTTTGCGGCCGAGATATTTATCTTCCCATCCTTTCAGGTTAGGATTTTTCATCATCCATGATCTGATAGCAAGGTTACCCATCAATATACTTTCTGTAAACGGACCTGCATATTCAAACGGAGAACTTAGTTCTGCTTTGCCATAACCTGCAATACATGCATTCACCCATTGCAAATAATGTCCTTCAGGTACACGCTTTAATATTTGCTTCGGAAGGTTTACTTCTTTCATTCGTTTAGTTGGAAGCAATACAGGATCTGCGCCATAACAGCTGCACATCATTTTTCCTTTTGTTCCTTCGAAGATGACACCGCCATCCCAATTACCCATTGGTTCATCGGGTAATAATTCTTCCGGACGTTGCGGCAATAATCCACCATCCATCCAGGTTACTTTAATATTTCCTTTCTTATTATTTGTTGGATAATTCAAATGAATGATCGATGCCGGCGGACAACTGTCAATGTACCCGGCTTCTGTCCATGCTGCTGTAAATTGATTCGGCACACTGCATTCCACTTCATTTGGATAAAGAATTGGTAAGATGCGATAGATTGGATCCATTACATGACAGGCCATATCACCCAATGCACCTGTACCGTAAGCCCACCAGCCACGCCAGTTAAATGGATGATAAGCCGGATTAAATTCTTCATATTTCGCTGTGCCCAGCCATAGATCCCATTTGAATTTATCAGGCACTGTAAAATTTCCTGTTGGCTTGGCCATGCCCTGCGGCCATACCGGACGATTGGTCCATGCCTGTACTTTTTTTACTTCACCAATCAATCCTGCATTATACCATTCTTTCAATAACCGCACACCATCACCACTTCCACCCTGGTTGCCCATTTGCGTTACCACTTTATAACGTTTGGCAGCCTGCGTTAACATCCTTGCTTCATAAATATCATGTGTTAACGGCTTTTGTACATATACATGTTTGCCTAACTGCATGGCCGCCATGGTTGCAATAGCATGTGTATGATCGGGAGTGGAAACAGAAACCGCATCAATGTTATTTTTTTCTTTCTCCAGCATTTCCCTGTAATCATAATAGAATCTTGCATTGGGGAAACGTTTAACAGAACCTGCTGCCTGTGCTTCATCCACATCACAGAAAGCAACGATGTTTACATTAGGGCTTTTTGCAAATTCAGCTAAATCACTGGCACCTTTTCCACCTGCACCAATACCGGCAATATTCAGTTTATCACTGGGAGCAACAAAACCTTTTCCCAATACATGTCTTGGTATAATAAAGAAACCTGCTGCTGCCACAGAAGAAGTGCGTAAAAAATCTCTTCTTGTTTTTTTGTTACTCATTGATTGATTATTTGTCAAATGAAATGCATTCTTTCAATTCTTTTTCAGAATAAGATACACTGTATTGTTTCAGTACATCATCCGGCACACCATTCCATTGATTGGGTGTATTGCCCGCATAGCCAAGATCTTTTACGCCGATCTGCGAAGTATAAAAACCCGATGCTGTTAAGTTGCGCATCAGATTAAAGAAAGCAACCCCTCTTTTCATTTCCGGCTTTGCTTTTTCAGGATACGCAATTTCATCTACCATTTCAATCTGCTGTTTGGCATCGCAATCTTTGAATGCTTTCTGAAAGCGTTCAAAACATTCCATATCGAGCCAGCGTAAACCGCCACGCATAGGAGTTTGATGCTGCGGCATATCTTTTACAATGAATTCAATAAAGTCAGGAACACCTGCTTCGGTTGCACTTCCACTTATACCATCTTTTGGAATAATAATATCACTCAGCACAGCTATAGTTGCCAGTTCATGTGTAGTGAAAAAAGTTTCAGCCATCAGCTTTGCCTCTCTCTCGGCTTCTTCTTTTGTACGGTCAATGGTACTGGCAGCCGGTTGCTCAACCGGTTTTGTTTTTTCTTCAGCTGTTGTACATGCATCTACCAGTACAGAAGTTGCAACTGTACCAACAAGAATGGCTTTAATGGAATCTCTTCTTTTCATAATAAACACCTCACCCTCGTTCCCTCTCCAAGAGAGAGGGAGGCCGGGCTTCTTTTAATTTATTAAACAATAACAAATAAGCATTTCAACTTCCTCTCTTTTATCATCAACAAATATCAACTTGTCACTTAATCATTAAGCACATTGATAAGCTGGCTTTGTGCTTTGATGGCTTCCCCTTTTGGGGGAAGTCGGATGGGGGCCTACAGATTATTTTTTTTCAACTCATCAATAATATATTCACTCGCACGCATACTTAATGCAAGGATCGTCCAGGTAATATTTTTATCTGCCTGACTTACAAACGCTCCACCATCAACCACAAATAAATTTTTACAATCATGTGCCTGATTGTGTTTATTCAATGCACTGGTTTTTGGATCATTCCCCATTCGCACTGTTCCGGCTTCATGAATAATTTTTCCCGGCGATTCCAATCCATAATTATTTTCCGGACCATCATTGCCCCATGTAATCACTGCCCCCATATTATGCATCACTTCACGGAAAGTTTCCTTCATGTGTTTGGCCTGGTTAATTTCATGATCGCTCCATTTTACATTGAAGCGTAACACAGGAATACCATATCTATCTACAACGGTAGGATCAATTTCGCAGTAATTGCTTTCCATGGGAATTGCTTCTCCTCTTCCTGCCATGCCAACACCCGCACCATAGAAATAACGATAGTCTTCTTTTAAAGATGCTCCATAGCCACCTGCTTCTTTCTGTTTACCGGCTACTGCATATTTGCCATTATAAGTTTGAATATCAGATCCGAAACCATAAGCAGGTTGACTGATACCTCCCCAATATTCTATGTGATATCCCCTTGGAAAATCAAGCTTTTTATTATCTAACCACCATGGCGAATAAATATGTGCTCCACCCACACCATCTTCATTGTATTTTTTGCGACCAAACAATTCCGGCAACACACCACCCATTGCAGCACCGGTACTGTCATGTAAATATTTACCCACTACATTGCTGCTGTTGGCCAATCCATTTGGATGACGTTGTGAGGTTGAGTTAAGTAATAATCTTGCACTTTCACAGGCACTTGCTGCAAGAATCACCACTTTACCATTTACCTGGTACTCCTGCATATCTTCCTTGCTTACATAACTTACTCCTGTTGCCAATCCTTCTTTATTAGTAAGCACTTCCCTTGCCATGGCATTGGCAACCACATCTATATTACCCGTTTGCAATGCAGGATATATTAATACATTGGTAGATGAAAAATCAGCTTTCATCATACTGCAGTTTCTGCCGCACTGTGCGCAAAAAAAGCAGGCACCACGTTCTGTTGTGCTTTCTATTTTTTTAGTGAGAATGGATAATCTTGATGGAATCACTTTTACACCTGCAGCAACTGCTCCTTTTTTAATCATCAACTCATGCAACCTTGGTTTGGGGGGAGGCAGAAAAAACCCGTCAGGATCGTTTTCCAATCCTTCATTGGTACCAAAGATGCCAATGAGCTGATCAATGCGGTCGTAATAAGGTTTAATATCTGCATAGCCAATCGGCCAGTCATCACCCAGCCCGTCAATACTTCTGCGTTTAAAATCTTTTGGGCCAAAGCGTAATGAAATTCTTCCCCAATGATTAGTTCTTCCGCCCAGCATGCGTGCACGCCACCAATCCCATTGTGTTCCTTCTGCTTTGGTATAGGGCTCGCCTTCTATTTCCCATCCGTGATAGCAGGCATCAAAATCACCAAAGGGGCGAAACTTTGTACTGGCACCACGGCGTTTACTTTCCCATGGATTCTTTAACTGTGTAACATTTTTCTGCGGATC
Source organism: uncultured Chitinophagaceae bacterium (assembly GCA_964580775.1). Lineage (GTDB taxonomy): Bacteria > Bacteroidota > Bacteroidia > Chitinophagales > Chitinophagaceae > Lacibacter. The sequence goes on along the minus strand of CAZOLW010000013.1, from coordinate 70,475 downwards.
GTACATGACACCGGCTTCCAGCAAACACACTTTTAATCCAGCTTTACTAAGCATATAGGCAGCCATGCCGCCACCTGCACCCGAACCAACAATGACAACATCGTAATTTTTCGGTTGAACTTTTATCTGAAAATCTCCCATAACAGGCAATTGATTTGAAGGTCTTAAAGATAGCAGTTAAATCAAAAAACAAAAATTGATTTTACAGATATAAATAACAAACGTTTGCGACAGACAGTTATCATATTTTGTGCTGATGAATTGATAAAACTCCTAAATTTAGTTTTCGCTTCAACCAACCACTAAACGATTGCATAATGAATTCTGATAAACGCAACCAATTATTTATTGCCAGCTGTCTTGCACTATTAGTAACCTCTTTGTCTTTTGGTATAAGAGCAGGTATCTTAAATGAGTTAGGTACCAAGTTCAGTTTAGACGGATCAGAGCTGGCAACCATTGCCGGAACTGCCTTCTGGGGTTTTCCTTTAGCCGTTATCATTGGCGGTATGATTGTAGACACAATTGGTATGAAGAAATTACTGGTGATGGCTTTTATCTTTCACCTGGCCGGTATCGTGTTAACTGTATTTGCAACTGGTTTCTGGTCGCTGTTTATTTCTACTTTATTAATAGGTATTGCCAACGGAACGGTAGAAGCTGCCTGTAATCCCCTTGTTACTTCATTATTTCCTGAAAATAAAACAACCAAGCTCAATCATTTTCATCTTTGGTTCCCCGGCGGAATTGTGATTGGCACACTGATCGTTTTCCTGTTTACTAAAATCGGACTTAACTGGCAGGTTCAGGTAGGTGTAATGCTCATACCTGCGTTGCTGTATGGTTATTTATTTTCAAAGCTGGAGTTTCCTGTTACAGAACGTGTGGCAAGTGGTGTATCAACCGGAACTATGTACAAATCGCTTGGTAACCCACTGTTTATTTTTATGATCCTTTGCATGTTTGGAACCGCCATCACTGAATTATTTACCGGACAGTGGATTGATGTATTGCTGAGAAACGTAACAGATAATGCCATTTTAGTGTTAACAGTTTCTACAGGTGTAATGGTTGTGGGCAGGGCATTTGCAGGACCTATTGTACATCGTCTTGCACCGCAGGGAGTATTGTTTATTTCAGCCTGTCTTTCTGTTGTGGGATTGTATTTGCTGGGGCATTCAGGTGGTAACATGATTTTTTTCGGAGCAATTATATTTGGAATGGGTGTGTGTTATTTCTGGCCTACCATGCTTGGTTTTGTATCAGAATACTTACCCAAAACCGGTGCTGTTGGTTTAAACTTAATGGGAGGCGCAGGTATGCTGGCTGTGTGGGTTTATACACAGTTCATGGGCAGCTTTTACGATCGCTTATTAGAAAGGAAACTGCCTGCAGGAGCATCGCTGAAAGAGTATATTTCTGCTGCTCCCGGTACAGAAATGGCCAACAATTTAGCAGCAGCAAAAGTTACCGCTGGCCCCGAAATTATCAATGCAACGTTAATTATACCCATCATTCTGGCAGTTGCATTTGCAGGATTGTATTTTTATATGCGTGGTAAAAGCAAGCCAAGCTTAACAACAGCTTAATTATAATCAATCTGAAATATTGCTTTTATGCCGCAACAGTCATCGAGAAGAACATTATTAAAAAACCTGGCAGCAACTTCTGTTGCCTTAACTACAGGAAACGTGTTTGCAGGAATTGAACATATACAGGAAGAAAATTTTAAACTCAAAGGAAATATCAATCATTCCGTTTGCAGCTGGACCTATAATTTCATTTCATTAGATGAATTATGTGAAGTTGTAAAAAAATTAAAGTTTTCTGCCATTGATCTGCTTGCACCAAAAGACTGGCCAACACTGCAAAAGCATGGCATTACCTGTTCCATGTGTTACACTGCAGGTAAAATCAGTTTAACAGAAGGCTGGAACAATAAAAAATTTCATGAACAGCTGATTAAAGATTTTACTGAAGCGATTCCTCTTGTTGCTGCAGCAGGTTATAAAAACCTTATTTGCTTCAGCGGGAATAAAAACGGGATGGATGATGAAACCGGTTTGCAGAACTGTGTGGAAGGATTGAAACAGATTATGCCATTGGCTGAAAAACACAATGTCATTATTCAGATAGAAGTGTTCAACAGCAAGGTGAATCATCCTGATTATATGGCAGATAATACGAAATGGACAATAGAACTGTGTAAACGTCTTGGTTCACCCAACTTTAAAATCCTGTACGATATTTATCATATGCAAATCAGTGAAGGAGATATTATCCGAACCATTACTGACAATCATCAGTACTTTGGTCATTATCATACAGCAGGTGTGCCGGGCAGGCATGAAATCAATGAAACACAGGAATTATATTATCCTGCCATCATGAAAGCCATACTTGCCACAGGATATACAGGATATGTAGCACAGGAATATATTCCCACAGGAAAAACAAAAGAAGAAAAAATTGCAGCGTTGAAAGATGCGGTGAAGAGGTGCGATGTATAACGCCCCCTTCCGACTTCCCCCAAAGGAGGAAGCCATCGGCACACAAGGCCTTCTTTTCGTAAAGTCTGAAAAAAAATCAGACAGTTTAAAATATGATAATTAAAGATTTGATGTTGATATGGAAGAACAAGTAAAAAATTGAAAGTAAAAAGTGCCGCTCCTTCTCCTTTGGGGAAGGAGAAGGAGGATGGGGCTATAAACAATAATTCAAACCATAAATTTTTAGTATGCCTGAGATTAACGAATATGATGCCATTGTCATTGGATCAGGAATCAGCGGAGGCTGGGCAGCAAAAGAACTGACAGAGAAAGGTCTGAAAGTAATTATGCTGGAGCGTGGTCATGATATTAAACACATCAAAGATTACACGAACACTTCAAAAGAGGCATGGGAGTTCCCTCATCGTGGCGGGCGCACACAGCAGATGATTAAAGATTACCCCAAACTGAAAAGGGATTATCCGTTAAATGAAATGAACCTTGACTGGTGGTGCAGTGATCTTGACCATCCTTACACCGAAGAAAAACGCTTCGACTGGTTTCGTGGTTATCATGTAGGTGGCCGTTCATTAACCTGGGGCCGTCAGAGTTACCGCTGGAACAAATGGGATTTTGAAGCCAACGCAAAAGAAGGCATAGCTGTTGACTGGCCTATCCGTTATGATGAGCTTGCTCCCTGGTACAGCCATGCAGAAAAATTTGCAGGCATACAGGGAAGCAAAGATGGATTGGATGTTTTGCCCGATGGTGATTTTATGCCTGCCATGGAATTAAACTGTGCAGAGAAAGAAGTGAAGAAAAGATTAGAGGCACATTACAAAGGAATGCGGCATCTTATTATTGGCCGCAGTGCAAATATTACACAGCCGCATCACGAAAGAACGAATTGTCAATACAGGAACCGTTGCGCAAGAGGCTGCCCGTTCGGTGGTTACTTCAGCACACAGGCTGCTACTTTACCTGCTGCAATGAAAACCGGAAATCTTACACTCCGTCCGTTTTCAATTGTAACAAAAATTTTATACGATAAAGACAAAAAGAAAGCAACCGGTGTTGAGATCCTTGATGCAGAAACAAACAAAACCTATGAGTACAAAGCAAAGATTGTTTTTGTATGTGCTTCTGCCTTAAACTCATCATGGGTGCTAATGAATTCTGCAACAGATGTATGGGAAGGTGGCTTGGGCAGCAGCAGCGGGGAACTTGGTCATAATTTAATGGATCATCATTTCCGCTGTGGAGCCAGTGGCAAAGTGGAAGGGTTCAGTGATAAGTATCTCTTTGGACGCAGACCAACGGGAATATATATTCCACGTTTCAGAAATATTTATGATGATAAAAGAGATTACCTGCGTGGCTTCGGCTACCAGGGTGGCGCAGGCCGTGGCAGAGGATCGCATGTAGCAGAGTTAACAATTGGAGCATCTTTAAAAGAAGTAATGAGTGAACCAAATGATGACTGGTCGATTAATATTACAGCGTTTGGTGAAATGCTTCCATATCACGATAATAAAATCACACTCGATAAAAATGTAAAAGATAAATGGGGACTGCCTGTTCTTTCTTTCAATGCCGAGATTAAAGAAAATGAAAAGAAGATGCGCATTGATATGATGAACGATGCAAAAGAAATGCTGGAAGCTGCGGGTGTTAAAGATGTACAAGTACACGATAATGGATATGCAGTTGGTATGGGTATTCATGAAATGGGAACTGCACGTATGGGTCGTGACCGCAAGACATCGGTACTCAACGGTAACAACCAGGTATGGGATGCACCCAATGTTTTTGTTACAGATGGAGCATGTATGACCAGTGCTTCCTGTGTAAACCCATCTTTAACCTATATGGCATTAACAGCAAGAGCTGCTGATTTTGCTGTAAAGGAATTGAAGAAAGGAAATTTATAATTAAGCATAGGCAGTAATCATTAATTTTTTCAGCATGGCAGATAATACATATGATGCAATTGTTATTGGCTCCGGAATCAGCGGTGGCTGGGCAGCAAAAGAACTTTGCGAAAAAGGGCTGAAGGTGCTTATGCTGGAACGTGGTGCCGAACATAAACACATCGAAGATTATAACACTGCCAAAAAAATGCCTTGGGAATTTGAGCACCGGGGCAATACAACGCAGCAGCAAAAAAAGGATTATCCTGTTATTCATCGTGGATGGGCAGCGAATGAAAGAGTGATGGATGCATGGGCCAATGAAAAAGATTCACCGTATACAGAAGTAAAACCATTTACCTGGTGGAGAACTTACCGCATGGGTGGGCGTTCCGTTTTATGGGGCAGGCATAGTTATCGCTGGAGCGATCTTGACTTTGAAGCCAATGCAAAAGATGGTTTCGGAATTGATTGGCCAATCCGTTATAAAGACATTGCACCCTGGTATGATCATGTTGAAAAATTTGCAGGCATCAGTGGCTCACTCGAAGGGTTACCTTATTTACCTGATGGACAATTCATGCCTCCGGTTCCTTTGAATTTAATTGAGAAAGATGTTGCCGCAAAAATTAAGAATTTCTATAAAGGCGAGCGGCATTTAATCAACAGTCGTGTGGCCAATATTACCGTGCCGCATAAAGAAAGAACCAATTGCCAGTTCCGCAACCGCTGCTGGGAAGGCTGCCCGTTTGGTGGTTACTTCAGCACACAATCTTCTACCCTTCCGGCAGCAATGAAAACCAATAACCTGACGGTAAGACCTTTATCACTGGTAACAAAAATCCTGTACGATAAAGACAAAAAGAAAGCAAGCGGTGTGGAAGTTTTGGATACAATGGATAACAAAACCTATGAGTATAAAGCAAAAATTATTTTTGTTTGTGCCTCTGCGTTAAACTCTACCTGGTTGTTATTTAATTCAGCCACTGATATATGGCCGGGTGGTTTGGGCAGCAGCAGTGGTGAACTTGGTCATAATGTAATGGATCATCATTATAACCTTGGTGCCGGCGGAGATATTGATGGTTATGAAGACAAAACAGAATATGGCCGTCGTCCTGCCGGATTTTATATTACCCGTTTCGCCAATATTCCCGGCGATAAAAAAAGAGATTTTCTAAGAGGCTTCGGATACCAGGGCAGTGCAAGCAGGCAGGGATGGAGCAGAGATGTAGCAGAACTAAATATCGGCAGCCAGTTAAAAGAAAGCTTAACAGAACCCGGTAACTGGAGAATTGGTGCAACTGTCTTTGGTGAAATACTTCCTTATCATGAAAATAAAATTTCGTTAGATAAAACAGTAAAAGATAAATGGGGCTTACCTGTACTGTCGATGGATGCAGAACTGAAAGAAAATGAAATAAAAATGCGTACTGCTATAAAAGAAGAATTAGTAGCGATGCTCGAAGCTGGTGGGGTAAAAAATATTATGACTTATGATTCAGGTCATGCTATGGGGCATGGGATTCATGAAATGGGAACTGCACGTATGGGCTTTGACCCAAAAACTTCTGTATTGAATAGCAATAACCAGGTATGGGATGCACCGAATGTATTTGTTACTGATGGAGCATGTATGACAAGTTCATCCTGCGTAAACCCATCATTAACTTATATGGCATTAACCGCAAGGGCTGCTGACTTTGCAGTACGTGAATTAAAAAAAGGAAATATCTAAGCCCCCAACCCCTAAAGGGGAGCTTAGTATTTTGAGGTTGAAGAGTCAGTATAGAATTTGAAGAACCGAATAGATTGAATTTGTTTGATATAAATTTTAAACGTTTAAAATAAATACTATGGATCGCAGAGAACTTTTAAAAATGGTGGCGCTACTTACAGGTGGGGTTGTAATTGGGGGTGAGTTATTCATCAGTGGCTGTAAAACAGGTGCAAAAGCAGATGCAGGTTTTACTGCATCCAATATTACTTTGCTCGATGAAGTTGCAGAAACCATTATTCCTGCCACAACAACACCCGGTGCAAAAGCAGCACAGGTGGGTGAGTTTATGAAAGTAATGGTGACCGATTGTTATACAGAGAAACAACAGGCTGCATTTATAAAAGGCATTGGAGAACTTGACGAAGCCTGCAATAAAATGTACAGCAAATCATTTATGGAAAGTAGTGCTGAACAACGGCATGATCTGCTGATCAGTCTTGAAAAAGAAGCGAAAGAATTCAATCAGAAACGCAATGAAACAGACAATCCTTTGCGTGCAGAGCATGAAAAGAAAAACAGCACACTGGCATGGAAAGATCAAACAGAATTTGAAGGATCGCCCAGCCATTATTATACCATGATGAAGCAGTTAACACTGATGGGCTTCTTTACATCCAAAACAGGAATGACTGAAACCTTACGTCATAATCCTGTTCCGGGTAAATATGATGGCTCATTCCCTTATGCCAAAGGAGATAAAGCGTGGGCTGAATAAAAAATGATCGCCGCATCTGACGCCCTCGTCTGATGCATAAAAATTCCTGACAAATCCGTCAGACGAGGGCGTCAGACGGAAAGAAATATCAAACGATTATGTCTTACAACCGCAAAGAATTTTTAAGAACCTCAGCAGCATTAACGGCCGGTTTTTCAATGGCAGGTTTACCCATGGTTTCCTGTGCAGATCCTGCTGCGGAAAAAAAATACGGACTTCAGTTATATACTGTCCGCAACGATGTAAGTAAGAATCTAACATCAACAATTGAATATGTTTCCAAAGCAGGCTATACCCAGATTGAGCTGTACGGGTTTGATGGCAAAACGTTCTTTGGAAAAACGCCAACAGAATTTAAAGCCATGTTTGATGCGAATAAATTAGCATCGCCCAGCGGACATTACGGAATACCCGACTCAGTAATTGATGGAAATACAGATGCATGGAAAGCCATTACAGAAGCTGCAGCCATTATGGGTAATCAGTATGTAACAGTTCCTTATACAAATGATCAGTACAGGAATGGGGATGGATTTAAAAAATATCTTGAAGCAATCAATAAAACTGCTGAGCTTACAAAAGCTGCCGGAATGAAACTGGCTTATCATAACCACGATTTTGAGTTTAAGAAAGTAGATGATGGTAAACAGTTCCTGGAAATACTGCTGACACAAACCGATAAAAGTATGGTTGATTTTGAATTTGATCTTTACTGGGTTGTATTTGCAGGGGAAAATCCAATCGATTGGTTCAAGAAATATCCGGGCCGTTTTACCATGTGGCATGTAAAAGATATGACCACCAATTCTAAAGGAGATAAAGAAAGCACACAGGTGGGCGATGGCAGCATTGACTTTACTCCGATTTTTGCTGAGAAAAAACTGTCAGGTTTAAAATATGCATTTGTTGAACAGGAAGCTTACACCATGCCTGAAGAACAGTGCATCAAAAAAAGTATTGCATTCCTCAAAAAGAAAAAATGGGGTAACAGTTAAAAAGAAAGCGGCTCAATGAGCCGCTTTCTTTTTCAGCAAAGCATTTCTTCTTTTGCTGTAATTTCAACTTATGAAAAAACTAATCTTCTTTATACTGCTGTTTGCAGCCATTCATTCTTCTGCACAAACAAGAAATGAAAAACAAATTCTCGCTGTCCTCGAAAAACAAACACAATCCTGGAATTGTGGCGACCTGCGGAGCTTCATGATCGGTTACTGGAAAAGTGATTCCCTGATGTTTATCGGCAAAAGCGGCGTTACGTATGGCTACGATCAAACATTAGCCAACTACCGCAAAAATTATCCTGATATGGATGCCATGGGTGAACTGAGCTTTGACATTGTTAAACTCACAAAGCTTGCTCCCGATGCTTATTATGTAATTGGTAAATGGCATTTAAAAAGAGACAAAGAAGGAGACATCGGCGGTCATTATACTTTACTGTTCAAAAAAATTAAAGGACAATGGGTGATTGTTTCCGATCACAGCAGCTGAAGATCATACTATTTTGTTTTTCTTTCATGTACCTTGTTCCACTTTCACGATATTATTAAATTTAAATACTATGTTCCTCATTATTCTTGGTTTAATTGCCGTTGCAGTTGGCTTTGCTGTTGCAAAAGCTGATAGTCCGCTTCAGAAATTCGGAAAACTGATCCGCACACTTGGATTTGTTGTTGTACTGATAGGAATCCTCACTTCCTGTATTGTGCAGATTGACGCAGGATATGTTGGAGTTCAAAAACTATTTGGTAAAGTGCAGAGCCGTACTCTGCCAAGCGGATTGAACTTTGTAAACCCGTTAGTTGAAGTAATTAAAATGGATACGAAAACGCTCAACTATACCATGAGTGGTGTACATGATGAAGGAAATAAAGCAAGCGATGATGCCATCCGGGTACTTACAGCTGATGGATTGGAAGTAACCATTGATCTGTCTGTCCTATATCGTGTAATTCCGGTTGATGCCCCCAAGTTGATTTCAGAAACCGGGGAAGATTATGAAAACAAGATTGTTCGTCCGCTTACCCGTACACGTATCAGGGATAATGCTGTCTATTACGATGCCGTAGCGTTGTATTCAACCAAGCGTGATGAATTTCAATCACGCATTTTTAAAAACATTGAAGATGATTTTAAGAAAAGAGGGTTGTTTCTTGAAAACCTTCTTGTACGGAATATCACTCTTCCTGCCAGTGTAAAAGCAACGATTGAACAAAAGATCAATGCCGAACAGGATGCACAGAAAATGCAGTTTGTACTGCAAAAAGAAAAACAGGAGGCAGAACGCAAACGTGTAGAAGCACAGGGTATTGCTGATTACCAGCGCATCATCAGCGAAAGCTTAACAGACAGACAACTTCAATACGAAAGCATTAAAGCAAACCTGGAGTTGAGTAAATCTCCTAATGCCAAGATTATTATCATGGGTAAAGGAAATACGCCGGTAATTTTGAATCCAGGGGATAAGAATTAATTTAATTGAATGCTCACTACATTTATTAAATACAAGCTCAATGTTCTTGTAATATTGCTGTTTAGTATCGTTCTTAAATTAATACCGTTAGGTGTTCAAAAACTAGTTTTTCTTACTGACATTGACATGGTTAATGCTCTAATTCTTAATGATCCTAAACAACCCAATAAGGAAATAGGAATAGATCTAGGTAGCTTTTTAAGTCTTCAAATTATTTCAGGATTTACTGGCATACTTACTTTATTAATTACATCTATTTACTTCGGTTATCAAATAAACAAATACAGATTTCATTGGTTAAATTCATTGTTAAGTCTTTTGCTGGTATATGGCTTAACTCTACTAGGCAATTCAAAAAAAGGCTGGCATGTAGATATTGGTTTTTTTGAAATTCCAGGATACTTATTCAAAGATCATCCTTATTTATACTTTTTAACAAATGGATTGTTGTACTTGGTGTTTGGGTTAATCATTTTTAAACTATGTATGCTTTACATAAGAAAAAAGGCTAAAAGAGTTGAATCCTGAATCCAGAAGCGAGATATTCAATGTCTGCGATTTTTTGCAATGAATAAGAATACGAAGCGTACAAGTGTGCGACGCAACGAACGCTTAATAGAAATAATGCAGCTGGCTAACCCAATTACAACTTCCCCTTCCACAACCTGTAATAAAAATAAATCAGCCCGGCAAGTGATGCAAGAAAAACAAAATAATAAATGATATTACCAATGCGTGGGCCATCTTCAAAAAAAGCCCAGTTGAAATAGATCCCAACAGTCATGTGCAGCAGAAAGAACAATAAGCTCACCGATACCGTTTGTGCTATCCGTTTTAAAAATTCCTGTACTTCAGGTTCCATCCCGCTCATAATACATTCGTTTAAGTGTACAAATTAAGCAAATAAAAAAGCTGCTGTACAAATTGTACAACAGCTTTCTCTAAAACAATTTTTTTATAACGTATATCGTATTGCAAGACCTCCATAACTGCCTGCAAAACCATTAAGAGTGCTAACACCAACTTCAACACTTGGCTGCCAGTCGAGCGCCAGGTTTAAGGGCATATTGCTGAATTTGTAATCCACTCCTAAAACGCCATCAATCCCTCCTCCTGTACCAAGTTTTTTATAAAAACTTGCGTGTCCACCAAAACCTATATACCATTTTAAATTTCCTTCTGTACTCAGATTGCCATGAATTTCATATAAACCTGTAATACGTGTACCGGTGGAATTAAAAAAACCAATAAACTCAAGCGCCGTTTTGTCGGTAAGAAATGTTTTCAGGTTTAACCCGGCACCATCCCAAAACTTAATACCTATTGCTGTCTTATATTCATTACTGGATACTGTTTTATTTTGTGCAGCAGCAATATTAACCAGAAAGATACAGGTTGCAATAACGATTAATTTCTTCATATGTTTCATTTTTAGTGAGTACAAAAATAGTTATTTCATGAGAAGCTTTGCAAAATCAGTACTGTCGCCGTTAAATACATTAAAATCAACTTTACCTGAAATACCATTTACCCTGCCTCTTTCACTATGCTGCCAGAAGTGCCAATCCCTGTTGATGCGTGGTTCAGAAGGCCGCAGGTAATGCGCCACCCATAACGGATAGTCATCAAATCCATCACTTAAGTATGCTTTGTAAAAATCAGCATTGGTATAAATAACAGGCTTTACACCATAGGCCAGCTCAGCTGCATACAAAAATGCTTTTACCCGTTGCTGTAAAATGGCTTTACTCACACCATTCGTCTGTTCAACATCGAGTACCGGCGGCAGGTCACCGCTTTGCAGTTTTACTTTATTGATAAAATTTCTTGCCTGCATGGTACCATCCTTTGAAGCTATAAAAAAATGATAGGCTCCACGAATCATTTCAGCTTCCTTCGCCTTACGCCAGTTGCGTTTAAAATAGAAGTCAACATTGTCATTTCCTTCTGTTGCTTTGATGAATGCAAAATGAATTTTTGTTTCCTGCACATTCATGGCTTTTACAGCTTCCCAATTGATCACCTGCTGATAACGGCTTACATCAATTCCATGCAAACTGTAATTGGATGGAATAGGAATGCCAAATTCCCTGTAACGGATTAATCCTGCCTGCCGCTCCAGCCACCAGTTACGGCCAAAGAGTGCAGCTCCGGCAACAAACACCAGTACAACAATGATCCAGGGAAGAGTCTTAGATATTTTTCGTTTGCGACGGCCCATAAATGAGTGCAAATCTAATTTCAGGAATCATCAAATAAGTATCTGTTAGCACTTTTAATTTTAATTTAGCGAATACTTACTTGGAACGTCACTACATTTTATACAATCAATCTTCGTTTTCTTACCTCACAGGCGGCAAAGGCAATAAGGTTTTGCTTTGCTTACATGGATTTGGTGAAGAAGCTGAGACCTTTTCCTTTCTCGAAAAATATATAAGTGATGTTTATACCGTTTTTGCCATTGATCTTCCCTGGCATGGAGAAACAAAATGGAAAAATAAGCTCACTTTCCCTGTAAAAGATTTAATAGGCCTGCTTGAACAGATGATTCCTGACTTTCATAACCGCAGCATTCATCTCTTATGTTTCAGTATGGGAGGAAGAGTTGGCTTGAGTTTGCTGAAACGTATTCCACAGAAAATAGAAAAAGCTGTATTACTGGCACCTGATGGATTAAACGTCAACGGATGGTACTGGCTGGCAACGCAAACATGGCTGGGTAATGGATTGTTTAAATACACCATGCAGCATCCCTATTGGTTTGGCTTTTTTGTTGACCAGATGAACCGCAGAAAATGGGTGAACAGCGGTGTAGCCAAGTATGTGCATCGTTATATCGATGAAAAGAAAGTAAGGGATGATCTTTACCGAATCTGGACAACCATGCGGAAGTTCAGGCCAAACCTGAAGCACATTAAAAGAAATATTGCAGAACACAGGATTCAACTACATCTTGTATTTGGATCATACGACCGTGTTATTCCTGCAAAGAATGGATACCGTTTTCAAAAAGAAAGTGCAGACTGGATTCATGTGCATGAGCTGCAAAGCGGTCACCGGTTACTGACTGAGAAACACGCAACCTTCATTATTTCGCTGCTGAACGATGAATGATTATTTTGCACCCATGCTTTGGCTGCTGATCAGCATCTGTTTATTGATTCCTTATACCATTTTGCTTTTACTCTATAAAAGCTGGTGGAAGAAACTCGCATTCACAAAACCTTCAGCAGATTTTCAGCCGGCAACCAGTTTCAGTATTCTTATACCGGCACGTAATGAAGAAAAAAATATTGCTGCCTGTTTACAATCAATTCAGCAACTGAATTATCCCAATCAACTGGTTGAAGTAATTGTGATGGATGACTTCAGTGATGATGCAACAGTTACAACTGTCCGGCAATTTGCAGGTGTAAAAGTTGTGCAGCTGAAAGATGTGGTAAAAGAAAAGATCAACTCGTATAAAAAGAAAGCCATTGAAATCGGCGTTGAGCATTCCACAGGAAAATACATTGTTACAACTGATGCTGATTGTATTGTTCCTGCTAACTGGTTACGAAATTTTACTTTTATTATTGAACAGCAGCCAACTGTATTTATTGCAGCACCGGTTGCTATGAAAGAAGAAAGCTCTTTTATTAAATTATTTCAGTCGCTTGATTTTTTAAGTCTGCAGGGAATTACGGGAGCATCGGTTGCTGCCGGTTTTCACAGCATGTGCAACGGCGCCAATCTCTGCTACAGCAAAGAAGCCTTTAATTCAGTGAATGGTTTCAAAGATGTGGATCATATTGCCAGTGGCGATGATATGCTGCTGATGTATAAACTGTATAAACAATTCCCGACACAGGTGCATTACTGCAAAGCAGTCGACAGTATTGTACTTACTTCACCTGTTGAAACAGTGGGTGAGTTTTTCCGGCAACGGATACGCTGGGCCAGTAAAGCTGATAAGTATGAAGACAAACGAATCTTCTGGGTGTTGCTGCTGGTGTATTTATTAAATGTATTTCTTCTCGTACTTTTTGTTGCTGGTTTTTTCAACAGCATATTGTGGATTTTACTGGCAGGAACCATGCTGTTCAAAACAATTGTTGAATTACTGTTCCTGATTCCTATTGCCTCTTTTTTTCAGAAAGAAAAATTATTGGTTTGGTTTCCACTGGCGCAGCCCTTTCATATTTTGTATACAGTTATTGCAGGATGGCTGGGGAAATTTGGAAGCTATGAGTGGAAAGGAAGGAAGGTGAAGTAGAAACCCCCTCCGCCCCCTAAAGGGGAACCATAACAGCCTAAGTAAATTTGAAATCACAATAATCAATTAATTTGATTTCTTTTTTTAATTTATTTAATTAGCTTCATTTTTTTATAATCGTAATTACTCCCCTTTAGGGGTTGGGTGCATCAATGTCAAAACAGGAATACTCTTTCACCAAAATTTTCTGGAAAAAACTGCGCCGAAATAAAGGCGCTGTGTTTGGTTTGGTGATTATTGTACTTTCTCTGCTCATGGCATTACTGGCACATGTAATTGCACCCGATTCTACTCCCGATGCAAACAGGATCATTGTGGAAATTGCAGCAAAAAAGCCGGGATATAAACAGCAGTTCATTAAAATCGAACAGGAAAAGCAAATAAACAGTTCTTCCATCAGTGAATTTTTCTTTGGAAAAGAAGACCGGTATCAATACATACCCATTACTTCTTACAAACAAAACGGAGACAGCCTTACTATTGAAAAATTTGTAGATGATGGTGTAACTGAATCAATGAATTTTTCTTTAAAGGGAAAAAAGGCAAGTGAACTTATTACAACCAAAACCTTCTGGTTAGGCACCGATAAATTCGGCAGAGATATTTTAAGTCGCCTCATTGTTGGTGTTCGTGTAAGTTTAAGTGTAGGGTTGATTGCTGTACTCATTTCTCTAACCGTTGGTATTTTCCTTGGTGCTGTTGCCGGCTACTTCCGTGGCTGGATAGACGAAGCCATTCTGTGGTTGATTAATGTCGTGTGGAGCATCCCTACTTTGTTATTGGTCTTTGCTATTACACTTGCATTGGGTAAAGGATTCTGGCAGGTATTTCTTGCGGTCGGTTTAACGCTGTGGGTAAATGTGGCCAGACTGATCCGTGGACAGGTCCTCAGCCTTCGTGAACTGAATTATATTGAAGCAACCAAGGCGATGGGCTTCTCCCATGCAAGAACCATCTTCAAACATATTTTACCGAATGTAATGGGACCAGTGATTGTGATTGCCGCCAGCAATTTCGCAAGTGCCATTGTTATTGAAGCCGGTTTGAGTTTTCTCGGTGTGGGTGTTCAGCCTCCGCAACCAAGCTGGGGATTAATGATCAAAGAAAACTACAACTTCATCATCACCAATAACCCCATGCTGGCCATCGCACCAGGCATTGCCATCATGTTGCTGGTACTCGCCTTCAACTTGCTGGGTAATGGACTGCGGGATGTACTCGACGTAAGATCTTAGCCTGTTTTTTCCAACATCAACCGTTTGCATAAAGCATTCAACAACAGCATTTGTTATCTTCATGATGATTGCTGCTGCCATGCGCAGTGTTTCATTTCCAACCATACAAACAAACAAAACTGCACATGTCTTTTACCAAGCCTCACTTAAGTTTTGGGCAGATTATTAATATGAATGTTGGCTTCTTCGGCATTCAGTACAGTTTTGGTTTACAGCAAAGTGCGGTGAATCCAATTTATGATATGCTTGGGGCAAGCCCTGATGAAATTCCCTTTCTGAACCTGGCAGGCCCAATGACAGGTTTACTCGTTCAACCCATCATCGGTGCATTGAGCGATAAAACATGGCATCCAAAATTCGGTAGACGGAAGCCTTACTTTTTTGTTGGGGCCATCATGTGCAGTATTGCTCTATTCTTTTATCCGTTCAGCAGTTCATTGTGGATGGCTGCCGGTTTGCTGTGGATCTTAGATGCAGGTAATAACACGGCGATGGAACCTTACCGTGCATTCATCGCCGATAAATTAGATGCATCGCAGCAGCCAACGGGTTTTCAATCGCAAAGTTTTTTTACAGGGCTTGGTCAAACATTGGCCAATGTTTCTCTTTTTATATTTCCCATGATCTTTATTGGCAAAACAGGAAAATTACCAACATGGGTATTTGCATCTTTCTTCCTCGGTGCAATCTGTTCCATCGGTTCTATCTGGTGGAGTATGCGTACAACTCCTGAAATTCCGCCAACAGATGAAGAACTAAAGAAAATGAAGTCAGAGCCATTAAATCTTTTTTCTCCCTTTATTGAAATTGCACATGCCATCAAAGACATGCCTAAAGTAATGTGGCAACTGGCATTGGTTTATTTATTTCAGTGGTATGCATTGTTTTGTTACTGGCAAAATTCATCCAAGAGTATTGCACAGTCCGTTTGGAAAACATCACCAACAGATAATCCTGATCTGTATGAAAAAGCAGTGAGCTGGACAGGTCTTGTAAATGGATGGTATAATGTAGTTACTTTTTTATGTGCCTTCGGATTGGTATGGTTTGCAAAACGGTACTCACCCAAACTGGTACATGTTTCCTGTTTATTATTAGCAGCTATAGGATTTCTCATGTTCCCGCATATTGAAAACAAATATTTACTGTTTCCTGCCATTACAGGCTTTGGTATCGGCTGGGCAAGTATGATGGGTATCCCCTATTTAATGGTGGTAAGTAATATTCCTAAAGAACGGTATGGTGTGTACATGGGTATTATTAATATGATGATTGTAATACCAATGATCATTCAGAATCTTTCGTTCGGTTATATCTTAAAACATTTTTTACATAACGATCCGGGCAAAGCCATCACATTCGCCGGTGTGTTTTTATTAATTGCTGCCGCTGCAACCATGCTCATCAAAAGCAAAAAACCTGCAGATGATGTTGTGATTATGGGAGGTGGCGGGCATTAAATGAATATGTATATGAAATCAATAAAACAATATCTTTTGTGGGTTCTGCTGATTGTCTTAGTTGCCCTTTCCTGTAAATCAAAAACAGAGAAACAGGCAGATACACAAACTGATCGTAAGTGGTGGAAGGAAGCAGTGGTGTATCAAATCTATCCAAGAAGTTTTAAAGACAGTGATGGTGATGGCATTGGCGACCTGAAAGGAATTCTTTCAAAGTTGGATTATATTAAGAGCTTAGGTATAAATGCGGTTTGGCTCAACCCCATTTACAGTTCACCCAATGATGATAATGGTTATGATGTAAGTGACTACCGCAACATCATGAGAGATTTTGGCACGATGGAAGATTTTGATGCATTGCTGAAAGGCATGCATGAACGTAAGCTCAAACTGGTAATGGATATTGTAGTGAATCACAGCAGTGATGAACACGAGTGGTTTAAACAAAGCCGCAGCAGCAGGGATAATCCATATCGTAATTATTATCACTGGTGGAATGCTGAAAAAGGAAAGCCACCTTACAGGTACAGTCTGTTTGATGTAAACCATGATGCATGGAAATATGATTCACTCACCAATGCGTATTACCTGCATTACTTTTCACAAAAGCAACCAGATCTCAACTGGGAAAACCCAAAGCTCCGGCAGGAAATTTATGATATGATGAAGTTCTGGGCAGAAAAAGGTGTGGATGGTTTTCGCTTAGATGCATTTCAATTTGCAGCAAAAGACACAACCTTTCCGGCAATGCCTGCTGACCTCAATATCAACTTTGAAAAGTATTATGGCATGGGGCCGCACTTACATGATTATTTAAAAGAGATGAATGCAGAAGTGTTCAGTAAGTATGATGTAATGAGTGTGGCAGAAGGTGCAGGACAAACCTTTAAAGATGCACATGAACTGGTAGATACTGACAGGAATGAATTGGGAATGGCTTATGCATTTGATGGAGTTAATCTTGCAAAGATGCCTGCGGTTCAAGGTGGAGAAGCTTATAGTGTTTTAAAGTTTAAAGAAACATTTACCAAATGGGATAGTGCGTTTGCAGAAAAAGGATGGCTTTCTATTTTTCTATCCAATCATGACCAGGCCAGATTAGTCAGCCGCTTTGGTAATGATAAACCTGAATTCAGAGATCTATCTTCTAAAATGCTCACCACTTTTCTCATGAGCATGCGTGGTACTCCTTATTCTTACTATGGTGATGAACTGGGAATGACCAACGCAGGTTTTGAAAAGATAGAGGACTACAAGGATATGCCAACGCTGAATGAATATCAGCACCAGATAAATATTGGTGGCGATTTGAAGAAGTATATGGAGTTCATTAAATTCAGTTGCCGTGATAATGGCCGCACCGGTATGCAATGGGACAGCAGTGCAAATGCAGGTTTTACAACCGGCATCCCCTGGTTAAAAACAAACTCTAATTACAAAACTCTCAACGTATCAGCCCAGGAAAAAGATGAGAACAGTTGTCTGAATTACTTCAGAAAAATGGTGAAGCTGAGAAAAGACAATGATGTACTGGTATATGGAAAGTTCACACTGATCGATAAAAACAATCCAGATGTATTTGCTTATATAAGAGAACTGAATGAAAAGAAATTGCTGGTAATGCTGAATTTCAGAAACAAACAGTCTGCCGTAAATACAGTAATCGATGTCAGTAAAGCCAAACTATTAATCAGCAATTATAAATCCGCATCAGTTAATGGAACCTTACAACCATACGAAGCGGTTATTTATGAGTTATAAATATTGAACAGCACAGATAATGAAGAAAATACTTTGTATAGGTGAAGCATTGATTGATATGATCTGCACAGATAAAGGAAAGCCTTTGTCGGAGGGTGAACATTTCCTGAAAAAACCGGGCGGCGCACCAACAAATGTTGCCGCAGCAATTGCTGCTTTGGGTGGCGATGTGGAGCTGTCAACTAAAGTTGGTGTTGATCCGTTTGGCAATCATCTTGTAGATGTAATGAAAGACTTCGGCGTGGGAACCAAACACATGTTACAGGATGAACAGTACTTCACCACTTTTGCTTTTGTTTCCTTAATGGAAAATGGCGAACGGGATTTTTATTTTAACCGTGGTGCAGATGGTCAGTTAAATAAAGAAGATATTGAAGCGATTGACCTGGACGAATTTTCCATTGTGCATTTTGGATCAGCAACTGCTTTTCTGCCCGGTCCATTGCAGGAAGCATACACATCCTTATTGAAAAAGGCGCTGGATAAAAATCTCTTTATCAGTTTTGATCCCAACTACCGCCAACTTTTATTTCAGCATCAGAAAGAGTCTTTCATCAGTCAATCCTGGCATTTTCTCAATCATTGTAATTTTTTTAAAGTAAGTGATGAAGAAGCCATGATGCTGACGGGTACCTCAACTTATACAGATGCAGCAAAAGTGTTTCTGCAAAAAACAAATGCAGTGTTTGCCATCACCATTGGAAAAGAAGGAACACTGCTAGGGCTGAATAACGAAACCCATATTATTCCAAGTATTGATATTACACCTGTTGATACAACAGGTGCAGGTGATGCCTTTACAGGAGCAGTACTGTATCAACTAAGTTTTAAACCGCTTACTCCCAACATTCAGTTTTCAGAAGAATTGTGGAAATCCATCATCTATAATGGAAACAAAGCCGGAGCCCGCACCTGCGAGTACCTCGGTGCCATGGAAGCATTCAAATATTTAAGCAGCGATATATTTAATTAATATGTACACATTCGGCGTTCACGAACATATCAATGAACTTCTCAAAGAACACAAAATTGATGTGGCGGGAGAAGACAATCAATTGTACACAAGATTTCTGGCGAATACTTCCGCCATCTTTAATCTGTACCTGATGCTGTATGAACATCATCCTGCTGCTGAAATATTGTTTGATGATGTGATTAAAACAATTATCAAAGGCTATCAGCAAAGACCGGTTGTATTGAAACAGAGAGACATCACCAAGCTCGAACAGGAACATTGGTTTCTCAGCAACCAGATCAATGGCATGAGTTTGTATGTAGATCGTTTTTGCGGCAACCTGCAAACACTCGAAACAAAACTGGATTACTTTGAAGACCTCGGTATAAATTTTTTACACCTGATGCCAGTGTTTGAAAGTCCGGCCAATGAAAGTGATGGTGGATATGCTGTTTCTAACTTCCGTAAAGTAGATGAACGTTTTGGTTCATTAACAGATTTGCAGCAGTTGCAGGAAGAAATGCGGAAACGGAATATGTACCTGATGCTTGATATTGTATTGAATCATACTTCGCACAAACATGAATGGGCTGAGAAAGCGAAAAACGGTGAGAAAAAATACCAGGATTATTTTTATTTCTATAACGACAGAAGCTTACCCGATCAGTATGATAAAACAATGCCGGAGGTTTTTCCTGAAAGCTCGCCCGGCAGTTTCTCCTACATACCTGAATGCAATAAATGGGTGATGACTGTGTTTAATCGCTATCAGTGGGATTTGAATTATACTAATCCGATCGTTTTCATTGAAATGTTGGATACAATTTTTTTCTATGCAAATCTTGGAGTAGATCTCTTACGCATTGATGCGCCTGCATTCATCTGGAAACAGCTCGGCACCACCTGTCAGAATTTGCCACAGGCACATATTCTGTTGCGTTTAATTAAACAATGCGTGCAGGTTGCAACGCCGGGAATGGCTTTGCTGGGTGAAGCAATCGTTGCTCCCAAAGAAATCATGAAATATTTCGGCACAGATAATTTCACTGCACGTGAATGTGACTTTGCCTACAATGCAACTCATATGGCTTTACAATGGGATATGCTTGCAACAGGTGACACCAAAGTAATGCTGGCCGCACAACACGAAATACTCAAAAAACCTTATGGCACTTCCTGGATCACTTATACCCGTTGTCATGATGATATTGGTTTGGGTTATGATGATGCAATGATTGAACAGGCTGGTTTTAATTCATATGCACACCGGAGATTTCTCAAAGATTATTATTCAGGTGTTCATTCGAATAGCCCTTCTATTGGTGCCCTTTTCGCCTGTAATCCCAAAACGGGCGATGCAAGAATCAGCGGCTCACTTGCTTCCCTGTGTGGTTTAGAAAAAGCGTTGAATGAAAATAACCGGGCAGCAATTGATCTTTCAATTCAAAAAATATTACTGATGCAGGCACACAGTTTTTTCTTAGGTGGTGTGCCGATGTTGTTTTATGGTGACGAGGTTGGATATACGAATGACTATTCTTATTTAAAAGAAGAAGGAAAGAGTTATGACAACCGCTGGATGCATCGGCCATTGATTGACTGGCAGAAGAATAAACTGATCAAAGAAGAAGGAACAACAGAGCAGATTGTTTTCAGCTCAACAAAAAAATTGCTGGCCATCCGGAAAAAAATATCAGTAGTTGCAGATCACAGTAATCTGACCTGGTTAACTCCACATAATATTCATGTGGCCGCCTACCTGCGGAGTAAAGACGATCAGCGTTTGTTCTGTGTATTCAACTTCAGTAGTGAGGCAGCTTATCTTACCTGGTATACTTTCAAAGAAAATAGAAATCCTCCTGTTGAATTGTATGATCACTGGACAGAGCAAACAATGACTGTTGGACAAGATCATGAGTTTTTGATCTTACCGCCTTATGGGTTTGCATTGCTGGAGGGATAAGATTATTTTGTTGAAAACCTGTTTCATGGCACATGGAGGATCAGTTTATATTATGACGAACCAGTTAAGAACTGTTGTTTATATTGGTGTTACTTCTGATTTGAGAAGCCGTGTTCTTCAACATAAAGAACATTATTTCAGGGGAAGTTTTACTGACAAGTATAATTGCACAACAGTTGTTTACTATGAAAACTTTGGGAGAATTGAAGAGGCAATAGCCCGTGAAAAAGAACTAAAAAAATGGAACAGGAAAAAGAAAAATGAATTGATTTCTGCCTTGAATCCAAACTGGATTGATTTGTGGCCAGAGATTGAAAAGTGGTAATAATCTTATTTTCCATTTGCTGCTTGAATGCATCGAGATTTCTCCTTCGTCGAAATGACGAGACCCCCGAAATTCCAGTGAGCAAAAAAATACTCAAACTGCCGTCATGTCGAGGAACGAGACATCCCTAAAAGCTAAAGCTGTTTGCATACTTTTATCAATGATTTAAATTCATACTTTCTCATATTTCTTCATCAATGCCAGCAACACCCCATTCGTCCATCCGAAACCATCCTGTCCAGCATACTCACCGCCGCCTGCATCCAGATGCGTATCCACTACATTGTATTTTTCCATCAACTTCCCTGTGCGGTTAAATACATCTGTGTTCAATTGTATCCAGCGATTAGCGATTGTTTCAGCCAATACATGATGACCATAATTTTCCAACCCAACAATCGTCATCCATTGCAGGGGTGCCCAACCATTAGGTGCATCCCACTGCTGGCCCGTTGTTTGTAAAGTTGTAGTTACTCCCCCGTCTTTTAAAAATTCATTTTCAATAATTGCAGCTGTTATATCGGCCTCTTGCTGAGTTGCAATCTGAAAAAATAAAGGTGCTGCTCCTGCCAATGTTTTTACCTGCTTCGTTCTGATTGCTGAAAAATCATAATCGGTATAAAAACCAACCGTATTGTTCCAGCAATATTTCTGAATCGCTGCTTTCCGCTTCTCTGCCAACAATCTGTATTCTTCTGCTTTTCCCTGTATTCCGCCAATATGATAAACTTCTGAAATGGTTTGCTCCAGGTGAACCATCAAACAATTGAGATCAACAGGAATAATTTCTGTTGTATGAATAGTGGAAAAAGATTTTTCATCTTTAAACCATCTGCAACTGTAATCCCAACCCGATTCTGCTCCGGCACGTAAATGACGATATAGTGTTTGCGGCTGTTGTGTTGTACTGTGCGAAAGTTCTACATCCTCCCTGTATGATTCCGGACGGGCAGTATCTTTATAATCCCAGTAACGGTTGAGGATTTCTCCATCCTTCATTCTCACCACATGATGAATTGCATTATGAGTTTCACTAAGTACATCTGCTCCTTTCATCCAGAAACGATATTCAGTTTCCAATGGCTGCAGGTAGATGCTGATGACGTTCTTTCCTTTAATAGCTGCCATCAACTGAATCATCAGTGAATAAAAAGGAGGTTGTGAACGACCCAGATAATAGGTACGGTTTCCGTTGGGAATAAACCCAATTGTTTGAATGAGATGTGAAAAATTGTTCACCATATTTTCAATCATATCATACATGCCTGATGCTTCTAATCCCAGCATTGTAAAATAACTGTCCCAGTAATATACTTCACCAAAACGTCCACCGGGAACGATATATGGATTTGGCAACGGAATCAATGATCCCTTTTTTTCATCGGGCATTCTTGTAAGCACCTGCCACAATTCCTGGATATGTTCCTTTACACTTTGTGTAGTATCTGTATGATAATCTCCGGCAAATACATGTGGCAGATCAAAATGTGCTGCAACAAACTCATGTAAGCTAAAGTCCTTTGTGTTTTTTTCCTGTATATAAAGTTGAAGAATTGATTTGGGTGATTGCTTTGGTACACAATCAACAAATGTTTTTCCATCAGGAAAGATGCAGTTCATCTGCACATCCTCGAAAAGAGGGCTTAATTCAAATAATTGGTTTTGCTCCACAATTAATGCCCTCCTGAAATTTTTATTTCTACAACTCCTTCTTTTGGTTGTAAGCGTTTAAAAATAAACAACAGGATAATCAGTATACCGATTGGTATCAATGAAAAGTAAAAAGCAGTTTGTCCGCCATATGCATCAAATACATGGCCTGTAATAATTGATCCTGTTGTTCCTCCCAATGCAGAGAACACAACGATTAACCCCGACATTGATCCATGTTTATGTGCAGGAAGGTTACTGAGAATAACAGAATTGATGGCAGGATAAATGGGTGCAAGAAATAAACCGATCAACGGAAACAGGAATGCAACCAATGGCACATCTGCCAAACTGTTAACAGCAATGCCGGTAATATTTTTAGTTAAAGGAACAGTGAGTATTACTAATGATGCGGCAGCCAGTAAACAAACTACCAGTACAATTAGCCAATCCATTTTTCGCAGAACAAGTCCGGCTAAAAAACGACCCAGCGCAATAGAAGCCGATAAAATACTTGCCATCTGTATACTTAAACTGGTAGAGAGTTTTAATACATCATTATTAAAAGTCGGTAACCAGCTCATGATGCTCTGTTCAATCAGCACATAAAAGAATGCACTGAAAATAAACACCAGTACAAGTGGCAGAAGAATCAGTTTCAGCATTTCAACAAAATCATCGACTGCCGTTTTTGTTTGCTCTGCAGCCTTAATTTCCGACTCATCTAATTTAGTTGACAGCAACAATATAAACGCCAAGATTGCAAGCCCTCCTAAAATATAATAAGCATTAAACCACTCTGTTGATTTTGGATCGTCATTGTTAACAAAGGAACCAAAAAGAAAATAACCTGTAAGAATGCCCACCATAAAAAAGGATTCCAGGAAATTCATTAAACTCAGGTGTTCATTTTTACTTTTAGTTACCAATGCTATAGTTGCAAGTACAGACACTTTAATTAAAGCAAACCCAATTCCTGCTGCAGCAAATAACATCTTGGTCATAAAAAAACTGCTCACAGAGGGAATGAGCAAACACATAACAGAAATTAATGCCAGGGCAATCAGCATCGTTTTTTTATACCCGATGCGGTTGACATAAGAGGCAATTAGAAATGAAGTCATGGCAATACTCAGATCTTTAAATGCTTCAAGGATGCTGGCAGAACCTTTTGATACGTCAAAATTATTCTGCACCTGCAGAATAACAGTACCTACACTGTTGAGCAAAATTGCAAACACAAAATAATTAAGGAAAAGAGACAGCTTGATCCTGAAATTTGACATGGCAAGTAAATGATAGGTTTAAATATACCTGTTACCATTGAAATGCCAAAGCATCTGCACTATAAAGAACCGCCTTTTACAAGCATTGATTCAACGCAAACGATTTCGGAAGCCTCTTCATTTTTTAAACGGGCAAACATTTGTATAAAAGCCAGTTTCCCGAGCTTGTATCCGCTTGTTTCCACATAGGTAATTACGGGGTTATACATCTCCGGAATGAACCCATTACTGATACCAATTACCGCAACATCTTCGGGTACTTTCAGATTTAACTGATGAATCGCTTTCATTACACCAATCAGGATCATATCGCCCATACAAAAAATTACATCGGGTGGATTTTTTGAAGTTAACGCAGCAAGGGCTGCTTCCTTTGAAGCTCCGGGTTGCTCAGGATAATCGAGGCTGATTTTTGTATCGGGTGATTTTGTTTTGAATGTTTTTAAAAAAGATTCCCTTCTTACTTTAGAAATGCTCAGATGCGGATGACCAAACAATGCAAGCACATTCTTTTTTTCTTTTTCAATGATTGCTTCAGCAGCAATTCTTGCTGCATCTTCATCAGCCAGGCAAACAGTATAAAATCCTGTTTCTTCCGGAACACGATCAAAAAACACCACTGGTATTCTCAGATCTTCCATTTTCTGAAATGGAGCCAGATTTTCAGTTTCAATTGAAACAGCAGCAAACAATCCCATCACCATATTCTTACGGAAGATATTCAGGTTCGCAGTTTCAATCTGCACATCATCTCTTGACTGCATGATTAGAACAGAATAGCCATACTTGCGGGCTTCATCTTCTACTGCCGCAATAAATGAATCGTAAAAATAATTATCAATGGATGGAACCAAAATGCCCAGCACATTACTCTGCTTGGTACGGAGCTGAACCGCATAACTATTGGGTTCGTATTCCATTGCAGCTGCCAGTTCTTTTACCTTACTTTTAGTAGAAGCTGAAATATCAGGATGATCCTTCAATGCCCTTGAAACAGTTGAAATACTGATCCCCAAAGCCTCAGAAAGTTTTTTTAATGTGCTTTGCTGCATGTACATTTTTTAAATAATAGCAATCGTCTCTACCCTCAACCAACTAAAGATAAATTTTTTCTTCAATTAGCGGAATAAATAACTCCCCTGTAGATACAGGGGAGTGTAGTTTAACAGCTAATGATAATATATAAAACTTCCTTTGCTTTATTTCTTTCCTCATCAGAATTTAAAACTGCAACCAATATTAATACTGTAGTCTGAAAATGCAGCGTCTCCCTGCGTATAAACACCTGTGATTTTTGTCCTGATCTTATCGGGTACACTTTGCGTACGGTTTCGAACAACCCATACCGGTACTGTTGCAAAAAAATTAACTCTCTCAAATTGCCAGGCTATTCCCGGTTCTATGCCAAGAATTTTACCCGGTCTTCTGAAGCCATTGCTTCCGCCAATCAGATCATACACCGGTATTCCTTCCAATCTTAATCCGGCAGAAGCAGAAAACCCGCCAAACATAAAGTTCGCTCCTCCTCTCAGCATGAATTGATCGGGAACACTCATGACGCTGCTGCCATTGGCAATACTGGCAGTTGATACTGAACCGCCTCTTGCAGTTGAAACACCATTCTGTTCTCTTGGATTACTGAGATAATAAATATTCCCATAAACACTGATTACCTGAGAAAAAATATAGTACCCGTTCAACTCCAGTGAAATACCTGTTCCACCATCGCCCAATTGAATCGATTGATCCACAGGTCCAAGAATTTTAGTTGAATCGTTCTTTACAAAAAAATCCTGATAGCGGTAATCACCAGTTGGCAGTTTCAGGCCAAGACCAACCTGGATATTTGCTTTTGGAGAAAGCAACGGGTCAAACAACCAGTGGGCAGCGCTAATTCTTAAATCACCAATACCAAAGGAACGGGTCAATTGTCTTGCATTTGGATTGGTACTGCTATTTCCATAATGTTCATACAAAGATGATCTTCTATTGGAGAGCAAGGGCAGATTAACTGCAACAGACCATCTTGTATTTATATTTCTGATAACTGTAAGATCAACTGCGTGCTGATAATTTCTTACATCTGTTTGATCTTCCACTCTTTGTTTTTGTTCTTCAGTTCCTACAAAATGCCTGAATGAATGAAAATATCTGTACCCAATATTCAGTTGCCAGTTTTTTCCACCCGTAGTATCCGGATGCAATCTTGTACAGGAAGCGCCGTTACTTCTAACTGCCACACATCCCTGTGCTTCGGTTTTTGATACAGATGATAAAAAAAGAAATGACATCAGTACACAAACAATTAATTGTTTCATGATAAATAGTTTAGTTGTTATTGTTTCAATAACCAGGGAAAATACAGTCTGTACTTTCTCTGGTACCGGATGTTTCAGTTCCGGATTTTTTTTACTTCTTAAGTCTCAATCGTTGAACAATCAGTTCACCAATCTGCTTTCCTGCTTTTAATCCTTCATCATTATCAAAGCGGTAATGAATACCTCCATACAATCTTGACATGGCTGCTTCTGCTGCTGCTTCACGAAAAGAATGAATCTGCCTGCTCTTAATGCCAAATTCAAGTAAGGAAGTATCTGCAAATGATAATTTGTCGCCGAACCAATACGTCATGGCTTCCGCTGCCGCAGATGAATTGGTAGCATGACCACTTACATAAGAAGGGAATGGAGGTGTTTGAATATAGGGGCGCCATTCCTGGTCAACATATTTACTGATAGCGGTTTCAGGACGGATACAGTTGCTGGTATATTTTTCGTGCCAGCCCCTGATAAATGCATCAAAGAATGCAATTGAGGTTAATGTATAAGCCGCAACGGTTGTATTGAAATCTGCTTTAGCAGTCTTTGCTGCAATACCAACTATGTTTAACCAGTGACCGGGAGGTGAAAACTTCTTGGTGGCAAACATCACATGTCCGCTTACATGCATCATAAACGGATTATCATCCCAGAAGTCAGCAATATGTTTTTGTTCTTCTGTTAAACTGTCACCGGTATTTTTCACTTCCATCATTGCTTTGTAAAAAACACTGTTTTTATTTTTTACATCAAATTTTGGGGGGCGGGGAATAGCAAACATGGAAGAGCTGTCAATAACCATTGGCCTGATTTCACGCCAATGCGGTTCAACAGCTGTTGCATACATGGGTGGTGTTGGAACCCATCTTCCATCTTCATCTTTCACTGTGTATTTTTCTGCACCACGTGTTGCGGCATAATTATCGTCTTTACTCCATTTCATCACAGTTGCAACAATCGTATCAGAAAAAGCAATTGAATTTTCAAGTACATCTTCAGGCATACCTGATGAATCAGCTTTGTGCTTTAATTCGTTGTAATAATCCATTAAACTTCCTTCCGGAAATGTAACGGCATTACCCACTTTAGTAAAGGCAAGCAATGCGGCAAGTGAAAAATCAATTTGCCTTGATCTATCCGGCTTCGGCATTGCAGGCATATGTTTAATTTGTCCGCTTAATGATTGATACGTTGGATCACCTGCAGCCACACATTCAAATGCGGCAATATTTGCATACACATAATTACGGGCACCAATCATTGGAGGAAAATTGTTTTCCAGTACAATGTTGTTGAGCTTCTTTACGGTTTTACTGTAAAGGATGGGGTCATTCGTAAATACTTTGTAATCGCCTTTGGGTTTACAGGCAATCATCAGCATGCTGATAAAAGCAATGAATAATACATTCCTCATGAGAAAAAAAATAAAAAAGTAAAAAATAAAAGAAAGAAGCTGACATGTTTGACAGTTCTTTAAAGAAAACATAATAATGAAAGCTTATGCTTCGGGGGGTTGCTCAGGGGTAAGTACCATTGCGGTAAGCAACGACTGAGTTGTATGTATAAAACAAATGGGCTGTTTTATTTCCAGTTGATTGAAAGACCAGGAGTTTAGTTTCTCGCAATAATCAAAACTGAAAGCTTTATAAGTATGTGTGGGAGCTGTTCCTGATTTTTTATTCGAAGATTGTGCCTGCAGATCGTTCACCAGTTTAAAGAAATTTTCACGGGCATTCAGCATTTGTGCTTTGTCTTTATCAGGAATACACCTGTAAATCATTTCACCCGCTTCAAGTTTCCGCTCTACATATTTGTAGTGCATACCGTTGAATTCTATTTCACCATCTACCCGTTCAAATTCTTTCCAGTCGGTTTGATAAGGAAGCAAAACAGGAACTTTGATTTCAATCAATAAAGAAGCATCGTATTCTTTTTTATCGAGCCTGGTTTCAAAATGAGTAGTTTGCTGCTTTTGTACATAATCCATTACAAACCGGTATCCAAACCAGTTGAATAATAAAATGGAGAGAAAGAATATGGCCGCACTTATTCTCAAATAGCAATCGTTTGAAGTTGAAATTTAGAAGAATTTCCCGGAATCAAGATAAGTATTTGCAGAAAATATTTTCTGCAAACGTTTGTGGTGACTGAATTGCAGGGCTTTTTTTCTTTTTCGGATATCTTCCCCTATTCCAAGTAAAATGAAGTCACTTTTTTTACTGTTTTGTAAGACTTACTTTTTGTTTACAAATGTTTTTTTCTGCACTCCTACACCTGTAATGGTTAAACTTTTCCATTGTTTCGGCAGCACCGTTTTAATCTGGATAATTCCCAGCGGTGTAATTTCCAATCCGCCAAAACCCATCAGCACACTTTGTAAAATTCCTCCGGCGCCTGTTGCAAAGTAAGGATTGGTTCCTCCCTTGGTTTCTGCAATTACACGGAATGGTGGATTCAAATTGGGAATATATGCATCCTTGAACCAGTGAAACGCTTTTTCAGCATTTCCCAATCTTGCATACAATGTTGTAAACACTGCCTGAGTCATGGCAGGGGTTCCTTCATTGGGCACACGCTTTTCATAATATTCAAGGTCTCTTTTTATAGCAACAGGATCTTTAATTTCTTTTAATGGATAGGAAAGTAAATTCACATCTGCCTGTTTAATGCCTTCACCATGATACGTTGCATGTTCTTTCGTAACACCATCTGCAAATTTTAAGATGGGAATATTATTAGCCACATTCATCCAGTCAGCATCTGGTGTAATGCCCAAGATCTTTGCTGCTTCGGTTGCAAACTGCAGATTAGCTTTTGCTGCCGCATTGGTAAACGCATTGTTGTCTACATTCTCCGCCCACTCATCTGCAGCTACTACATTTTTTATTTCAAACATACCTGCTCCATTCCGTTCAACCCTGCTCGCCCAGAAATCGGCCGTTGCACTGATGATGGGATAACCTTTTTCTTTCAACCAAACTTTATCCTGTGTTACACAATAATAATTCCATGCAGCAATGGCAACGCATGCAGTAATATGATGTTCAAACGGACCACTCAATGCCCATACCGGCGTTTCTTCCACGCCGCTCTCTGCACTCTCCCATGGAAACATCGCTCCTTTATATCCTTTGCTGAATGCATTCCGCTTTGCAGCACCCAATCGCTGATAACGGTACTCAACCATGCTCTTTGCCAGTTCAGGTTTTAATACAAGCAATGCAGGATACATCCACAACTCTGTATCCCAAAACACGTGACCGTTATACCCTAATCCGCTTAACCCCATTGGTGATGGCGATAAAGCTGTTCCTTCTCTTGTAAAAGAATACAGATGATAGAGCATACTATTTACATCCTGCTGACTCTGATCATCGCCTTCAATAATAATCCTGCTCTTCCATAATTCAGCCCAGGCATTTTTGTGAAACTGAAGTAAACGGTCTCTTCCTTCGAGCTTTGCATAAATAGTTAAGCGTTCTGCTTCATTCAACGGATCCTCGTGATGAGCAGAGGTAATAGATGAACCTGCAATTGAGAAACGATAGGTTTCACCTGCTTTCAATTGTTTGGTAAACTTGAGCAGGTGCATATTATTATCCCACATTTCATGAATCACTCTTGGTTCACTGCCATGTTTTTCTTCAAACAAAAATGTATTACTGGCACACATCAGTAATTTACCTGTCGGGCTTTTTGCCGAAGATGTAAGCAAACTCATGGTCACATGCGGGCGATCAATTTCATTATAATAGTTCTGTACATCTTTCAATGCATCCGGTGCTTCCATTACGCTTGCGCCTGTGATGCTGATATTTTGTTTTGGTTGAATGGTAATATCCATCAGCAACGTAAAGGGCAGATGACGTAATGAATAATAGGTATAGGTTACAGTTGCTTTATCTCCGTAATCAAAAGAAGTGGTAAAGCCTGCATTCTGCATATCCAGTTCCTGCTTCATGTTAGAAGCTGATTTTGCATCGATCCTTTTGCCATCAACCTCCAGGTACATATTCAGCAGATTAAAACTTTTCAAAAAGTTGCTTACCCTTCCTCTTCCGTACAAATCATACGCACCGGCCAGCACAACTTCTTTTACTTTGAATGGCTCAGGTGATGATACCACACCAATCATTCCATTGGCTACAGTAATGCCATAGTAATTCGATGGATCGAAATTCTTCGCAGTAATTTTCCAGTTGTCAATTGTTTGTGCTGAAATTTGGATAGCATGCAAAAGCAAACTGATCAGTAGTAGTTGTTTCATGGCAATCGTTCATTTAAGTAACGGAAAGATAGTTACTAAAGAATAAAGCGTACAGGCTCATGCCGCTATAAGTTAGCCGCAAACGATTGCAAAGAATAATTTGTACTCAGAAAATCGGGTAGTACAGTTTTGTAACCCACTTTGAAGTATCTGTTTCAATTCTGCGGTCAGTAATCATCAATTCAAACGAAATAGCAGGAGAAGAAAATTGATAATCTGATTTAAATTGTTCCATTGCTCTTAATGCTGCATTGATGGTTGCACGGCCGCCCTTCACTTCAGCTAATAGTGTATTGCCTTTTACCATTTGCTTGAAGAGAAAGTTACCACTGTTATCAATCACCCTATCAACAGGCAGGGCAACCATTACTTCACAGGCATTGCTGTTTAGATATTCCAGGTGTAACATAGGCGGATTGATTTGTCTGGCACCTTTTGCAGCAGCATACGCACTTAATTCGTCAATCAGTTGATATAATTCCGCAACAGTTGGTTCGTGATCAAAAGTCTGTCGGCTTGAAATAAACAGCGAATCAGGAATGCGTCCATCAATGATGTTGACCCCATATATGTTTTTCCTGTCCTCGGCAAAAAGGGTAAACTGCTGCAACAGTTCATTCATCGTGTGCTCATAGTTCTTCATCGTTCGCCAGTTGATGAATCGTTTGATAGGATTCATTCCTGCCCGTACGCTGCTGAACAGGGAAATATTGGTTTTTGTAACAGAGTCCTTTACAAAATTAATCTGGTTGCGAATCACCAAATCATTCTTCGTTGCATCAAACTCTACCGAACTAAATGTTGTCTGTTCAATGCGAATCTGGTATCCTTTGTACTGTATGTTTTTGGTTGAAGCAGTATCCTGTGGCAACCATTTCAGCCAACCCGTTTTATCGGTTAGCAGCGTTAAAATATTTTTATCAATACACTTAACTGACATCACATTCTTTACCGTTATAACAGAAGGAATTGCTGCATACAAAAGCACACCCAAAAAAACCAAAATAAACCCCGCAATAAAAATCAATCGTTTCATATATCAAGTTACTTAATTGTTCATCTGTTTTTTAATAACTACCACACTGTCATTATTTCTGGCAAGCAGAAAAACAGGCTGTTTTCCTATCAGTGTCGTTTTTATTTTTCGTATCTGTCCTTTTATAACCGGATGCATAGCTGCAACTTCCACTTCACCGTTTCCCCGATTAATTAATACAGTACCATAATCAGCATCAGACCTGCCCATCTGGATACTGTTTTCTCTGAAATTTCCTCCCAGTAAAAGATCAGGCAACTGATCGCCGTTTGCATCAATCACAACTGCTGAGCGATAGCCTGTTAACTGTGCCTGCCAGGGAAAAGGCTTCATTGTAAAATTCATTTTGCTGTCATTGATAAATACAGCATTCTCAAAACAATTTGCCTGATAAATGATAGAGCTTTCTAATTTTGTTTTACTGAAAATGTCGGTTAATGTTGCTTTTGCAAAATTTTCAGCATACAAGAATTTCTTTTTTAACGAAGGCATTTGTTTTTCCAGTTCACCTTTATTGGCAAAAGGGATTTCGTTCCCGTTTAAAAAATAAGTAAGTACCTGTTCTTTTTTACCATTGTCATCAAAGTCATTGTAATACATGGTAACCGGTTCTTTTGTGGAAGCTTTTAACCTGCTGTTGAGTCCGAGGTTACCAGCTACTAAATCCATATCACCATCGTTATCAAAATCAACAGGTAATAAAAAATTCCACCAGCCTTTTCTATCGGTGAGTTCTTTTCTGCTGAAGCTTCCTTTGTTATTAATGAAAGCAATCAACCCATCCCATTGCATTGATAACAGCAAATCTATATCATCGTCTTTATCTATATCCACCCATGCTGCACCTGTTACCATTCCAATTTGCTGCAACTCTTTGCAATATTGTGCCGTTACATTTTTGAAGTGGCCTGTTTTATCGTTCACCATTAAATAAGAGCTGGGCATTTCTCCATAAGCCCAGGGAACTGTTCGTCCACCAATAAATAAATCAGTAAATCCATCGCCGGTAAAATCAGCAGTAACAATACAAGCTGCTGTTACATATACAGAAGGTATAGCATCATTTAACTGAGAAAAATCTGCTTTCCCGTTGTTGAGGAATACTCTCGTTTGCTCATGCTTATCCTGTCCATAATATTCATTACCGCCGCTTGCCAGCAACAAATCCTTGTAACCATCATTGTTTATATCTGCAATAACAGCATCAACAATTTCATACATACTGTCTGCCTCTATTTGCGGTTGCACTGTTTTAATAAATCGGCCTTCCTTTGTTTGAATATATAATGCAGGCTTAAATGTTTTGCTGCTGCCGATAAACACATCCTCCAATCCATCGCCATTTACATCACCTGTTGCAAGTGCAGGACCTTCTGTTGTGAGCATGCCAGGAAGTAAGTATTCCCGGTTGAATTCATTAAACTCATTTTCATGATGAAGAAACTGCAATCCTGTTGCCGCTGTTATATCAGTAAAGGTTACCTGTTGCTGTTTAACACGGTTTGTAAGTAATGTATAATCAAATTGTGGTAACCCTTTCCGGTATTCCACTTTCATCTGTTTATCCTTTACAGAAAGTTTTTGTACAGACTGATCTGGCCAGATCAATAATATGGAATCAATCTTTACTCCCTGCAGTCCGATGTGCAGAGGTGTTTCCATACTGCTTTGAAAACCACGCACAGGTTGTTTTTCAAAAGCATGGATGTGATGAGTACTATCATATACAAGTACCGTAGCTCCAATGGCATTTCTATTTATACTATCGCCTGTGAGTTGCAGCGAAAGAAACTTTTGTTGCAGCTTGTCGTTAGATGTATTTCTGTACAGCATCACCGCATCATCAATATTATTCACAATAATATCCTGGTCGCCATCATTATCCAGGTCAGCATACACAGCACCGTTACTGAATGTTTCCTGATCGTTTTCAATCAATGCTGCCTCATCAGTAAACTGAACATTTCCTTTATTCCTGTAAAACTTATTGGGTAATTTAATTTGCGGGAACTTGTCTATGATGGTCATTTCCTTTTCTCCCAGTTTGCCTTCTTTGATTTTTTGCTGAATGGCTGCATCGCCTACATAGTTTACATAATCAATATCATTCAATCGTTTAGGAATACCGTTACTTACAAACAAATCCTTCAGACCATCATTATCAAAATCGAGCCATAGCGGAGCCCAGCTCCAGTCGGTTGCATATACGCCTGCATACAAGCCTGCTTCACTGAATAAGCCATTACCCCTGTTCAACTGCAGTGCATTCCGTGCATACTGATAATTATATCCGTATCTCAGTTTCATATTGAATGTTTCATATTCATCCTCGCCGAGGCTGCGCTTTAAAATGTATGGATCCTGTGGCAGCATATCCATTGAAATGATTTCAGGAAAAGCGTCGTTATTGATATCAGCAATGTCAACTCCCATACTGAACTGACTGGTATGCATCATCCGCTCATTCAACTCTTCTCTAAATGTTCCGTTTTGCTGATTGATGTAGAGATAATCATTTTCATGAAAATCATTACCAATATAAAGATCGGGCCACCCATCCCTGTTCACATCACTTACACATATACCCAATCCATACCCAATGGCTGAACTGTTAATACCCGTTTCCCTGGTGGCATCAACATACTTTCCATTTTCATTTTTATACAACCGGTCACCGCTTAACAGATCATAAGTACCAAGAAAATTACTCCGCTCTGCAAAAGATCCATTGTGATGTACAGAATGATTCATCAGATAAATATCCAGATCACCATCCAGATCGTAATCAAAAAAAGCTGCCTGTGTACTGAAGCCTGAAAAGTCAAGACCATAAGCTGCAGCCTGATCTTCATAAACAGGAACTTTATTCTTAATTTCTTTACAAATCAATAACTGATTTTTGCCTTTTAATACTTCATACTGTCCTACACGGCAAACATAAATATCCAGCAGCCCGTCATTGTTGATGTCCACCACGCTTACACCTGTACTCCAGCCCCCATCGTTGGGAATAGCAGCTTCTTTTGTAACATCGGTGAATTGCAAACTGCCTTTGTTAATGAAGAGTTTGTTTTGTGATTGGTTAGATGCAAAAAAAAGATCAATCAATCCGTCATTATTAAAATCGCCTGCGCCAACACCGGCACCATTGTAGAAATACATGTAATTAAACATGTTGAATTTAGAAGAAGCCGTTAGTTTATTTACAAACTGTAATCCTGTTTGTTCGCTTTGCAGCAACTGAAACAAGGGAGGTTGTTTGGGTGATGAACAGGAAACAACTGCTGCTATAATAATATAACCAAGAAACTTTTTGCTGATCACATTTACTGTTTTAAACTGTACAAAACCGGCACATCGTTATTTTGCAAAAACAAAACAGCTTTCCCTTTTGGTGTTGAAATAACTTTTATATCCCTTACCGCACCACGCACATTAATACCTGTTTGTTTTTGATACAATGTTTGCCAACTGCGGTTACCGGTATTTAATAACACATTCCCGCTGCTGGCATCTAAACGGCCGAGTTGTGGAATAAAGCCAAACTCATTACCAGCGATAATCAAATCAGGTTTCTGATCGTTGTTTACATCCTGTACCAATATCGCATTGATACTGCTCAGTTGTGCAAACAGCGGCAGTGCCTGTACAGAAAATTTCCCGTTGCCTTCATTCCATGCAATGCAGGAGCTGCTGAAATTAACCTGCTTTATAATACATTTCTCTAAAACATCAGCAGGAAAAAGTTCTTCAATTGTTTTTGTTGCAAAATCTGCATGGCGCAGATTTTGCTTTTTTAATGATGGAATTTGTTCTTGCAATTCACGTTTCAGAAAAACGGGTTTATCTTTTTGCTCTATTGATTTTGTAATAATCTTTTCGGGTATACCATTGCCATCAAAATCATTGATGAACATTTTTACAGGATTGCTGCTGTCTGCATGCAGATAAAAATTATCGCCGTAATTACCGAGCACCAGATCTTCATCTCCATCACCATCCAAATCAGCTTCGCTGACAGTTTGCCACCAACCATTTAATCTGTTGAGATTAGATGGCAACTCTTCCAGCTTATTTTTTTTCCAGGTAAATATTCGGGGGCTCATCCATTCACCAACAACAATGAGTTCTTTTCTTCCGTCATGATTCAAATCAGCAAATGCTGCACCTGTAATCATTCCCATAGTGCTGATGCCGGTATTCAGTTCTTTTGTTGCATCAGCAAAAGAACCATTTCCATTATTGAGAAGAATATAGCTTTTGGCATTTAAACCATAATTGTATGACCGGCTTCTGCCGCCGATGAACAAATCAAGATCGCCGTCGTTGTCAATATCGTTCGAAACAATCACACCTGTATTATCTGTATTGGCAGGTAACCACTGTTCGTTGTAAGAAAAATTGCCCTTGCCATCATTTTTGTAAAGCCGGTTCCGAATCTCTGCTTTTTGTGAAGGTTGCGTATGTCCACCGCTGCCAACTATAAGATCAAGATCTCCATCTTTATCTGCATCCATCAGTAAAGCCGTTACATCTTCATACAATTTCATTTGCTCAAACAAAGCCTGTTCTTTTTTCACAAACCCTTTTTTCGTTTGCAGATATAATTGACCGGGTTGACTGGCTGCACCGCAGATATATACATCCTCCCATCCATCTCCGTTGACATCACCAACTGCAGCACGTGGGCCTTGTGCACTCAGCATCACCAAGATATTGCGTTCATAATAAAAATCAACAAACTCATTTTCATGATGTGCATCGAATATTGAACCCTGCTGTGTAAAAAAAGCTTGAATGTGTTGCTCTGCTTCTTTCCGTTTTGGTTCGTTCTCTTTATACTGAATGATATATTGCTGATCAATGGCCGGTTGTTTAATAATTGTTTGTGACAGATCGGACCAGATGATGAGCATGCTGTCAATTGTTCTGTTACCAATACCTATTGTTTGTTTATAATCGCAACTGCTCTGAAAACCACGACCTGGAATTACTTCCCTGCTGATAATTTCTTTACCGGTATACAGTTTTATTTTACTGCCGATAGCAAAAGTATTCTGTGCTTCGCCTTTTAACTGAACTGCAATAAAGTGGTGCTGCAATTGTTCATTGCTGTTATTGCGGTACACAAATGCTTTTTGATTGACATTATTCACCACAAGATCAAGATCACCATCGTTATCTAAATCTGCATAAGCAGCTCCGTTACTGAAACTTTTCTGCGTAAATCCATAATCCATCCCTGCATCCTGAAACGAAAGATTACCGGCGTTACGAAAAAATTTATTTTGAAGAGGGGTAGATGGCATTTTATTGATTACTTCACTCACTTCATTTTTTTCACCGGTGAGTACCATACGCTGAATAATTTCATTGGCAAAAAAATCAATAAAATCCTGGTCGGTTACATCATGATAAATACCATTGCATACATACAGATCACTTAACCCGTCATTATCTGCATCAAAAATCAATCCACCCCAGCTCCAATCGGTACCGGCTACACCGCTTATATATGCAGCTTCGAGAAACGAACCGTTTTGATTATTAACCTGCAATGTATTTTGCATATACTGGTTATAAAAACCTTCCTTCACTTTTCGCATGTGTATTTCCACATTATCATAACTGGAAGTTGTTTTTAAGCGGTAATCTTCGGTGGGGTACATATCGGTTACAAAAATATCCGGGTAATCATCGTTGTTAATATCGGCCATATCAGCACCCATTGATGATAAACTGATATGCTGCATCCGTTGCTC
Source organism: uncultured Chitinophagaceae bacterium (assembly GCA_964580775.1). Lineage (GTDB taxonomy): Bacteria > Bacteroidota > Bacteroidia > Chitinophagales > Chitinophagaceae > Lacibacter. Next base: position 32,835 of record CAZOLW010000013.1, on the reverse strand, counting down.
CAGCTCTTCTTTAAAAGTTCCGTTACGCTGATTAATGTATAAATAATCCCGTTCAAAAAAGTCATTGGATATATAGATATCAGGATAATGATCGCCATTAATATCGCCTACAGTTACTCCTAATCCAAACCCGATCAAACTTCCATAAATGCCTGCTGCTTCACTTACATCAACAAAGTGTCCGTTATCGTTCCGCAATAACTTATCGCCTCCTCCTTTCAGAAAATCTTCTACAGGCCAATCTTTTGCACGCAGATTTCGTTTGTTTGTATAGTTGAGTGTATTAACCGGTATAAAACTATTGTTGAGTAAATAACAATCAAGATCACCATCCACATCAAAATCAAAAAACGCAGCATGCGTTGTAAAAGAAGAATCGTCTAATCCATAGTCATTTGCTTTTTCAGTAAACGTTCCGTTTTTATTATTGATGAACAATTCATTTTCCTGTCCCACTCTTTTCTGATAACCGGCATTGCAAACATAAATATCAAGCCAGCCATCTGCATTCAAATCCACCATAACAACTCCTGTGCTCCATTTTTGTTTTTCTCCAAAGCCAGCCTGTTTACTGATGTTTTCAAACTGAAAATCGCCTTTATTTAAAAAAAGCTGGTTGGGACCCATGTTTGCAGTTAAAAAAACATCGGGTAAACTGTCGTTATTAATGTCGCCAATGGCTACACCACCGCCATTATAAAAATTACGGTAGCTGAAGATGTTGAAGTCTTTGGTATCCTCTACTTTATTGTTGAAGTTGATGCCGCTGTCGGTAACCAGGCTAAATAAAAGTTTCTTTTTTTCTTTCCCGCAGGAAAAAAAAATTACAATGAAAATGCAAGCAATAACAGGTTGTAGCCTCAGGTTCATAACACAATGTAAAAATGAAAGAAATTCAATTTAGTTGAAAATATTGAGCTACATCATTAGCACAGAAAGAATTAAGCTAAAAAAAGAGGCCACTTATTGAAGTGACCCCCTTTCCTATTGATTATGACAAAAACTAATATCCGGGATTTTGTGTGAGATTTGGATTTGCTGCAATTTGCTGTGCAGGAACGGGGAATAATAACCTCGTTTCTGGCGAAGCAGTTTTTCTGATTTCACCTGCCTGCAAGAATTTTCCAAAACGGATCAAGTCCATTCTTCTCCAGCCTTCCCAATATAATTCACGTCCACGTTCATCAAGCAGTTGATCAAGGCTTAAAGAGGGTAATACAGAGGCGCCTCTTGAAGCGTGAGTGCGTATGTAATTTACTATACTTAATGCTGTTGTACCGTAAGGAGCAACGTTTGTACCAGTGCCTCCACGCAGAATAGCTTCTGCTTTCATGAGTAATACATCAGCCAGACGGAAAATGACAAAATCATTATTAACGTTATCGCCATTGTTATAATCAGGCGGATATTTTACAACCCTTACACCTGTTACTTCCAATGTAGCCGGATCTGTTTCAACCGCCTTTACTGTTTTAGTAAAGGAAAGATTGCCTCCTTTACGGTCTTTCAAGGCAACGTTATTCTGATCAAATTGCTGACCAAATAATAAACCAACACGTAACCCAGATACATTTGTTACCCCTGTATAAGAATCACCTCTTCTTTTGTCAGATGCTTCAAACTTGTCGTAAAAACTGCCCAAGGTTGTAAAACCATTCCAGCCACTTGGAGTTTGATTATAGTGCAAAGAACAGAAATATCTTGAACGGATTCCCCCACTGCTTGATCCTCCAAAATTAATTCCGGTGAATAGATTCTCAGTTGACAATGCATCGTTGTTAGGTGCAAAATTATGATAGAAATTAGTTGAAAGTGTTTTGCCTGATGCAATTACTTCATCAGCCAAAGCAATCACCTTATTCATATCTGCCGCCTGGTGAACAGGAGTTGTTCTGTTTACAATAATACCTTTTGTAAGATAAGCCTTCATCAAAAGTGCCCGACAGGCATTTTTATTGGCTGTATTAGCCGGCCCATCAGGCAATGCAGATTTTACTGCTTCAAGTTCAGCAATTACATAATCTAATGCTGCGGTTCCTGTACGCACCTGAGGTATTGCCAATGGGTCACCACCCGGTTCACGGTAAGGAGCCTGATTCCAACCTTCAACCCAATGAAAATTGGCATAAGCACGTAAAAATCTTGCTTCGGCAGACTGTTGTGCAGTTGGATTTTTACCAAGCACTTCAGTTGCATTATATACAACTCGTCCCAGATTATCAAATGCACCACGCACATAGTTGTGGTTGGCATCCCAGGTATGCTGGTGTAATACACGCCAGATTCCGTTATCATCCCAGTCACCACCTCTTGTTGGGCCTACGCACTCATCAGTTGTGTGCTCCTGTATAGCCCAAAGATTATCCTGATTCATAAAGTTGCGCAAATCGCCTTCATAAATATTCTTGAGTATGTCGGCAGCGGTAACACTTGCAGCACTTGCTCTAACCAAGCTATCGCTGAACTTCTCATCAATCTTTTCACAGCCTGCAATTGCTGCAAACAGGAGAAGTGCTGAGATTTTTTTAATATGTTTCATAATCAAATAGATTTTATTTTTAGAATGATATATTAACTCCAAATAAGAAAGTTCTGGCTGATGGGTAACCAATATAATCGATACCAACAGATGGAATACCATTTACCTGTTTATCGGTATTTACCTCGGGATCAAATCCTGTGTATTTAGTGATTAAGAACAGATTTTGAGCTGTTACATAAACTGTAATACCGCTAATTTCTTTTCCAATACTTCCAAAATTATATGACAAGGTGGTATTAGCAGCTTTCAAATAATTACCCTTCTCCAAATAACGTGAAGAAGACGTAATTGGATTTGTTATTGACTCTCCGTTTTTGTATATCGCTTTAGCAATATTTCTTGTTCCAAGATTACCGATAGGTAATACAGAATTGGCTGTATTGTTGTAAAGCATGTGGCCAAAGGCTCCGTTAAGGTTGGCAGTAAATGATAATCTCTTATAACTTACAGTTGTTGAAATACCGAGAACCGTAGTTGGATTAGGGTTACCCATAAAGTAAAACACGTTACCATCGTTAATATAGACTGATTGTCCTGTTGCTTTATCTATACCTCTGAAATCTCTTGTATAAAATGTATTGATAGGTTGACCATTGGTAATTAATTGCGATAAGGTACCTGACATACCCTGTCCATTCAACTCACCTGTTTGAATTGGTGCAGGCAATCCTGATACTTCGTTCTTAACAAATGTTGCATTAACACCTAAGTCCCATGAAAAGTTTTCTTTTGAAACAATTGCACCGTTCAATGAAATTTCAATACCCTTATTCATCACCTCACCGTCAAGATTGGTCCATAATGTAGTACCAGGTGATGGTTGTGGCGAAATACTTGGGAAAAGCAATTGCTTTGTATTTCTGCTGAACAGATCAATCGTACCGCTTAACTTTTTGCTAAAGAGTGTAAAGTCAATCCCGATGTTTGCTTGTGCATCCTGTTGCCATTTTAAATCAGCATTGGGTAATTGAGTTTGAGACACACCCCCATTGTTTTCGCTCAACACATAACGAGCAAGGGCTGCACCGGCAGGAAATTCCTGATTTCCGGTAATACCCCAACCACCACGAATCTTTAAGCTGTTAATAAAGTTTACGTTGAAAAATCCTTCTTCTGAAAGATTCCAGCCAGCAGAGAAGGAAGGAAAGATGCCGTACCGGTTGTTAGAACCAAACTTGCTTGATCCATCTGCTCTGAATGTACCGGTGAGATAGTATTTTCCTTTATAATCAAAGTTTAACCTTGTAAAGAATGAGCGAATCTCTTCCACAGGGTTATTAAAAGAGAAAAACCTTTTATTCGAATTTAATCCAACTTCAAGAACATCAGTGTAGTCCAGATCAAAATCTCCGAATCCTCCCCTGGCAAATAAATTGGACCCCTTGTTATCTTTACGAAAATACTCATAACCCAATAGTCCTGAAAAATTCAACTCTCTTCCCAGCCTTTGATTATAGTTGAGTGTTTGTGTTACAGTTTGAGTAAGTAACTGATTATTTCCTAATGCGGCAGTGCCTCTTCCGTTAGGGTTGGTGCTGTTAATTCCGTTATCTTCCAAGTTTACCCAATTGCGTATTGAAGTTCTGCGTTCACCAGTTCCATAATTAAAACCGTATACCAACTTATACTCAAGGTTATCTAATATTTTAAAAGAGGGGGCAATACTACCTACCACATTTGTAGCTAAAACATTATCACGGTAACCTTCAATTAACTCTAATGGATTAACGGTTGAACCATCAAAATAGTTATTAATGGAGCCATCCGTTTTTCTCAAAGGACGTGTAGGGTTCCATTGTAATGATGTAGATAATACATTACCTGTAAATCCTGCGTTATTACTGATAGCACCAATTCGTTCATTTTGTTGTGAAACCAATAAATTAAAATCTAATCCTGCCCGCTTGCTTTTCAGCAGCTTCATGGTTGAATTGAGTCCTGCAGTCAATTTCTTAAACCCTGTATTCTTAATAATACCTTCCTGATCAAGATAGCCAACGGAAATTCTGTAACGGGCACTTTCTGATCCCCCGCTTACGGCTAATGATCCATTGAGTGTATTCGCAGTAGTAAGAACGGCATCATATGCATCAACATCTGCATTAAAATTACCACTGGTTATACCATAGTCCTGTAAAGACTGGCGATATTCTGTCGCATTTAATACGTCGATTTTTCTCAGTACAGAACTTACACCATAGCTGGCGCTTAGTTCTACTTTTGGTGTACCACTTTGTCCTTTCTTGGTGGTAACAATTACAACTCCATTTGCACCCCGTGAGCCATAGATGGCAGTTGCAGATGCATCTTTTAATATATCTATGGATGCAATGTCGTTGGGATTAATAAAGTTGAGAGGGTTTGCATCAGGAGTTGAACCCAAACCTGATACAGTCAAACCCGGTCTTGCACTTGATCCATCCACAATTACACCATCAATAACAAACAATGGCTGGTTACCTGTTCTGAGTGATGAGTTACCACGAATTTTAAATGTGGTGGCACCACCCGGCTGCCCGCTGTTATTAATAACCTGTACACCGGCAACCTTACCCTGAATCAATTGATCAGGTGAAATTTGTACCCCCTGATTAAAATCTTTTGCCTTAACAGATGCAACAGCTCCTGTTAAATCACGTTTACGTTGTGTTCCGTAACCAATTACCACCACTTCATTTAAAGCGGCGTTTTGGGTTTCTAGTAAAACAGATACATCGTCTTTTCCAGAAATACTTACTTCCTGTGAGCCAAAACCCACCGATGAAATAACAAGGGTGGAAGCCCCTGTTGGCACACTGATACGGAAAGATCCGTCAGCCGCCGTAGTTGTTGAAATTTTTGTGCCCTTCGCAGTTACAGTTGCCGACGGAACGGGATCGCCCTTTGAATCGGTTACTTTACCTGTTACTGTTTTGTTTTGTGCCAGCGCAACATTTGCTAACAAAAACAAACTGAGCATCATGAGAATACCTCTTGCAAGTTTCTTCAAGATCATAATCAGTAGTTTTTAAATTGTTGAGGGTTAATGTTTCTGCTGAGGATGCAGAATGCTGCAGTATGGGCAGTATATATTAACTGGCAGTCTATTAATATATATAGCCTTACTTTGGCAGATAGCAATCGTCAGCTGTTAAACTTTAGTGAATTTAGAGTAAGTTTTTATTATTCTTGTACTGAAAACATCCTAAGTTTAGGTTTGCAAGTCGCAAACGATTGCGAAAATAATTGCGGTGGAAAAATTACACTGATTAATTTCTAGTCATGGCCAATACAACCCTTAAAAGAATAGCACAGGTACTGGATATCAGTATTTCTACTGTTTCAAGAGCTTTGAAAAATCATCCTGATATTTCTGTTTCAACCAAACAAAAAGTAATGGAGCTGGCCCAAACGCTGGAGTATGAACCAAATGCCATGGCAGTGAACCTGCGAAGTAAGAACACAAAAGTGTTTGGCATTATGATTCCTTCTATTACCAACCATTTCTACGATTCCTTTATTTCGTCTGTTGAAGAGGAGGCCAGGAAATCGGGTTACTCACTGATGATTCTGCAAAGTGCCGATAATCCAGAGGCAGAAGTTGAAAACCTGAAGATATACCGCCAAAACAGGGTAAGTGGGATTTTTGCCTGTATCTCACAGGAAACAATCAATATCACTCCCTTTCAGAAAATGAAAGAAGCTGATATACCCGTTGTGTTTTTTGATAAGGTTCCGGATGATGATTCATTTAATAAAGTTTGTCTGTCTGATAAAGATGCAGCCATACTTGCTGCTGAAGCATTGCTTGAAAAAGGGAAGAAAAATATCCTGGCTATTTTCGGCAATGAACAGTTATCAATTACAAAAAGAAGATTGAAAGCCTTCAGGAGTTATATAGAAGGGCATAAAAAAATCAGGCTTACCATTGAACATGCACAAAACAGTAAACAGGCAGAAGAAAAAACTGAACACCATTTTCGACTGAAACAAAAACCGGATGCGATCTTCTGCATGAGTGATGAAATTTTAACCGGTGTAATGAAATGCCTGCAGAAAATGAATATACACTGGCCAAAAGAAACCGGCATTATTTCATTAAGTGATGGCTTCTTTCCTAAACTATATTATCCCGAAATTACTTTCATTGAAACAAGCGGATACAAACTGGGCAAGCTTGCATTTGAACGGATGATGGAATGCCTGATGGGAAATGGGGATCCTAAAGAATTAGTTATCACATCCCTTTTTGTAGAGGGCGGCTCTTTGTAAATGATTGTTCTTCTTTCATCTTCACCTGCAAATGAATCAAAATTCCCAGAGTTATAAAAAAGATACTGCCGATTTTATCTGTTTCAATTAAATCACTGAGCAGGTTCAGTGTTACAATCATACTTAAAATTACTCCGCACAGAATGGATAATGAACGGTCGAATGGATCCTTTAATGAGTGATAACCTTTAACAGCAATGCTGAACATACTGATCAGCAGAGCAAGCAATAGCAAAAGACCGGGTATTCCCTGTTCAATACTCACTAAAAGAAAATAATTGTGTACAGATGATTTTTCTTCATTACTGCTTACCCATGTTTTAAATGCGTCTACCGTATATTCTTTATAATGCAGACTGAATGTATTTGGTCCATACCCTTTCAGCGGTTCTTCATTCACCATCCTTAACCCGGCAATCCAACGGTAAAAACGTTCCATCGTTGACATATCCTTTAGTGTATAGGTTGCTTCAAGATGCTCACCGATATTTGTATGCTGAGTTGTTGTATTAAAATCAGGTGCAAATTTTAAATAGTTTTCATTCTGTATCAGCCAGAATAAAGAAGTGGCAGCAATCAGTATAACTGTAAAAATGAATGATAACAGGAATCTTTTTTTTATTGCCAGCCATGTTACTGTACCTGTGATTAGGCATAACCAGGCTCCTCTTGAATAAGCAAAAACTAAGGCAGCAAAAAATAATAAGATACAGGTTGTAACCCATTTTTTTGACTGGCCAGTTGAATAATAACGCCACATAAAAAGAACCGGCAACAGGCAAACAATCAGGGCCGAATAGTTTACATGATTTCTGAAAAAAGGAGTTAAGGTTTCATTGATCGATTCAAACGTAAATCCTTTTGATGCATGCCTGATTAAGCTGATTACAACCGGAATCAGCATTGAAAAAATCAGCGCCTTTGATGCAAGAATAAAGTCTTCTTTTGTTTTCAGGAAAATCATTCCTCCAACAACAAAGGCCGTTAAAAACCATATTTTTGCCAGGATATATTTTGTGCTTAATAATATTTCGTATGAAAAGAACATAGTTACCATCATCCAGATTAATTGCAGCAGAATCAGTAAGAAGAGACTGCTTTTTTTTATCTGTGATGGGAATACTGATGGCTTCAGTATCATAATTACAATGAATGCCCCGGAGAGCAGCAACATCATCGGCTCATCGGGGAAATCCGTTGACAGTGTTGCTGTAACTGAAAACTCAGTTGATAATGGAATAACGAATAGTAAAGCAAAGTAGAGTTTCCTGATATCTGAACTGAATACAACCGCTGCCAAAACAACAAAGGGGAGAACAAGTAACAGATTTTCCTCAAGAATAATACCCGCTACAATAAAAACAACTGCTGCCAGAGAAGGTAGCCACCATTTCAGTATTTCTTCTTTTGAAAAAAGTTGCAGCATATCAGTTTGCTTTTCTTCTGGCTTTCCACTCAAGCAGAAGCAGAAATAGAACAGAAAATACGAAAGACACAACTGCTGCCATAATTATTCCTGCCAGGATTTGAGGCTTATCTTTTTTAAATGCAGGCAGGGCTTCCTCAATTACAAACAATGCGCTTACATTATTAACACTTGTATTGAATTGCTGAATCAGCTTTTCTTTTTCATTCAACTGAGTAATTAAATTGAGCTTTCTTGCTGAAAGAAATGCATCGGTATTGTTCTGCAGATTTTTCCCTACCTGTTGTAAAGAATCTTTCTGAGCGTTGAAATCATTCTGCAGCTTCTGAAGGATTTCTACTTTCATATTATTCACTGACGCCACACTTTTTTCATTCACTCTTTTCATAACTGCATTAGCAATCGCTGCAGCAAGCTGTTTATCCGTATCCCACACATTTATTTTTACATGCCCGAATTCGCTTTTATAAATCCGTATATTTTCTTTGAATTCATAATCTGCTAAAAAAGCTGCCCGTTGATCTGATGCATTAATTTTGTAATGACTGATCAGTTTAAAACGGTCAACCATAAACCTGCACATTTCTTCTGATTTTGCTATGGCCATTAGCCGGTCATTATCAAACTCACCTCCGTAATAAAAATACTGTTCCCAGAATTCTGTACGGTAAATGTTTGAACGGTCGCCCAGGTTTGGATTGGCAGCAGTAAAAACAGCTGTGCTTTTGAAGTAAGGCTTTTGTAAAATAAGAAAAGCTCCTGTAAAAACAGATGCAATGAAAACAATAATCAATGATTGCTTCCAGCGTTTTCTCATCACCTCAAAAACAATATCTAAATTCATACGTAAATGTATATGCGGTTGCCGCTAATGTACAATAGTTTTTATTTCATTAAATGCATCAGGATGCATTCTGCACTACCTGCACATTACGGTTAAAACTTTCATCGAGTGAAATAAATGTTTCTGTCCGTTCAATTCCTTTAATTTTCTGCAGGGCATCATGCAGTACATAACGTAGTTGGGTAATGTCTTTACAAACTACTTCAATAAACATACTGTAGTTGCCGGTTGTATAATTAAGCCTTATTATCTCCGGGATATTCTGCAGGTCCTTTGCAACATTATCATACAATGAACTCTTTTCAAGATACACACCTACAAAAGCTGTAATATCATAACCCAGCGTTTTAAGGTCTACATTTAGTTTTGTGCCTTTTACAATTCCATGCTCCTGCAGTTTCTTAATACGTACATGGATTGTTCCGCCTGAAACAAAGAGCTTTTTACCCAGTTCTGCATAAGAAATCTGGGCATCTTCCATCATTTCGGAAATGATTTGAAGGTCTAATTTGTCAAGATTCAATTTAGCTGGCATATTTGACAATGATTTTGATAGTTATTCAATAATACTAAGATTAATTAAAGATAATCAAAAGTTTCAAAATAATCATTCGAAAATTTGCAATGATTACTATAATCACCCTACTTTTACACTGTAATCGTTCTTTGAACAACATACTGTGGAGTGATGAAATTTTTGGCAGACATGCCCTCTCGTCTCGGGGGTGGAGATAACAGGATAAATATAGCATAGAGCCGGTTGTTTAGCAATAAGCAGCCGACCGGGGTCGACCACCGAACTTTGTGCTACAACTAACTGCTCCGTGGAGGTTCGATCCCTCCCTCTACAGCTTTTCAAGTTCTTTAAACTTTGTGGGGTGATGAAATCTTGGCAGACATACCCTCTTGTCTCGGGGGTGGAGGTAACAGGATAAATATAGCATAGAGCCGGTTGATTAGCAATAATCAACCGACCAGGGTCGACCACTGAACTTTGTGCTACAACTAACTGCTCCGTGGAGGTTCGATCCCTCCCCCTACAGCTTTTTCTCATGCTTATTTTTACGATTGCCTTTTGTTTATACAAAGGGCTTTTTTTTGCCCGTGCTTCTCTTTTATCATTATAGAATACCATTTTGAGTTTGTACATTAAGGGACAAATTTTGCTATGACCATTGAAACGGTTCAACTCATTTCTGATAAAGTCTTATCAGAATTAGAAACATTGCTGCCTGAAAATCTGAGCTACCATGGAGTTCATCATACAATTGATGTGGTAAAACAATCCTTAGCAATTGCAAAACGGGAGGGAGTCAGTCAGGAAGAGGACCTGCTCCTGCTAAAGGTTTCGGCACTCTATCATGACTCCGGTTTTTTAATTACATATAAAGATCATGAAACAGAAAGCTGTAATAAGGCAAAGAGAGAGCTTCCCTTTTTTGGTTTTTCTGAAGCCCGTATTAAAAAAATCTGCGACATGATTGAAGCTACAAGGATTCCACAAAAGCCGCACAATTTACTGGAACAAATCATAGCTGATGCCGATCTGGATTACCTTGGCAGAAATGATTTTCAAAAAATCAGCAAGACTTTACAAACAGAATTTATATCTTATGGCATTGTAAGCAATCAAAAAGCCTTTGAAGAATTACAACTCCGTTTTTTTGAATCCCATGAATACTGCACAAAGTCTTCGCAACAATTGCGAGGATCTGTTAAAAGCCTGCACTATGAAAAATTAAAGAAAAGCGACCTGCTGCGCCGTTAGCTAAACAACAACAAATGAATCCGTCGTTACGATTTTTAAAGCTGTTAAATATACATCCCGGAGAATGGCCATTGGTGCAAAAACTCTTTTCACTTCAGTTTTCCCAGGGAGCAGGTATTGCTTTATTCTTTACAGCAGCCATTTCACAGTTCCTCGAAAAATTTCCCATTTCTGAACTGGCTTACGTTTTTATTATATCCGCTTTCCTTTTATGGATTGCCGGTATAGTCTGTAATAAACTTGAACACAAACTGAGCTTACGGAAGTTGAGTGTTGTGATGACACTGATTATGGCAGCAAGTATGCTCTTCTTCTGGATCGGTGAATTTGTATTTTCCGGTGATTGGTTTTACTATATCATGCTCGCCTGGTTTAATGTATTATACCTCATCAATAACCTTGAATTTTGGGGGCTTGCTGCACAGCTGTATGATGTAAGACAAAGCAAAAGGCTGTTTGGGGTAATCAGCTCGGGTGATATTCCTGCAAAGTTCCTTGGTTACACCATTGCCCTGCTGGTGATTCCTTTTATCGGCACACAAAACCTGTTACTTGCAGGATTTTTCGGGATGCTGTTTTCATTGTTTTTTATCCGCAGTATTTTTCAATCAGCAGATCTTTCAAAAATTACTGCACACACACATAAAATAAAACAGCATCAAACAGCAGGACTGTCGGCTATGCTGCGCAACATCACCGGGAACAAGCTGATCATGCGTACGGCCATTCTTTCTATGATTGCATTTGCCGGATTTGTATTAATTGAATATGCGTTTTATGCAGAAATAAAAGAATCAGACAGGTACACGTCCGATGTTTCGTTTGCTGCATTTATTGCATTGTTCATGGGTTCTGCAAGGTTGGTTGCATGGATTTTTAAACTTGGTTTTACCAGCAGAATTGTAGCTGGCATAGGAAACAGAAACGCTTTACTTATTACTCCCATTGCTGTTTTTATACTAAATGTAATTGTATTAATTGCCTTCACATACAACCAGGACAGTAAACTGATCCTGTATGTATTCGGCGTAACAGCAATCCTTGTTGATGCATTAAGAGCATCTATTAATTCACCCGTGTTACTGACAATACTTCAACCACTTTCCACACCTGAACGGTTAAGGGCACATAATATTGTAAAAGGTATCATGGATCCCTTTGCATATTTATTTATCGGGGTGCTCCTGTACTTTCTTTATAAATGGAATTTGTATCAACTGGTTATAATCTGTTATATCATCATTAGCCTTTCTGTCATCTGGGCTGTTTATGTATTCCTGATTCAGAAACAGTATTTAAAAACATTAATACAAACAATCAGCAGCAGATATTTTACCAGGGAAGAATTTAACGTTAACGACAAACAAACACTTGACCGCATAGCTGAGAAGATCCACAACGGAACAGAGCTTGAAGTTTTATACCTGCTTAAAATGCTGGATGATGATAAAGGCAAAATTAATGATCAGTTGGTAGCCACTGCACTGAAACATCCTTCCACAACTGTTTGTATAGCAGCATTAGATATTGTGGAGCGAAAGCAGGTAACAGCAATTGCCGGTGAAGTTGCAGATCTTATCAGTAACAGCAGCAATTCAGCTGTGCGGGCAAAAGCCCTGCGGGTTTTTTGTTCAGTTAATTTTGATTATGCTTTTGTTTTACCCTTTCTTTCCTCACCTGATTTACTGTTACAACAGGCAGCTCTGATAAGCATTATACAATATGGTAAAACAGAAACGGAACGCCGGTCGGCAGTTGATCTGTTAAAACAGCTGTTATTATCAAATGAACCTTCACAACGAATATCAGCCATTCGTTCTGTTACTGAAATAGGAGGCCCTGCTTTTGAGAAAGACTTTGAACACCTGCTTGATGACTCAACTATTGAAGTACAGAAAGCAGCAATTCAATCCATTGGTATCAACACCAGCAACAAAACCATTCTGCACTTAGCTAAACTCTTTCCTGCACATGAAAAAGAAGTAACCGAAGCATTTGTAAAAACCGGGGATAAAAGTCTTACTGCAATAAAAGAATTGTTGTTCGGTCAAATAATCAATCAAAAACAAAAGGAAAGACTTATTCTTACCTGCGGAAGAATTGGAGGCAGGCATTCACAGCAATTCCTGCTTGAACTATTTCACCCATTCCCTTCAGAAAGTTATACAATTATTAAAGCATTGAACAGATCAGATTTTCATGTTGCTGAAAAAAACAGCAGCCTGATTGATGCTGTTACACATGCGCATTTACAACGGGCAGTAGAAATTTTATTCATGTTAAACCGCTCCCGGGCAACACATGAAATCAAAGTGTTTATGTATGATTCACTTCAGCTTGAACTGTTTGACATACGGGAGACCCTGCTTAACCTGTTTTCATTTTATTCAAATAAGGAACAGGTAGATAAAATTAAAAAAGCATTATACTTAAATAAAAAAGAGCTGGCAGCCAATGCACTTGAACTGATTGAAGTAACCATTAAAAAAGAATATGCTTCTACTTTCAATTCAGCTTTTGAAGATGCTGATCTTTCCTTTCGCTGTTCTGCGTTAAAAAAACTGATTCCCGAATCTGCTTTTGCTGATATACAAAAAGTGATCGCCCGTGTACTGAATGAAGAGAACGCTTTTTTTAATCACTGGACAAAAGCCTGTTCCCTGCATACAACAAAGCATGGTTCATTAAAAATTGACAGGGAACTGATTCATCGGTACCTTCAGTCAGAAAATATTTTACTGAGAGAAACTGCTGCTTATGCAGTTGCAGAACCTGAAACTAAAATAATATGAACCCATCCACTGATAAACTATTATTGTTTGAAAAAGTATTGATCCTGAAATCGCTCAGTCTGTTCAATGAAACACCTGAAACGATTTTATCAGAACTGGCTCCTTTGCTGGAAGAAATAGAATATGAACAGGGGACTCCTGTTTTTAACGAAGGCGATATTGGTGATTCAATGTATGTGATCTACAAAGGTGAGGTAAAAATTCATAAAGGAAATTCAATACTGGCTATACTGAAAGAAAAAGAAGTGTTTGGTGAATTATCTTTGCTTGATTCAGAAACAAGATCGGCTTCTGCAACCTGCCACACGGATTGCTTCCTGTTTAAACTTGATCAGGAGCCCTTTTATGAATTGCTGGAAGCAAGACCTGAAATAGCAAGGGGATTTATTAAAATTCTCTGTCAGCGTTTGCGTTTGCTGAATGAGAAAATGGTTACAGCAAGGGATTAACCGGTTTCTTCTCTTCGGCAAAATACATATCCATGTCACCAACATTCTTGGCAGAAATTTTTCCTCTGGGTATACATGCAAACTCATTCTGAACAAGGTAGTATGTTGATTCAGAAATATTCACCCGCCCTGCTTCTCCTTTTTGTTCCATACGTGCAGCAATGTTTACCGTTTCCCCCCACACATCATACACAAATTTTTTCTTTCCAACAACTCCTGCAACAATCGGCCCTGAATGAATGCCCACTCTGAGTGTAAAAGGAAAAGAAATCTGTCCGCTGCTCTTGATTCGTTCTACTTCTTTCTGCATTTCCAGTGCTGCCCTTACTGCATCGTGTGCATGTGTATTTGATTCAGTTGGGATACCACCAACAAACATATACGCATCCCCGATTGTTTTTATTTTTTCTAACCCATACTTCTCCATAATATCATCAAATGCGCCAAAGTATAAACCCAATTCTTCCACCAGTTTACCGGGAGTAAGATAGCGGGCAGTAGAAGAAAAGCCGATAATATCTGAAAAAACAACTGTTGCCGATGCATAGCCCCTTGCTTTTGTCCAGCCGGAGTTTTTTAATTCAATCGCTATTTCGCTGGGCAGAATATTCAACAGCAATGATTCTGTTTTTGCTTTCTCTTTTTCTAACTGCTCCTGGAATGCATTTGATTTAATGAATGCGCTTTCAACAATAAAGTAAACAATGGCCCCAATAAAAATAAAATTCAGGATAAAAAAAGTGAGACTCAGTTTCCTGGGCATCCGAAAGGGCTGGTCAATAATTGTGAACTCCCAAATACCAACGCCTATGACACCAATGACAAAAAGAAGAAAAAAGAACCTGGCTGTCCGCACATCAGTAAAGATCAATGCGCCCATTGCAGCAAGTATGGCACATAAACCAACTCCGCTTCCATCTACAAATCCTCCAAGTATTACATGATCGAGAAAACCAAAGAATACGAGAATAACCAGCTGAGTTATTTTGAAAAGTTTATAGTTTTTAAAAAAGTAAAAGACGAGAATATTCAGAATCGTTGCAACAATAGAAATAACAGAAACAGTTATTGAAGCCGGATAACCTAAATAAACATACACCATGCTATACATGGTGCCTCCTATAACAATCCATAAAGACAGTTCAATAGTCATACGTCGCTTGCGCCGCTCCTGTGCTTCAAGCAGATCAAAACCAAAAATGCTTTCGATAAAATTACCCCATGCTGACATTGGCAGTTTGTTTTTTCTTTAACCAGTAAAGTGTACAGATATAAACAGCATCTAAAAGAGCAGTTGCAATTCCAAGACTGTATAAAAACCATTCCCCTTTCCATTGTGCATGATTGATACAAAACAGTGTTACCAGAAACGTTCCCAACCCTTTCAGCCATGCACCGGAAACAGAAAAGTATTCCAGGTTTTTTGTACGCAAAAGAAGTGTTATATAAACAGACGACATAATGAGGTTACACCAGTAACCGCCGTAACCACCCATTCCGCTTTGAGGAACGTCAAACTTAACACTGAAGAAATATAAGATCACCAGCCAGGCAACCCAGAATGCAGCAAAGGCAATTCGTGAAGCAGTTGGTGAAACATTTAACTGCAATTGTTTGTACCCGTATTTCAATGTATAAAACACAATAAAGCAATCAAGAAAAAACCAGCTGCGGTAACCCCACACATACAGCATGCCCATATTGGAAACAAAGGTCCAGCTCCACAATGTTTCCCATGCAAAATTGACCGTTACTGCAATCATCGGGATTTCTACAAACTTAAACTTGCGGATATTGATGAGCACAAGAATATAAACAATCACCCATAAAAAACAACCAATTCCAAACAAGAGATGATCGAGCAATGTATAATCCTGCATATTAACAAAAGGCATAAGCGTTGGTTTTAAAGTTGAAAAGCAGATTGGTTTTCTTTTACCCTTATTTCCCAAATAACTTTTTAAAGAATGACACAATCATTAAAATAATTTTCATCCACCAGGGCTCATACATTTCCCATTTCAATCCTTCCTGGTATCTTTTGAGATCATGCTTTCTGAAACCCGCCAGTATATCCGGCTCGTGCAGTTTCCAGATTTCACACATCGGTGCGTTCACTTTGGCTGCATCAATAATTGAGTTAACTGCCCTGCGTGCTGCTTCATTTGCCCCTTCCATTGTAGCTAAGTCGGTAAATGTTTTTACATAATCGGAGGCCAGGAAAAGATTGGATATTTCAGTATATGCATCTGGCCGTAAATTCCATGAGTTAACCGTATTCACCAGCAGCGGCTCTTCGTTTCTTTCTCTTATACCTGTTCCCGGAACAGCTTTGATATCTCCATCAATATGCCACAAAGCTGGTGTTTCTTTGGGTAATACCTGTTTGCCATTTACATTGAGGCTATCGGTTATCTGTTTCCAGATTTCATCTTTCAACTGTTCATGTGTGCATTCTTTTGCTGTTAATCCGTTTGACCCCTTCGTATCCCAATCAGAAACATCAACTGATAAAATGGTCCGAATCTTTCCATCTCCCTTTGTTCTGATATCATAATCTTTCCAGAACTGCAACTGTGAAATAGAAGTAACTGCCCAGGGCGAATCAGAATAAATTGTATGACCATCAACAAGAGTTGTTTCTTCCGGTAAATAATACTGCACACCATTCATCCAGGCAACACTTGGCGCTAAATCGATAATGCCCTGTAATGTTGCATCAACAGCCAGCATATCTTTTGTAATTAAGACCGCTGCTTTTTCAACCGGCACTGCAAGCAGATAATAATCACCCGTAGCAGTGATGGTAGTGTTGGTATTCTTATCTAAAATTTTTGCACCGGATATTTTCCGACCCGTCATTTCAATTCCTGTTACTTCATAGTGTCTGAAGTATTTCACTCCCTTTGATGTTAAATAATCATACCAGGGATGTATCCATACTGAATTGGTAGGACCATTTAATACACGGTCAGTATGTACATTCGGGTTGGTCATATTAAAAATAAGCTGCAGGAAAATATCACCGCCTGTTTTCGTGCTGGCAAATTTTGCATTGGCTGCAACGAGTGTCCTTGTTAATCCCTGCACCAGCAGTGCACGGTAGTTATCTGAAAAACGATCTGCTTCGAGGTAATCCCACCAGCTGATCTTTTCATAATCATTAGCTCTTCGTTCATAACAGGAAGTCATCAGTTGCCATACCTTCCCGGCAAAGAAATGTTTTTCTTCTTCGGTCAAGCCTGTATCCGCATGCATTGAGTTCAGCAAAGTTTTGATATCGCTCAATGTATGCGGAAAATTCACAATCGTTGTAATGGACGGTTTGCCATTCCTTGCCATCAGCACCCTTTCAGTTGCAGTAAGATTGTCGGAAACCATTACTTCTGTTCCGTCGCTTTTTTTATACGGAATCCGTTTCATCGTATCGATCACATGCTTGTAAAAACCGGGGAAAAAACGAAAGCCATGTTCGCCAGGTAAGGGTTCATTCTTTTCTGCCGGAGGCTCTTTAATATGTACACTTCTTGCTTTTCCTCCGGCATATACTTTATGCCTGTCATACACTTCCACTTCAAATCCTCTTTCAATCAGTTCATGAGCGGCACTCATCCCTGCCACGCCTCCTCCAAGTATTATTACTTTGGGCATAGTTAGTTGGTTTTACAGTTTAAGAAATAAAGCGAAAGGCGAAAGTTGGTTAGAAGATTCCCGAAGGGAGAGGATTATGTTTAAATATAATTTGTTTTTATTGCAATTAAAAGCAAACACCCATTTGTTTTTTGCAGCTTTCGCCTGCAAAACAAAATGAGCCGTTAACTTTGCCGCTTTATGGGCCAAAAGAAACTCATCCGCTTTTCTGAAATTGAAACCTTTCCTAACGTATTACAATACCCGCAACAAATGCCGGGTAACTGGAATGTGTTTTTTAAAAACAATCATACCGTTACCTTAGAGCTTGCCTGCGGCAAAGGTGAATATGCGGTTGGGCTTGGCCGTTTACATCCGCAACGGAATTTCCTGGGGGTTGATTTAAAAGGGAACCGCATCTGGGTTGGAGCAAAAACAGCTTTAAAAGAAAACTTAAGCAATGTTGCTTTTCTCCGTTCACAGATTGACCGGATTGCAGAATATTTTGGCAAAGATGAAGTGAGTGAAATCTGGATTACTTTTCCTGATCCCCAGCTGCGTGCATCCAAACATAAAAAACGTTTAACTCATCCAAAGTTTCTGCGTTTGTACCAACAGTTTTTAAAACCCAGCGGATTGATTCATTTAAAAACAGACTCGCCGGTTTTGTATCAATTCACCAAACAGGTGATTGCATTGTACAGCTTACCGGTACATACAGATATTGGTCATCTCTACAATCAAACAGAATTGAATGATGAGCTGAAGATTAAAACACATTACGAAGGATTGGATATTGCACAAAGCAACCGCATTCATTATCTCTGCTTTTCCTTACCTGAACAGGAATTACCTGCAGCAACCGATGCCCTGCTGAAACAATGGGTGTTTGATACAGAAAGGGAATAAATCTTCTTATTCTTTCAACAAAAACCAAACTGGGTGGTTAATCATTATACAGTATTTTTAAAGCAATGAACAAACTTGCAGAGGGAATTGATTTTTATTATGATGAGGATGACAATATGGTCCTCACGGAAAAATATCATGAAGACCGGGGCTATTGCTGCGGACTGGGTTGCAGACATTGTCCCTTTGCATATGAAAATGTTTCGGAGCCACGTCGTATCTTGTTGCTGAAAGAACGAAACAATGAAGCCAAAAGAATCTCCAAAACTTCTCTCGGTCAGCAAAGCTTTACCGAAGGCGAAGTCTGAACCGGGCAAACCAAAAGAATATACTTTCTTTGAAGATGTGTATGATGTGGTGAGGCAAATTCCAAAGGGCCGTGTAACATCGTATGGTGCAATCGCCGTTTATCTCGGCACAAAATTATCTGCACGCATGGTTGGATGGGCCATGAATGGAGCAGGGAAAGTAAAACCAAAAGTTCCGGCACAAAGAGTCGTTAACCGCAATGGAATGCTTACCGGTAAAATGCATTTCGATACTCCCACACAAATGCAGGAGCTGCTGGAAAAAGATGGTGTGAAAGTAAAAGATGATACAGTTGTTGATTTTGAAAAACGCTTCTGGGACCCTGCAACAGAACTGGGCTGATGACTTTACAATTTTGGATACAATATATTCACTGACAAACAACCAAAACAATGAAATCAATTCTTCTGCTGCTGCTTATACCCGTTCTGTGTTTTTCACAAACTCCTTATGATGTTATTATCCGTAACGGAAAGATCATTGATGGCAGTGGTAACAGCTGGTACTATGCAGATGTTGCTGTGAAAGATGGAAAAATTGTATTGATTCAAAAACAGATCACCGGATCTGCAACAAAAGTTATTGATGCAAAAGGTTTGATTGTTGCACCTGGATTTATTGATGTTCACGGACATATTGAAAGTGGCATCTTTGAAAGACCTACAGCTGATAATTATATCTATGATGGTGTTACAACTGTTATCACCGGTAATTGTGGTGGCTCCGCTGATGATCTGCATCAATTCTTCACAAGGATCGACAGTATACATACTTCTATTAATGTTGCTTCTTTGATTGGTCATAATACTATCCGCCGCCAGGTAATGGGTTTGGATAACAGGTTTGCAACTGCAACAGAACAATTACAAATGGAAAAGCTGATTGCCAAAGCAATGAAAGACGGTGCCGTTGGTCTTTCAACGGGGTTGATTTATTTGCCCGGTATGTACAGTAATACAGATGAAGTAATTGGACTGGCAAAAGAAACCGCAAAGTTTTACGGCATTTATGCATCACATATCCGCAATGAAGAAAACGGTGTTGTGGGTGCAATTAACGAAGCCATTAATATTGGTAAGGCTGCAAATATCCCTGTACAGATTTCACATTTTAAATTAAGTGGTCCTGCTAATTGGGGAAGATCAGGAGAAACCTTATCACTCATTCAATCTGCAAGAAAAGAAGGATATGATGTAACCATCGATCAGTATCCATATACAGCCAGCAGCACGAACCTTGGTGTACGCTTACCCGATTGGGCATTGGCAGGTGGAACAGATTCGCTTAAAAAAAGAATCAATGATCCTGTGCTTCATCAGCAGATGATTGACGAAATGCTTACACAGTTAAAAAGATACAAGTATAAAAATTACAGCTTTGCAGTAGTGGCCAATCATGCAGCCGACAGTACTTTGAATGGAAAAAGTATTTCAGAAATCAATATCATCAAAGGAAGAAAACCAAAAGTAAAAGAAGAAGCTGAAACAATACTTGACCTGATGCTGGCAGGCGGTGCACAGATGGTATATCACAGCATGAGTGAAAAAGATGTACAGGCTTTTATGAAATATCCATTCAATATGGTTGGAGCTGATGGAGGTGTTAGCACAGGCAGAGGCATGCCGCACCCACGCACTTATGGAACCAATGCAAGAGTGCTTGGCAGATATGTGCGTGAACAGCAGATTATTTCGCTGGAAGAAGCTATAAGAAGAATGACTTCTTTAGCTGCACAGAAATTTCAGTTGAAAGATCGTGGATTGATCAGGGAAGGAATGGCTGCCGATATTGTTGTGTTCAATGAAGCAGAAGTAACAGATAAAGCAACCTTTGAAAACCCTCACCAGTTTTCAAAAGGGTTTCTTTTTGTTTTGGTAAACGGGCAACTGGCAATTGATGAAGGAAAACACAGTGGAACAAGAAGTGGCAGGGCATTGTTTGGGCCGGCATATTCTGTTCAATGATATACAAAACAGATGATGTAAAAAAGTAAACAGCTTTATTTGCACGATTACCTTTTGTAATATTTTATATTAATTCCTGAAAAAAACTCAACTGTTTTATTAATTTTCAAAAAAACTGCATTATGATGAAATCCATTTTCATTGCTTTATTATTACTGGCACTTTCCCCGGTAACAGCACAGCAAATTAATTTTGCTGACAGTGTTAAAAAAGACACGATGGTTTATACCCCATTCACCAGCCTTCCGCTTAAACCCGAGCGGCAGATAAAATTCAATACCAAAGAAGGAACCTGGATGAGTGTGGATATTAGCCCGGATGGAAATACCATTGCATTTGATTTGATGGGTGATATTTATACCATTCCCATTACCGGTGGAAAAGCAACACAGGTAACCAAAGGCATTGCTTATGAAACACATCCACGTTTCAGCCCCGATGGAAAAAAGATCCTGTTTACCAGCGACAGAAGCGGCAGTGATAATATCTGGTACATTGATATGGAAAAACAGGATACTATTCAATTAACCAAAGACCGCACAGAAGATTTTCCGGGAGCAGTATGGACTCCCGATGGTAATTATATCATTGCAAGCAAGGGTCGGCGTATTGCTAAACTCTGGATGTATCATAAAGATGGCGGTGGTGGTATTCAATTGGGAGAACTTCCTCCCAACCTGAAAATGATAGACCCTTTTGTAAGTGCAGATGGAAGAACAGTTTATTACAGTCAGCGCATTGGTTCATGGAATTATAATGCATTGCTTCCGCAATATCAAATCGGTACATACGACCGTGAAAAAGGAACCGTGAATGTAATTGCAAGCAGGTATGGTTCTTCCTTCACACCAACACTCAGCAAAGACGGGCAGTGGCTGGCTTATGGAAGCAGGTATGAAGATAAAACAGGTTTGATTTTACGTAATATAAAAACCGGTGATGAAAAATGGCTGGCCTATCCTGTGCAGAGAGATGAACAGGAAAGTATTGCACCGCAAGGTGTATTGCCCGGTATGAGTTTTACACCAGACAGTAAATTTTTAATTGCCAGTTACGGCGGTAAGCTCTGGAAACTTCCTGTTGATGGAAGCAAGGCAACAGAAATAGTTTTTGATGCAGATGTAAATCTTGAAATGGGGCCACGGCTTTATTTTAATTATGCCGTGAAAGATACCAGCGCAGCACTGGCAACACAAATTCGTGATGGCGTTCCAAGTCCTGATGGGAAAAAACTGGCATTTACTGTGCTGAACAGGTTATATGTAATGGATTATCCTAACGGTGCTCCGAAACGTGTAACTAATTTTAATTTTACTGAAGCTATGCCATCATGGAGCCCGGATGGAAATCAATTGGTCTTTGTTACATGGAGTGAAACCGATGGTGGTAATATTTATAAAGCAGTATTAGGTACAAAGCCTTCCATTAATAAACTTACAAGCGAAGCTGCCTTTTATATGCAGCCTGTTTGGAGCTACAATAACCGCATTGCATTTTTTCGTGGACCAAAACGCTTATTTAAAGATGCAGAAAATCCTTTTTACAGTGGCAATGAAGCAGATCTTGTTTGGATGAATCCCAATGGCAGCAACGTAACAAAAGTTGATTTGCTTGCTGCTAATTATGGAAATATTCATTTTACAAAAGATACCAACCGTATTTATCTCAATACAGGCGGTGGAGCATTGGTTTCAATTCGCTGGGATGGCAGCGATCAAAAAACACATGCACGTATTACTGGTATTACAACCTATGGTGCTGTTGAAGATGCAGATCATCATCAAACAAATAATGGAGAACAGGTTGCCAATACTGTAAAGTATGTAATGGGTAAACCAATAATGAATATGGACCCGGTTAATAACTGCATGTTACCTGAGAGTGCAGGAAACCGTGAACCGCAAAACTTACCAACACCTGCCGGCACCATATTAATGGCTCCAACAGGAAACCAGGCCATTGCACAGGTAAACAACAATGTCTATGTTGTTACCATTCCTGATGCAGGTAAAATACCCAACATTAATGTAGCCGATCCTGCATTCAGTGCATTTCCTTCTA
This sequence comes from uncultured Chitinophagaceae bacterium, assembly GCA_964580775.1. Classification (GTDB taxonomy): domain Bacteria; phylum Bacteroidota; class Bacteroidia; order Chitinophagales; family Chitinophagaceae; genus Lacibacter. The sequence goes on along the minus strand of CAZOLW010000013.1, from coordinate 9,890 downwards.
AACAGTTAACGGAGATTGGCGGTGAGTTTCCTGCATGGGAAGCAAACGGAAAAAAAATTCACTGGAGTTTAGGCAATGGTCATTGGGTATATGATACTGAACGGGCAAAGTTTGTTGAAGACTCTGTGAAAGCAGCTAAAAAGACAGAAGCAAAAAGATTGGCCGATAGTGTGAAAGCATTGATTGCTTTGGGACCGGATGCAAAACGTGTTGCAGATTCGCTTGCAAAGAAAAGTGCAGATTCACTTGCAGCAATTTTAAAAGTTGATACGGCAAGAGCAAACAGGGAAAAGCTTGCACTGGAAGCAAAGAAGAAAGCAGAAAAATATTCGCCTGATGAAACGCAGGTGAAAGTGTATTATCAAAAAGATATGCCAATTGGCAGCATCTTATTAAAGAATGCAAGGATCATTACCATGAAAGGAGAAGAGGTAATTGAAAATGGCGATGTGCTGATTGTTAATAACCGGATCAAAGCAGTGGGCAAAACGGGAACACTGAGTCCTCCTGCCGGAACAAAAGAAATTGATTGTACAGGTAAAACTATCACACCGGGATTTGTAGATACTCATTCGCATATGTGGACCTACTGGGGATTGCATAAAAACACTTCCTGGATATATGCCGCCAATCTTGCATATGGAGTTACTACCACAAGAGATCCGCAAACTGCAACTACAGATGTATTAACATGGGGTGATATGGTTGATGCAGGGCAGGTACCCGGTCCACGTATTTACAGCACCGGCCCCGGTGTTGGTTTCTGGATGTATAATTTAAAAGACCTGGATCAAACACGAAATGTGTTGAAGCAATACAGCAAGTATTACAACACTCAGTATATTAAAATGTATCTCGTTGGTAACAGGCAAATGCGCCAGTGGGTGATCATGGCAGCAAAAGAACAAAAGCTGATGCCAACTACAGAAGGTGGTTTGGATTTCAAACTCAACATGACACAATTGTTTGATGGTTATCCCGGTCATGAACATGCTATTCCTGTTTTCCCATTGTACAATGACTTAACCAAAACCATTGCAGAAAGTAAAATTGCATATACGCCAACCTTACTCGTTTCATATGGCGGGCCATGGGCTGAGAATTTTTATTATACAACAGAGAGTCCGTTACATGATCCAAAGCTCAACCGCTTTACTCCTTATGAAGAGTTGAATGCAAAAGCACGCAGACGTGCAGGTGGTTTGGGTGGATGGTTTGCACCCGAAGATCATGTGTTTCCCAAACATGCACAAACTGTAAACGGTGTGGTGTCACAAGGTGGCCTTGCCGGTATTGGCAGTCATGGTCAGTTACAGGGTCTCGGTTATCATTGGGAAATGTGGAGTGTTGGCAGTGGAGGTATGAGCCCGATCAATATGCTGCGTACTTCAACCATACTTGGTGCAACTGCATTGGGATTAGATAAAGAACTGGGAAGTATAGAAAGCGGAAAGCTTGCTGATATTGTGATTATGGATGCAAATCCGCTGGCGAATATCCGTAACACAAACACTATTCGTTATGTAGTGAAAAACGGAAGACTGTATGATGGAAATACATTAGATGAAATTTATCCTACTCCACGGAAGATGGATATTGGTGCCTGGACAAAAGAAGTACCGAAAGTTACGACTGAGGTGAAGCAGTAAAGAAACTGATAAAATAAAAAAAACGCCGTTCATTAAACTGAACGGCGTTTTTTTGTTTACGTATTTCATATTCTCTTTTGAGGTCACAAATTGTGACCTCAAGCTTTCCGATTATTCTTCGCTTTCATAGGCATAAAAATCATCGAATAAAACTTCATTCACTGATTCGGCTTCTTTATAAAGTTGAAGAAATTTTTGCTTTTGTTCTTTTGTTTCCCACTCCAAGTTTGTATCATAAGGCGAAATAAATTCTACCCATTTCGTATCCATATGCATGCTTTTTAATTCACTTGTAAACTTATCCAATGCTTCTTCTGCATCAAAAGCCTTCACAAATCCATAGACTAGCCCACCAGTCAATTTCCCACTTTGAGGAGATGTCTTGTTGTACCTGTATTCAATACTCGCCCAGTATATTTCTAAGCTTTTCATTTAATCTTTGCAAACTATTATTTTGATGTCGCATTTTGCGACTTCAAATTTCTTTTCTTTCTGAACTGTGTCATAGTCAATACATCCTATTAACTATTACGTATTTTCAATCCACAGCAATTTACTCGATCCTCTTTAACATACAATATAATCGAAGTCTTTCCTTTCTTGTCGAATAATAATACTTTTGTTCTCCTGCTATGCTTTCAAAAACATTCAATTCTTATAAACAGTCCTATACCGGTTTGTCGAAACAAACCTGGTTACTATCATGGATCATGCTGGTGAACAGAAGCGGAACCATGGTAATCCCATTCCTGAGTTTATATCTCACCAGTCCTGCAATGGGTTATTCACTCAGCCAGGCAGGGTTTGTATTTGGGTTGTTTGGTGCAGGTGCTTTTACCGGAGCATATATTGGCGGAAGACTCACTGATAAAATTGGTTTTTATAAAATTCAGCTCATCACTTTGATTGGCGGTGGTTTGCTATTCATGGTACTCGGGCAAATGAAAAGCTATCCGCTCATCTGCATTTTTACATTCATCCTGAGTTTTGTAAATGAAGCTTTCCGTCCTGCCAACTCAACAGCGATTGCTTTTTACAGTAATGAAGAAAACAGAACAAGATCTTATTCTCTCAACAGGCTGGCTATTAATTTAGGATGGGCCATCGGCAGCGGCCTCGGCGGATTGATTGCACACATCAACTATGAACTGCTGTTCTGGATTGATGGCATCACTAATCTTGCAGCAGCATTCCTTCTTTACCGTTTACTGAAGCCACCTGCACAGGAAATAAAAAAAGAAACGGTTGCTGCAGTAAGTATAAAAATTCTTTCTGCTTACAAAGACAAAGTGTATTTATGGTTTATTGTCTGTTCGTTTTTATTTGCCTCCGGTTTCTTTCAGCTGTTTACCAATCTTTCTGTTTACTTTAAAAAGGAACGGGATTTTTCAGAACCGTTTATTGGCTTTCTCATGGCGGCAAACGGGTTGTTCATTGTGTTTACTGAAATGGCGCTGGTCTATCGTTTGGAGAAAAGAAAAACGCCTCTGCTCTTTGTTGTGATGGGCGTGTTTCTTACTGGCATCTCTTACCTCTTGCTGAATTTTTTCAACATCAATCATCTCATGGCCATGGTTGTTATATTGATCATTACTGTTGCAGAAATGCTGGCTATGCCTTTCATGAATACTTTCTGGATCAACAGAAGCAATCACAGTAACCGTGGACAATATGCTGCTTTATATACAATGGCATGGTCGGCTGCACAAACTTTTGGGCCCATGTTCGGAGCAAGGATTGCAGATAAATCAGGCTTTACTGTTTTATGGTGGGTAGTTGGCGGAGTATGTATGCTTTCTGTAATTGGGTTTAACATGCTGCGTAAACAGCAAACAGCTCTTCAGCCGGAAGAATTAAATCAGCAGGAAAAAATTATGGAAGATGAAGTGGCTGCTGCACAGGATATGGCAGGCTGAGTTTTAATAAGATCAATAAAACAAAGAAGACGTTCATCAAGATGAACGCCTTCTGTTATGTTTGAGATTGCAGAGGTTATTGTTCTTCTTTTGGCGGATAGCTGATATTGATCAATCCTCTTCTGTTCTTTGCACGGCCATCTTCGTTATCTCTTCCGTTGATGATCTCCATCTCCAGCGGGCAACATTCACCAAATGATTCAAAACTGATACGTGCCGTATCAAGTCCTTTTGCCATCAGGTATTCGGCACAGGCTTTGGCACGCTTGTCAGATAAGATCTTGTTGTATTCAACTGTTCCCAAACCATCGGTATAACCGCTGATCTGTACAGCAGCACCCGGGTTGACAAGAAGAATATCATAAATGGAATCCAGTTTAGCTGCAGCATCCGGTTTCAGGTTGCTCTTGTCAAAATCAAAGTACACCGTTACAACTGTTTCAGGTGTTAAGATGATTTTACGTTCCAGCACAATATCCTTGTTTGTAAATTTATCTGTAGACCAATCCGATTCATCTGTTCCGGTAATAGTAACAGCAGTTGTTTTTTCCTTATAACGTTGCTTTGTAGCCGTAATATTTCTTTCAACTGTTTCTTCTATTTCAAAACTGTATTGACCATTTGCATCTGTAACAACGGTTCCTGTTTTTCCTGCAGCATCTTTCCATACCAATGTTGCATTGGAAACAGGTTGGTTATCTTTTCCATCACGTACAGTTCCTTTGATAATTTTTTTCTTGGGATCTTTTGATACCAGGTAGGTTTCCAAACAGCAGGAAGATCCACGATCTGAACTGAAGACTGCAGCACTTAACAAGGCTGTTTTTTCCGATGCAGAAAAATAAATATCATCTCTTACAGAATTCACAGGGTGTCCCATATTTTCCGGAGTTGTCCACGCCGTTTCCCAACCTTTCGCCATGAATAAATCATAACCACCCATTCCCTGCCTTCCATTATTTGAAAAAACAAGTGTGCTGCTTTTGCTGTGATAAAATGGAGCCTGTTCATCAGCTGCTGTATTAATCGTTGCACCTGCATTCACAGCTTCGCCTGTTGTTCCATCTGCATTGATTGGCGCATACCAGATATCAAATTTTCCTGCTCCACCTGGTCTGTCTGATGCAAAGAATAAATATTTTCCATCGCTTGTACAGAAAGGTTGTTTGCTGCTGTAACCATTACTGTTTACTGAACGAAGTAATACGGGAACGCTTAATCCTTTTCCTGTTGTGGTTGCATGGTAAAGAGAAGAAATGATTTGCCCGTTACTATTTTTCCATTGTGTAAAATAAACAGAACCGTTTACAGGATTAACTGTTGCTGCTCCCTGATTAATGGCTGTTTCTGTTCCTTCAATGTTGAGTACTTCTGTATTCTGGAACGTTCCGTTTGACAGTGTTGTTGTAAACAACCGGTTGCGGTAAGGACTGACACCTTCTTTTACTACAGTATCTGTTTCGGTACTGGTGATCAAAAACTGATCGCCGCTTACATGCACAGGTGCATATACTCCTTTATCTGCTCCTGTTGAAAGCGTAAGTTTCTTTACATGATACATTACAGTGTCAGGTCTTGCCAATTGTGTTTTAATATAGGTAAGTGTCTGCAATTCTTTTTCTGCCGCTGGTTTCAAAGGATCATTTGCTGTTACATTACTGAGAAAACGATTTAAACTTTCTTCTGCATCAGCATAATTACCAAGACTGCGCTGGCATACTGCATACCAATATAAACCCGCTGCATATTTCGATGGCTCTATTTCTGCTGCTTTCTTATAGCCGCTTGCTGCCTGTGGCCAGTAATTGGCAAGACGGTAACTTTCGGCCTGCCTATAAATAATATCATTTTTTGTCACGCCTTTCCCCATGCCACCCTGTGTGTTTCGTTTGGCATTGAGTGGAAAATTTGCATACGTTTTTTGATTTGGATTGGGAGTAAGAAACTGCTCATACAAATGCGCTGCTGTATAATAATCGCCGGCAGCAAAATACTGATCGGCTTTTACAAGGCGCTGATCGATCTGCCCCTGCGCTTGTAAACAGAATGCAGAAACAATACATGACAGAATAATTCTTCCTGCCAGTTTTTTTACCGGTATATATGAGAACAGGTTCATTTGTTGCTGTTGTATAATGAGATTGGATTTCATATGATTCTTGTTCTGGCTTTTAATATTGGTCCTCCGTTGCGTATTCATAGCTGACAATTTATAAACGTGGACAACGGATAAAATCAAAAATGCTTCTTGTCCCTTTTCGTTTGATGTAAGAGAGGCTTAATTCAAAACTGTTTACATTTCTTGTCATAGCTCCCAGTTTGGAAGTGTTCACATCATAACTCAAACCAACAATAAAATTGCGCCAGTCAACCCCAACAAATGGTGCAATGGCATCTTTGAAACGGTAATAACCTCCAAACATAAAATCGGTTTCTTCATTCACATTCAGCTGTACATAGGTGCCAAGCATCACTTCTTTTGCTGTACCCTGTTGCATATACAATACATGCGGTACAATACTGGTGCGTTCAGAAAGATTAAAACTCAATCCGCCATGAATGGTATAGCGTAATGGGATTGTATTCAGTTCAACGCTTTGTGAAGAAATGATCGGATCTTTTGGTCGTGTAAGATGAAAAACAGAAAATCCTCCAAATACATTTGTCTTTTTATCAGGTGATGCATCATAATACAAAACACCTGCACCTGCATCAAAAGAAGTTGAACCGGTGGCAGCAAATGTTTCAGATGTTGCATTCGCTGCATTGTATCCTGTAATGGGATTCCACTGGTCGCCCCATTTGAATTTTGTCTGATCCACACGGCGGTTAATTAATCCCGCCTGGATCGCCAATACCAAACGATGCTGATCTTCGTTTCCGAATTTTACACCTGTGTATGCAACAGAACCGTAAGCATTGAAATAATTAAACCCTCCATCGCCTGCTGATTGATTCAGCACATTAACACCTAATGCAAGATTCTTGCTGGTGCGTGTATCAAACGATAAACCACTGGTTCGGTAAGGATTACTTACGCTGCTCCATTGTGTGCGGTACACAGCGGATACCCTGTATTCACCATCACTTCCTCCCGTCATGGCGGGATTGATATACATCGGGTATGTATAGTTCTGCGTAAAATGCGGATCTGTTTGGGCTACTGACCGGAGCATTCCTGCTGTCAGCAAACAAGCTGTCAGAAACCCGGTTTGTATGATCGCTTTATTTTTCATAGTACTGTCAGATAAAGATTTTAATATTTTTATTCGTCATAATCAGTTTATAAATCATCGTACAAGTGTAATGGAGCCTTTCAGTTGAATTGTCCGGCCATCACTCATTACAGCCCTTAATGCATACATATACACACCCACCGGTTGCGGCTTACCGTTATCTCTTCCATCCCAACCCTGTGTGCGGCTGTTGATTAGTGCAATCTGCTGTCCCCACTGGTTAAAGATGCGCATCTCAAGCTTGTCAATATAATTACCATATACCAGCAGCACATCATTCTTTCCATCTCCATTTGGTGAAAACACATTCGGTACAAAAACATCTTTGTTTAAAGCCTTCACTGTAATTGTATAGGTAACCGGTGTTCCGATACAGCCATTGATACGTGGGGTTATTGTAATTGTTGCTGTAATATCATTATTGCCCGTGTTGGTTGCTGTAAACGCAGGTATATTACCAGTGCCGGATGCAGCTAAGCCAATTGCCGGATTCGAATTTGTCCAACTGACAGTTACACCCGTTGCAGGTACAGTGATAATGTTGTTTCCTGGTATGAGTGCAGCATCGTTTACGATAATATTCTGTTGTGTGTTTACCGTAGGTATAACATTCACCTGTACAGTAAATGTTGCCGTTGTTGCGCATGCGCCTGTTGTTGGCGTAAATGTATAAGTACCATTTGCTGTGTTGCTGACTGTTGCAGGACTCCATGTTCCGGTTACGCCATTGCCTGATATGGTTGGTAATGCCGGCACTGATGCGCCAATACAGATAGAAGCAGATGTTCCAAATGCAAATGTTGGTGTAACAATTGGATTCACTGTTACAGTAAAGGTTGCAACAGTTGCACATATTCCTGCAGTTGGAGTAAATGTATATGTTCCGGTTGTTTGATTACTTACAGTTACCGGACTCCAGGTTCCTGTTACACCATTATCAGAACTTGCCGGTAATGCCGGTACAGTTCCTCCTGCACAGATAGAAAGTGTTGCTCCGAAACTGAAGGTTGGTACTGTATTCGGTGTAACGTTTACAGTAAAGGTTGCAGCAGTTGCACACTGTCCTGCAGTTGGAGTAAATGTATATGTTCCTGATGTTTGATTGCTGGCAGTTGCCGGGCTCCATGTACCGGTAATTCCATTGCTCGATGTCGTTGACAATGCCGGTACTGTTCCGCCTGCACAAATATTCAATACAGTTCCAAAGCTGAACGTTGGTGTAAGGATTGGATTCACTGTTACGGTAAAGGTTGCAGCAGTTGCGCATAAACCGGCTGTTGGAGTAAACGTATAAGTGCCGGAGTTTATATTATCAACAACTGACGGACTCCATGTTCCTGTTATACTATTCGTTGATGTTGCCGGTAATGCTGGTACTGTTCCGCCAGTACAGATTGAAAGTGCTGTTCCAAAGCTGAAGGTTGGTGCTATGTTTTGATTAACAGTAACCGTGTAGGTAATAACTGTTGCACACTGTCCTGCAGTTGGAGTAAACGTATATACTCCTGAGTTTTGATTGCTGACTGTTGATGGACTCCATGTTCCTGCAACTCCATTGGTTGATGTTGCCGGAAGAGTTGGAACAGTCCCGCCTGCACAGATCGTTAATGCTGAACCAAAACTGAATGCCGGAATAATATTCGTTGTAACGGTTACAGTAAATGTTGCAGTCGTTGCACACAATCCCGCTGTTGGTGTGAATGTGTAAACACCTGAGTTTTGATTATCAACTGCAGAGGGACTCCATGTACCTGTAATACTATTTGTTGATGTTGTTGGTAATGCCGGCACTGTTCCGCCTGCGCAAATAACCAACGTTGTTCCAAAACTGAATGTTGGTGCTATGTTTGGATTGACAGTTACTGTAAAGGTTACAGTAGTTGCACATGGTCCTGCAGCAGGAGTAAATGTATAAACGCCTGAGTTTTGATTATCAACAACCGATGGGCTCCATGTTCCTGCAATTCCATTTGTTGAAGTTGCCGGTAATGATGGAACAGTTCCGCCTGCACAAATTGTTAACGCAGTTCCAAAACTGAATGTTGGTGTAATGTTCGGTGTAACAGTTACAGTAAATGTTGCAGTAGTTGCACACAATCCTGCTGTTGGTGTAAATGTATATGTGCCCGAAGTTTGATTGCTTACTGTTGCCGTACTCCAGGTTCCTGTTATTCCATTCGTTGATGTAGTTGGAAGCGTTGGTACTGTTTCGCCTGCACAAATCGATAATGCTGTTCCAAAACTAAACGTTGGTATAACATTCGGATTTACGGTAACAGTAAATGTTGCAGTAGTTGCACACAATCCGGCTGTTGGCGTAAATGTGTATACACCTGAGTTTTGATTATCAACTGCAGATGGACTCCACGTACCTGTAATATTATTGGCTGATGTTGTAGGTAATGACGGAACTGTTCCACCTGCACATATTGTCAGTGTTGTTCCAAAGCTGAAGGTTGGTGTTATGTTCGGTGCAACAGTAACCGTAAAGGTTGCTGTTGTAGCACACAGTCCTGCTGTTGGCGTAAATGTGTATACACCTGAATTTTGATTATCTACTGTTGATGGACTCCATGTACCGGTAATTCCATTCGTTGAAGAATTTGGTAATGATGGTACGGTTCCGCCTGCACAAATATTTAATGTTGTACCAAAGCTGAATGTTGGTAAAATATTCGGTGCAACAGTAACCGTAAAGGTTGCTGTAGTTGCACAAAGTCCTGCTGTTGGCGTAAATGTATAGATACCTGAATTTTGATTATCTACTGTTGATGGACTCCATGTACCGGTAATTCCATTGGTTGATGTTGTTGGAAGAGTTGGAACATTTGCACCGGCACAAAATGTTAGTGCAGCTCCAAAAGCAAAGGTTGGTGCAATGTTTGGATTAACCGTTACATCAAATGTTGTTGCGGTAGCACACAATCCCGCTGTTGGTGTAAACGTATATGTTCCTGAATTTTGATTATCAACTGCAGTTGGACTCCATGTTCCGGTAATTCCGTTGGCTGATGTTGTGGGTAATGCCGGAACGGTTCCGCCTGCACAAATATTCAATACAGTTCCAAAGCTGAACGTTGGTGTAAGGA
>CAZOLW010000012.1:0-102143 GCA_964580775.1 uncultured Chitinophagaceae bacterium | reverse complement strand
TTCATTACTCTCACAAACTTCTGTTCTTCCACTTCAGCTTCTTATTTCTACTCAGTAATAATTAAACTGTGCATATTTCATTTTTCTATTCAAAAATGTGAGGGCTGTGCCTTGATGGTCCCGCCATAGCAGGATCGGGATGGGGTTACACTCTCACCGCAATTCCCCTTTCTTTCAAATACGCTTTCAAATCAGCAATTTCAATTTCTTTAAAATGAAAAATGCTGGCGGCAAGTGCTGCATCAGCATAAGCCTGTTCAAATACATCTGAAAAATGTTCAACGGTTCCTGCACCACCGCTGGCAATAACAGGCACCGGTAATTCCATAGACAGCTTTTTGGTGATATCCAATGCAAAACCTTTCTTGGTTCCATCATTGTTCATACTGGTGAGTAATATTTCACCTGCTCCCAATTCAACCGCCTGCTTCGCCCAATCAAAACATTTGATTTCTGTTTTAGTTCTTCCGCCACTCAGGTATACATACCATTCACCATCTTCTTCTTTCTTGGTATCAATCGCCAATACACAACATTGACTTCCTGCTGCCCTGGCAATATCGCTGATGAGCTGAGGATTTTTAAAAGCTGCTGTATTCACACTCACTTTATCTGCGCCTGAACTCAGTAACACACTCATATCTTCAACTGTACTTACCCCGCCACCAACGGTGAATGGAATATTCACATGCCTGGCAATGCGTTTCACCAGTTCGCTTAACGTCTTTCTTTTTTCAACCGTAGCTGTAATATCAAGAAATACGAGTTCATCAGCACCCTGTTGTGCATACAAAGCTCCCAGCTCTACCGGGTCTCCGGCATCACGCAGATCAATAAAGTTGGTACCCTTCACGGTTCTACCATCTTTAATATCTAAACAGGGAATAATTCGTTTTGTGAGCATAAACAATAAAAAAGGCTTCAACTTATTGAAGCCAATGTATCTGCAAAGATAAAGATTATGGTCGAGGGAAAATAGTTTGTAATACCCTGCCTGCTCCAACTATTTTATGGCTCCAGTAAGTTTCGTTCAAATCACTGATCATCACCCCAAAGGAAGTGGAAGCATGAACAAACTTGTTATTGTGCAGGTAAACACCAACATGTGAAATTCTACCCTTTGTATTAAAGAAAATAAGATCACCCTCTCTGAGATCGCTTAATGGCACCCATTCTGCAACACCACGCTGCTCCCTCGCAGTTCTCGGTAATTGTAATGCAAACACTCCCAGCATAATTGTTTGTACAAAGGCAGAACAATCAATTCCTTTTTGTGTAGTTCCGCCTAAACGGTAAGGTGTTCCCCACCATTCGTCAATGGTATTATAAAGATTGCTGTTCTGTAATGTTTCAACAGGCACATCCAGTTTTATAGCATATTTGAATTGTGTAAAGGAATAGAGTTCAAGCGAAGAATTATACCCTGCAATATTTTTTGTTTGAAAAGAGGTATAGCTATTTTTCCCCGAAAAAGAACCTTTGGTAACAGCCGGAGTTGATTCAGGTTTTACTTCAATCCCTTCAATAAATTCAGATTGTTTGGGCTGCACAGCAACCGCTGCCTGTTTCGGCTGAAAAGCACTTTTTACAGTACTGCAGCTGGCAAGCAGAAATAAAACAGGAATGGAAATAAGCAAATACTTCATTGGATTGAATTTTTTTGCCGGGGCAAATGTAGGGTCAAAGGGCCTTTTAAACAAGAATCTGGCCAAATTGACCAGGTCATAACAACCACTTTACGGTCATCATCTGCCATATTTTCACCATCATTCTGATTAAACGCTCAGAATTGTGGATTATTTCTTTCGTCTTCTTACGTTGAGATCAACGAAATTTGATGTCCACTATGTGCAAATTTTCCCACTTACACGTTCATACTCAATACTCTTTACTGGATGGAGCCGCCTCTATCGGCGCCTTATATAAGAAAGCTATCAACGATGAAATGCCCGCATTGGCCATTACTGATCATGGTAATATGTTTGGCGCTTTTCAGTTTGTGGCTGAGGCTTATAAAAATAAAAACGAGGATGGCTCCTTAAAAGTGAAGCCAATTGTGGGCTGTGAATTTTATTTAGCCGAAAACAGGCATATAAAAACCTTCAGCAAAGAACAGAGAGATAAACGATACCACCAGGTATTGCTGGCAAAAAACGAACTGGGCTATAAAAACTTAGTGAAACTTACTTCTCTTGGTTTTATTGAAGGCATGTACAGCAAGTATCCACGTATTGATAAAGAACTCATTCATAAATATCATGAAGGACTAATTGCCACTACCTGCTGTCTTGGCGCTATGGTTCCGCAAATGATCTTAACAAAGGGCGAAGAAGATGCGGAGAATGAATTCAAATGGTGGCTGAATATTTTCCAGAAAGATTATTATGTAGAAATTCAGCGGCATGGAATGGCCGAGCAGGATAAAGTAAATGCTGTGCTGCTGAAGTTTGCAAAGAAGTATGATGTAAAAGTGATTGCCAGCAATGATTCACATTATGTGGATCAGACAGATTTTAATGCGCATGATATTTTACTTTGTATCAATACCGGAGAGAAACAATCCACTCCCGCCTTCCGTGAATTTTCTGATGATGACATAAGTGTAAAGAATAAACGTTTTGCATTCCCCAACGATCAGTTTTATTTTAAAACAACCGGGGAAATGAAAAAACTGTTTGATGATATTCCCGATGCCATTGACAACACCAATGAAATTGTTGACAAGGTTGAAGTGTTGAATCTCAAAAAAGATATCCTGCTTCCAGCCTTCCCCATTCCAAAAGAATTTCAGATCCATGAAGATGCCAACCTCAACCAATGGGAATTCTTAAAACATCTTACCTATATCGGTGCAAAAGACCGCTACCATGAAATAGAAGAAACAACCCGTGAACGTATCGACTTTGAATTGTTCACCATTAAAACCATGGGCTTTGCCGGTTACTTTTTAATTGTAAGCGACTTCATCAAAGCTGGCCGCAACATGGGTGTGTTTGTCGGACCGGGTCGTGGTTCTGCAGCAGGCAGTGTGGTGGCCTATTGTATCGGCATCACCAATATCGATCCTATTAAATACAATTTGCTGTTCGAACGTTTTCTCAACCCCGATCGTAAGAGCATGCCCGATATTGATACGGACTTTGATGATGAGGGCCGTCAGAAAGTTATTGATTATGTAGTTGACAAATATGGAAAGGCACAAGTGGCACAGATCATCACTTACGGTACTATGGCTGCTAAATCAAGTATTGCCGATGTGGCCCGTGTAATGGATCTGCCATTGGCTGAAAGCCGTGCTTTGTCGAAGTTAGTTCCAGAACGTCCCGGTGTTTCATTGAAACGTGTACTGCATGCTCCATTCACAGGTGAAAAAAGTTTAGCAGAGAAAGAAGCATTTGGCCCTGACGAATTGGAACTGGTAAAAAAAATCCGCCAGATTTATAATGGCGATGATTTGCCGGCAAGAATTTTACATGAAGCAGAAATCCTGGAAGGCTCTGTACGTAACACAGGTATTCATGCTGCGGGCATCATCATTGCACCAAGAGATTTAACTGATCTGATTCCGGTTTGTACATCCAAAGAATCTGACCTCTGGTTAACACAGATTGAAGGAAGTGTAATTGAAGATGCCGGCGTAATCAAGATGGACTTTCTTGGTTTAAAAACTTTGAGCATTTTAAAAAATGCATTGCAACTCATCAAACAAAATCATGGAGTTGAAATTGACATTGACAATATTCCTTTAGATGATGCAAAAACATTTGAGCTCTATCAACACGGCTCCACCATTGGAACTTTCCAGTTTGAAAGTGTGGGTATGCAAAAATATCTGCGTGAATTGAAAGCCGATCAGTTTGGCGATCTAATTGCCATGAACGCATTGTATCGCCCCGGTCCTATTGCTTATATCCCCAATTTTATTGACCGTAAGCATGGCAAAGAAGCCATCTCATATGATTTACCGGAGATGGAAGAGTACTTAGATGAAACCTATGGCATTACTGTTTACCAGGAACAGGTTATGCTGCTTTCACAAAAGTTAGGTGGTTTCGGTAAGGGTGATGCGGATGTGTTGCGAAAGGCAATGGGTAAGAAAGACCGCAAAACCCTGGATAAGATGAAGGGGAAGTTTATTGAAGGCGCAACTGAAAAAGGACATCCTGCAGATAAACTGGAAAAGATCTGGACCGATTGGGAAGCCTTTGCTCAATACGCCTTCAATAAATCGCATTCTACCTGTTATGCATTAGTTGCTTATCAAACAGCTTATTTAAAAGCACATTATCCCGGTGAATACATGAGCGCTGTGTTAAACAACGCAGGCGCTATTGAAAAGATCACCTTCTTCATGGAAGAATGTAAACGCATGGGCATTAAAGTACTCGGACCGGATATCAATGAATCACAAAATGGTTTTGCTGTAAACAAAGCAGGTGAAATCCGTTTTGGTTTAGGTGGACTGAAAGGTGTTGGTGAAGCAGCTATTGAAAGCATCATTGAAGAACGGAATAAAAAAGGACCGTATAAAGATGTGTTTGATTTTATCAAACGTGTGAATCAACGAACCGTTAATAAAAAATCATTGGAGAGTTTAGTATATGGTGGAGCATTTGATTGCTTTAAAGAATATCATCGTGCACAATACTTTCATGTTATGGCCGGCGATACGGTGAATACACTGGAACGCATCATCAACTTCGGCAACCGCTTCCAGGCAAATGTGCAGAGCAATACCAACACCTTGTTTGGTGAAAGTATGATGATGGATATTCCAACACCAAAAATTCAGAACTGTGAAGAATGGACATTAACTGAAAAGCTGGATCATGAAAAAGAGATCACCGGTATCTTCATCAGCGGACATCCATTAGATCATTTCCGTTTTGAAATGAAACATTATAAGATTACTCCCCTTGCTGAATTCAATGAATTTAAAGAAGCCATATTACTGCATGCAAATCCTTTTCAACAATTCCGGTTGGCAGGATTGGTAACCGCACACAACCAGCGTGTAACCAAAACAGGAAAACAGTTTGGCATCTGCATGATTGAAGATTATGGCGGCAATACAGAGTTTGCATTGTTTGGTGAAGACTATGTAAAATTCAAAGATCATTTCACACCAGGTTCTGTTGTATTTATTACCGGAACCTTTAAAACAAGATGGAACAAAGCTGATGATTTTGAATTCAAGATCAACAGTGTTTTATTGTTAGAAACAGTCAAACGGACTATGACCAAACAGGTGATTGTTGATATTGAACCAAGGTTCCTCACCGAAGAAATGGTTTCATTTGTAGAACGGAATGTTAAAAAGAATCCCGGTAAAAGCAATCTGAAATTTAACCTTTATGAGCCAAAAGAAAACTGGAAGATTGGCATGTACACGGTTGAAAAAGGCTTTGAAATGAACGATGAGATGGCTGAATTCCTGCTCGACAGGCCGGAACTGGGGGTAAATGTCATGACAGCATAAAACCAGCCTGAGACTGAAGAAAATGCAGGTTTGTCCTGTCTCAATGTCAAAACTGTCGCCCCGCTTACATTTCAGAGGATGTAAACAAATGTGGATAATGACATAACATCAGATTGGCAGGAATGGACTTAAATTTGCCCTTCTCTTTCAAACTAAAAAAAAGGAATTTAATATGGCACTACAATTCACCGATTCAAATTTTCAGACTGAAGTTATCAGTTCAGATAAATTAAGCGTTATCGATTTCTGGGCAGAATGGTGCGGCCCCTGCCGTGCAATCGGACCCGTTATTGAAGAGTTATCAAAAGAATATGATGGCAAGGTTAAAGTGGGTAAAGTAAATGTGGATGAAAATCCGCAGATCAGTATGAACTATGGCATCACTTCCATTCCTGCAATCCTTTTCGTGAAAGGCGGCAAAGTGGTTGACAAACTGGTAGGTGCTCAGCCAAAAGGCAACTTTGTAAAGAAGATCGAACAGCATATGTAAGACCATTCAACCTTACAGTAAACCCGTTTCAGTTTTGAAACGGGTTTTTTATTACCTAATCATTTATACACAATCATTCAACATTGTATTAAACTATTGTTATTATTAATCATCTATTATTAATTTCATTACTTATACACTTAAAACCCATACATGAGTACAACAACCGCTGCAACAACCATTGTTACAGGTCACTTTGGTTTTGCTGAAATTCATCAGCTGTCCGGATCTGATCATCAACTGTTACGATCCACACAAACCTATCAGCCAAACGATGTTATCTGCAGCTTCGGTTCAAGTGTTATTCATGATCATCCTTCCAAATACACGGTACAGGTTTCAGAAGAGAAACATATCATTCTTCATCCTGAATTTCTGCAATACATTAATCACAGCTGCAACCCCAATGCCTTCTTCAATACAACCACTATGGAGCTGATTGCATTGCAAGCCATTGAATCTGGAATGGAGTTTACCTTCTTTTATCCATCAACAGAATGGTTCATGGCTGAACCGTTTCATTGTTTATGTGGTGAAGCCAATTGCATTGGAACAATAAAAGGTGCAAAAGAATTACCTGCAGATACATTAGACAAGTACAGGTTAACTGATTTTATTCAATCAAAAATCAATCAATTAAAAGATTAATCTTTTACATTTACAGTATGCATTCGAACCCATTACTTTCTCTTCCTGCCACAGAGCATCCTTTGTTTGTATGGGTACTGGCACCGCATCTCCAAACCAACGATGCCAATCTTGATTACTACTACGATTTCACACAAAGCATTGATGAATACACAAGGGTGTTTGAAGAATTAAAGCTCGATTGGAAATGGCAACCGGTAACAGAACTCAACTTTAAAGAAATCATTGATACCATAGCAGCCACCACTTCTTTTCAAACTCCACTGGTTTTGAATTTATGTGATGGCGATGAAGTAAACGGAACACCCGGCGTTTCTGTTATACATTACCTCAAAGAAAAAAGAATACTGTTCACCGGTGCCGATGCTGCTTTTTATGACAACACTACTTCCAAGATTGTAATGAAGGAGTTGTTTGATAAAGCTGGGATTGCACATGCAGGATGGGTTCCCATTCATCATGCCAAACAAAAGCTTACAGGTATTTGTGAACGTGTTGGCACACCAATGATCGTAAAGCCTGCTGTAAGCGGCGGCAGTATGGGATTGGGTGTAAAGAACGTGGTGCATACAGATGAAGAATTAAAAACACTGGTGAAAGAATTGTTTGATGGTTACCGTGGCTGGGATTTTTCTTTTGGCGGATTGGTAGCAGAACAATTCATTAACGGACCTGAATACACAGTATTCATTTCAGGATCGCATCATTCACCCAGAAGCAGGAAAGTATATGTTCCTGTTGAACGCATTTTTCATAAAGATTTACCTGATACTGAAAAGTTTTTATCCTTCGACCGTTTATGGGAAACCTATGAAAAGGAAAAATCCATGGGCGAAGAAGAAGATTTTTATCAATACCATCTTCCTCCTATCAGTTTACAGAAGAAAATCATGGACCTGAGCTGGAAAGCTTATTGTGCTGTTGGCGGAACGGGTTACGGAAGAGTGGACATCCGCATGGATAAAGCAACCGGCCGTATGTATGTGCTGGAAGTAAATGCACAATGCGGATTGAGTGAAGATGAAAATTATACTTCCATTGGTGCCATTGTGCGGTTGAGCAACCAGAGTTATGCAAGCCTTATCTTACATATTTTACAGGATGCGATGCAGCGTCATAAACAAAAACAAAAAAAGGCAGTGGTGGTAAGATAACTGCAACCGTATTATGAAGATTTGTGTTTTACAACCCGATTACTCCACTTCCGCTGTTGATTATCAATACTACGATCCTCCACGCAACTTATCGCATTTGCTTCCTGCTGTTCAGTTTGATCATATATCGCTGAATAAACTTACTACGTATAAACAATTACTGGAGCTGAGTAAAAAAGGATACGACTGTTTTGTGAATTTATGCGAAGGCTATCTTGAATGGGAAGTTCCTTCCATTGATGTGATGTATACATTAGAATTATTGAATCTTCCATATACAGGACCCAACACTTTACTATACGATCCCCCAAAAGAATTGATGAAATATGTTGCTTATACCGAAGGTGTAGCAACAGCCAATTATGCGTTGATTGAAACAGTTGATCAGTTAGAGAAACAGGTAAAGCATCTCTCCTATCCATTATTTGTAAAGCCAGCAAAAGCCGGCGACAGTTTAGGGATTGATGAACATTCTGTTTGTAATAATCTGGATGAACTGAAACATAAAGCATCAACTGTTCTTTCTTCTTATCCGCAGTTACTGGTTGAAGAATACATTGCAGGCCGGGAGTTTACAGTGCTTGTTGCAGCCAATGCAAAAGATGAAAAGAAATGCTCCGTGTTTCAGCCCATTGAATTTATTTTTCCTGAAGGCAGGACATTCAAAACCTATGCACTCAAAACATCTGAGCTGCATCCGGAAAGCAATATTCCTGTTACTGATCCATCCATCAAACAGCAATTAACAGAAGCTGCCCAGCGTATCTTCAGAAGCTTTGGCGGTGTTGGTTATGCAAGAATGGATTTTAGGATGAATGATGCCGGAAAGATCTTTTTTCTAGAAGTAAATTTTACCTGCTCTGTTTTTTATACCGATGGTTATGAAGGCAGTGCTGATTATATCATCAAAGCCGATGGCATTGGTCAGGCTGGCTTTTTACAGCATATCATTGAAGAAGGAATTGCCCGCCACAAACGCAGGCAGAAGAAATATATCATGAAAGGCAACTCGATTGCCGGCTTTGGGATTTATGCGACTCAATCCATTCCGGTCGGAGAAGTGATCTTTAAAGGTGAAGAACGGCCGCAGCGGATCGTTACCAAACGCTTTGTTGATGAAAACTGGCTGCCCGAAGAGAAGCTTTTGTTCAAACATTATGCAGTTCCCCTGAGCAGTGAAGTATATGTTTTGTGGGATAATAACCCTTCCGAATGGGCTCCACAGAATCATTCCTGCAGTCCAAATACTGCCTATTTTGGCCTGAATCTGCTGGCAATAAAGCCAATTTCAACCGGCGATGAGCTCACAATGGACTACGCAAACCTTCTGGATGAAGCAGCTGAAACCTTTGACTGCCAGTGCGGTGCACCCGGTTGCCGGAAAGTCGTTTCGGGAAGGCAGGGCAATTCTGTCACCCTTCGGGAACAAAACATCAGGAAGAGTTAACCTTAACCCCAACCTCTTACGGCTTATCTTTGCAGAACCCTTACTAATCCATTCTGCCGGAAAAAGAAATTACTTCTTTCACTAAACTCCGGCGATTCTGCACAGTCTATTTTGAAGATTTTAAAAAGCAAAGGAGTTTTTATGCCTGGGAAATGGGTTATCCAAACGATTGTTCAAAAGCACAAGTATAAGCTGTTGCTCACCTATAGCTTATTTGCAGTTGAAATGCTGGGCCTTTTAATGCGCCCTTACTTTTTGGGAGAGGCAGTAAATGGTTTAATCAAAGGTTCTTACAATGGTTTGATTTACTTGGTAGCAGCACATTTAGTATGGGTTGTTACAGGTACCATCCGTCACCGCTACGATTCCAGAACTTATTCTGACATCTACACTTCATTGGTGGTGAAGATGGTGAGCCGCAATAAAAACAAGGAGCTTTCCAAACTCAGCGCCCACTCTACTTTATCAAGAGAATTTATTGACTTCCTCGAATTTGATCTCAATTATGTAATCGAAGCCGCTTACAATATTGTCGGTTCCATGATCTTACTGTTCTTTTATGATGCTCAGGTTGTACTTCTTTGTTTGCTGATGCTGATACCGGTAACTGTCACCAGTTATATTTATGGCAAACGGATGCGTAAGCTGAATAAACTCCGCAACGATGAACTGGAACAGCAGATTGATGTACTGGCAACAAGGAATACCATCCGCATCAATGATCATTACAACAAACTCCGCAAATGGCAGATCCGCATCAGCGATCAGGAAGCATGGAATTTTGGTGTGATGGAGTTACTCGTAATGGTAATCATTACTGCATCGCTGATTATCTCTTCAAACATAAATGGAAAAACAATTCAGGCCGGAGATTTGATTGGTATCTATACCTATATTCTCAAGTTTGTAAGTGGATTAGATACTGTTCCGTATATGATTCAGCGAATGGCTTCTTTAAAAGATATTCTGCACAGAGTTGAGTTACAATCGGAAGATGAAAAAGAATTTGAACCGGAACCGGTCTTATCTTCTGTTGCGTAACCGTATTATTGATTATTATTTTTCTCTTTCAATTCAGGCAATAAAGTCATTATCAGTAATACAATAGAAGCGCCAAAATAAATATACAGCCATACCTGTCTGTCCGGACA
Source organism: uncultured Chitinophagaceae bacterium (assembly GCA_964580775.1). GTDB lineage: Bacteria > Bacteroidota > Bacteroidia > Chitinophagales > Chitinophagaceae > Lacibacter. Next base: position 91,774 of record CAZOLW010000012.1, on the reverse strand, counting down.
TTCACCGTTACGACAGGTAGAAAGCAATAGAAGATTTCTCAATGCCCATGCAAAATTGATTGCCCCAACAAATGGATTCATCCGCTTCGCCCAAAGTTTAGGAATGAGAAAGAAAGCAATATTGAGCACCAGGAAAATAATATTCATCAACACGGGTTTACCAAACTTGGTAATGGTATCAGATCCAAAACCGGAAACCGTTGCCTGCAGCGATGGAATGTAAATCCAGGGAAATGTTGCTGCAATGATCATTACAATGCCCGCCAGTATGCCAATATAATTGGAGTAACGCATAAAGAATAGTTTAAACAGAAAAGCGCCAGTTAAATTCTGACGCTTTTCATTTCGGAGGTCCCGAGCGGATTCGAACCGCTGTAGAAGCTTTTGCAGAGCTTTGCCTAGCCACTCGGCCACAGGACCAATTTGTGAGGGGCAAATGTAGTATATTCGGGTAAATTCACCCAAAGAACTATGCAAAGAATTGCAGAAAGCGAACTCATAATTAATAATCGGGGAGCTGTATATCATTTAAACGTCCGTCCGGAAGAATTAGCCACAACTGTTATTACCGTAGGAGATCCTGATCGTGTAAAAGAAGTCTCGAAACACTTTGACAGTATTGAGTACAAAAATCAGCACCGGGAATTTATAACCCATACCGGTTTCATCGGCAAAAAAAGAATCTCTGTTGTTTCTACAGGTATTGGCCCGGACAATATTGATATTGTGATGAATGAACTGGATGCACTGGTGAACATTGATTTTGATTCAAGAACCATCAAACCAACTCTTACTTCGCTTCAAGTCATTCGTCTCGGCACATCAGGTGGTTTGCAGGCCGATATTCCGGTTGATGGATTTGTGGTTTCAACTCATGGACTTGGCGTTGATAACCTGCTTCATTTTTACCGGCATACAAACAATGAAGAAGAAAAACAATTGATCCAGGCTTTTGTAACACATGCGCAGATACAGGATAACTTATCACATCCATACATTGCAGGTGCAGGTTCACAATTGCTGAAACATTTTGTAGAAGGATATCATCATGGCATTACTGTTACAAGTCCGGGCTTTTACGGGCCCCAGGGTAGAGTACTCCGTTTAGGACTTTCAAACCCCTCTTTTGTTGACAGACTTACACAGTTTCAGTTTGGTCAGCACCGAATTACTAATTTTGAGATGGAAACATCAGCCATCTATGGTTTGGGCAAATTAATGGGGCATCAATGCCTGTCAATCAGCGCTATTGTTGCAAACCGTGTAAAGAAAGAATTCAGTAAAGATGGTGGTGCAGCCGTTGAAGCTTTAATTAAAAAATCGCTTGCGATTATTTCTTCAATATGAGAATTGATTTTTACAAATATCAGGGAACCGGTAATGACTTCATCATACTCGATAATCGACTAGGTAATTTTACGCAGTTAACCAGCGTAGAAATAGCCTTTTTATGCGACAGAAGATTCGGCATTGGAGCTGATGGATTAATGTTATTACAGCTAAAAGAAGGGTATGATTTTGAGATGGTTTATTACAATGCGGATGGTGCTGAAGGAAGTATGTGCGGTAACGGAGGAAGGTGCCTTGTGGCCTTTGCCAAACAAATGAACGTTATTGACAAAACGGCCAGGTTCCTTGCTACAGACGGGTTTCATGAAGCAGTGCTGAAAGAAAACGGATGGGTAGAATTGAAAATGAAAGATGTGAATGAGATTGAAAAAGCGGCTGATCATTCAATTCTAAACACCGGCTCCCCACACTATATTAAGTGGGAGAATGATGTAGAAAAAACGGATGTTTTTACGGAAGGAAGACGCATCCGTAATTCTGCCCCCTTTCGTACAAATGGCATCAATGTTAATTTTGTTCAGGTTCATTCCACACATCTCAGTGTTCGCACTTATGAGCGTGGAGTTGAAGCAGAAACTTTTTCCTGCGGTACAGGTGTAACAGCCGCCGCAATAGCAGCAAGTGATGATACAAATGGAACACAGGAGAAAAAAATAGTGACACCGGGAGGTGAATTGAACGTAAAATTTAAAAAGAGATCGGATACAAGCTTTGAAGATATCTGGCTTTGCGGACCTGCGAAGTTTGTTTTTTCGGGATCAGTTGTGTTGTAACCTATATTAATTTTAATTCAAACCCTAACCAACACCCAATGATCGCAAAACGCTATCATTTAAATAAGTTTCAGATATTGAATCACGCTGAAAACACCATTGAAGATATTGTAAAACAATGCCGTCAACTGGAAGCTCCCTTATTTTTTTATAAATCCGAACAATGGTCAGTTGCTGAAAACCTGGAACATCTTTCACTCAGTATGCATCGAAGCTGGCTTGGATTGTTTGCTCCTAAATTCTTTTTAAAATGGAAATTTGGAAAGCCTTCCCATCAATCATTAACCTACGAGGAACTGATAGAAATTTATTACAAAAAAATAGATGAAGGATTTGTTACAGACAAGCGATACGAACCTGTTATTAAACAGGAAAAAGATGCTAAGGAAAAATTAATTGTCCGTTTTGAACATATCGCAAAAAAATACCTCGACCAGATACGTTATTACTGGGAGGATGAAAATGTAGATGATTACCAGCTGCCCCATCCGGTACTCGGAATGATCACAATAAGAGAGCTGCTTTATTTCAACTTATTCCACAATACGCATCATTACAAAACCATGCGCAGCAGAAAAAACGAAGCTCAGGAATTTTCAGTCGCAGAATAAGGTTCAGCTCGTTACCTTTGCGCCGCTATGCTGCAATATTTTAAAAACGAAAACGGTCACACCCTTGCAATTGAAAAGCCCGAAGCAGGTTCATGGGTTAATATTGTTCCTCCGTTAAAACAGGAGGAGTTTTCTGAAGTTGCAGAAGCACTGGACATTCCCCTCGATTTTCTTTCAGATTCACTCGATATTGATGAACGCTCCCGTTTTGAAGAGGAAGATAATGTGAGGCTGATTGTAATTAAAACACCCACAGAAAACAATTCGTTCAACGACAGTGATGCATTTTATATAACGATCCCTATCTGTATCATTTTAACGCATAACCAGATTGTAACCGTTAACTCCTTTGATAACGGAGCAATTAAAAAATTCCTGAACACATTTCAAAACCGTCATCCGGATAAAAAGAACCTGATGGTGCTGAAGATTTTTGAAAAAGTGGTACAGGCTTACATGGAATTTTTGAAAGAAATCAATCATAAAAGAAACCTGCTGGAACAGAAACTTTATGATGCTAACCGAAATGAAGAGCTGCTCGACCTGATGCGGATCCAGAAAAGCCTTGTTTATTTTGTTACAGCATTACGCAGCAATGAATTATTGTTGATGAAATTACAGCGTACACATTTTCTTGCCCTCAATGATGATGAGGATGAAATTTTACAGGATCTGATTGTAGATACCAGCCAGGCCCTTGAAATGGCAAACACTTACACCAATATCCTCAGCTCATCACTCGATGCGTTTGCCAGTGTGATCAGTATTAACCAGAGCCAGGTAATGAAGAGGTTGACTTATATTACCATTATGCTGCAGTTGCCAACATTGGTGGCCAGCATCTATGGAATGAATGTTCCCATACCTGGACAAACTTCCAGCTTTGCCTTTTATTTCCCCATTTTATTATCCGTCATCATGTCCGTTATCATTGGTATTTATTTCATGCGTAAAAGAAAGTTCTGAACCAAATCCAGTTAGTACAACGCTATGTTTAATATAAGAGTTTACGGAATCATTATAACAGATAATAAACAGGTATTGGTTAGTGATGAATTTATCCGTGGTGCATATATCACCAAATTTCCCGGTGGCGGTTTAGAGTTGGGCGAAGGAACAAGAGATTGCCTGAAACGGGAAATGAAAGAAGAAATGAACCTGGAAGTTGAAATCGGCGACCATATTTATACAACAGATTATTTTCAGATGAGTGCATTTAATCCTGCACACCAGATCATCTCCATTTACTATTTTGTAAAACCATTAGCCCCATTTACTGTAAGCTTCAAACAAAAACTATTTGATTTTGAACCCCACCAAATTGCTGACCCAATGGGTGAATCGGAAGTGTTCCGTTTAATCGACTGGGTTGATTTCAATGCAGACACTGTTACTCTTCCGATTGATAAAGTGGTAGCAAGGCTATTAAAAGAAAAGCATTAACTCATTCATCCCGCATGGCTTCGGCTTTCATTTCAGCAGCTCTTTCATGACCAAGATATTTCTCGATCCGGTTGTGTACAAGATAAATGACAGGAGTAAGAACCACAGCAACAATAAACTTGTAGATATAATTTACAATTCCCACTGCAATAAATAAACTGAAGGGCCATACGAAATCATTGCCTTGACTGTTCACTCTTGTGCCAATATAAAAAGCAATGAACAATACCACGAAACTGTCAATGAACTGGGAAATCAAGGTGGAGCCGGTTGCCCGTAACCAGATACTCTTCTCCCCTGTTGCCTTTTTGATTTTATGAAAAACAAATACATCCACCAGCTGACCAAGTATAAAAGCTGTTAAGGAACCAATGATGATAAAACCTCCCTGCCCCAATACACTGTTATACGCCTTTTCCATATCAGGAACACCACTGCCCTGTTTGCTTGTAATAAAGAAGTCAGCAGGTACAAGTTTCATTGCCAGAATGAAAATGAGAAAAGCAAATGCAATTAACCCGGCTGTTAAATAAGAAAGAAACTTCACCCCTTTCATACCGTAGTATTCATTGATGATATCGGTCATGATAAAAACAACCGGCCATAAAAGTACACCGGCGGTAAGATTCACCGACAATACATTCCCGAACAGCTTAATATCCATCGGCGATAAACCGAGTGTTTTTTCCAGCGAAAAAATCTTCACCCCGATGATCTCTGCAATCAGTGCATTGGCAATAAAGAAACCGCCGAGGATGATAAACAGTCTTGTTGATTTGTCTTTGATGATTTGATGAATCATAAGAAATAGTAAAGGAGTTGAAAGATAAATACTGCCGAATTAAATAAAATCATCCAGTTTACCTTTAGCTGCTCTTCCTTTTTAAGCAGCAGAATCAATAACCAGCCTGCCACCAAAAAGTTCATCAGAATACTTAAAAACCAGCCACCTATCACAATCAGTGAAATCAATGCTTGGGATGTGATAAGTGGTTTAAACCGCAGGAATAGATAAACAAAGAAGAGCAGATTGAGAATAAAAGCCACCCTACTGAAAAACAAAAATCTTTTCATCTGTTAAAAATGCTGTCAATCCCCCAAAATACCATTATTTTGCCTCACTGAAACTGAAAATTTTTGCACATGAACTTCGATTTTAAAAAGCTGATTCCCCACGCCATTGCCGTTGCTGTTTTTATTGTAGTTGCATTAATCTATTGCAAACCTGCATTTGAAGGAAAAGTATTAAACGCACACGACAATATTGGCTGGAAGGGAATGGCCCAGCAGTCATTTGAACAGAAAGAAAAATTGGGCCATTTTCCTAAATGGACCAACAGTATGTTCAGTGGTATGCCCACTTACCAGATTGCATTAGACGGAACTCATAAAGTATCGTTTCATTATGTGAGTTATGTATTAACGCTTGGCTTACCAAAACCCGCTAACTTCTTTTTCCTGGCCTGTTTAAGTTTTTACCTGCTTGCATTGGTATTGGGAATCAATCCCTGGGTTGCTATCATGGGTGCTTTATCTTATGCCTACTCTACTTACGATCCAATCATTATTGGAGCCGGGCATGATACAAAAATGCTGGCACTGGGTTATGCTCCTTTAGCGATTGCTGGTTTATTACTGCTCTTCAAAAAAAGATGGTGGCTGGGCAGTGCGGCATTAGCGACAGGGTTGGTATTACAGCTCAGTACAAATCACTTACAAATTGTTTATTATACAATTATTATACTGGGTGCAATCACAGTCGGTTTCTTAATCGACAGTTTCAAAAAGAAAGAACTGTCAACTGCATTCAAAGCCATTGCCATTGCAACAGTCATCGGCATTATTTCATTAGGCACCAATGCACTGGGTTCTTTAACTACATGGGAATATGCTAAAGAAAGTATGCGTGGTGGCGTAAGTGAATTAAAAGAAACAAAAGATAAGAATACAACCAGCGGTGGATTGGATAAAGACTATGCATTTAAGTACAGTGTTGGTCTTAGTGAAACATTTACCTTACTGGTTCCCGGAATTTATGGCGGAAGTAATGGAGGTAATGAATACAAAACATCAAAGTTCGCTGATAAGCTGATGGAAGTTGGATACCCTGAAGATCAGGCATTGCAGAATGCAAATGGCATTTCCTATTGGGGAAAACAGCAACCAACATCGGGTCCCGTTTATTTTGGTGCTGTGATTATGATTTTGTTTGTATTTGCCATGTTCTTTGAAAAAGGATGGTTGAAATGGAGTTTGTTTGCTGCGGGTCTGTTTGGAATCATCCTTGCATTGGGCAGTAATATTGATTTCATCAACTATTTCCTGTTTGATTACCTGCCACTGTATAAAAAATTCCGTGCACCTTCCATGGGTTTGGTGTTACCGCAATTATGTTTTGTACTGCTGGCAACTGTTGCAGCGAATAACCTGTTGTTTGGAAATGCAGCTGCAGATGCGGTAAAAAAAGCATTTAAACAAACTGCTATTACAGCAGCTGTTCTTGTTGTAGTTCTTGGCTACTTATATTTTACGTTCGATTATGTTTCACCGAATGATGCAAGAATAAAAGAAAACATGAGTGGTGCCATGCTGCAGCAGGCAGCACAAGGTAAACAACCAACTCCTGAAATGCAGCAGCAGGCTGAAACATTTGGCAAAAGTTTTATCACAGCCATCCAGGCCGATAGAAGAGGATTGTTTGGAAGTGATCTTATCAGAACAATTATCCTGCTTGCGCTTACATTGATTGTAATCTGGTTAGCAACAAACAAAAAGCTGAAACCTGTTCCTGTGATGGCGATATTGCTTGTATTGAGTGCGTTTGATTTATTAACTGTTGGAAGACGTTATCTCAATGAAAACAATTTTGTTGATCCCGATGAGTTTAACAATGCATTTGCCATGACCGATGCTGATAAAATGATTAAGCAGGATAAAGGTTATTACCGTGTGTTCAACACAACAGTTGATTTTACCAATGAATCGGTTACTTCTTATCATCATAATTCAATTGGTGGTTATCATCCTGCCAAACTGCAGATCTACCAGGACCTGATTGAAAACCAGATCGGCAAAAACAATATGCAGGTATTGAATATGCTCAATACTAAATATTTCATTGTACAGAATCCGCAAAACGGTCAGCCTGTTGCACAAATGAATCCGGAAAATTTTGGTCCATGCTGGCTGGTGAAAGGAATAAAATATGTTGAAAATGGTAAAGAAGAAATGAGAGCTCTTGACAGCACTGATCTGCGTGATACAGCGGTTGTACAGGTGAAATTCAAATCACTGATTCCAAACGCACCGGTTTATGATTCGGCATCAAGCATTAAGCTGATTGAAAACAAAAATGATATCATCAACTACGAATCACAGGCCAATAGCAACCAGTTTGCCGTATTCAGTGAAGTATATTATACAGCAGGATGGAATGCATTCATTGACGGCAAGAAGTCAGAGATTGTAAAAACAAACTATGCATTGCGTGGCTTAGCCATTCCTGCCGGAACACATAAAATTGAATTCAGGTTTGAGCCAAAATCATATCAAATCGGCGATACTATCAATTTAATTGCGGCTCTGCTTACTTATTTAATTGTATTTGGCGGTTTATTCATGGCCTGGAAAACAAGTAAGCAGGCATAACATGAAGAAGGTATTGAACATTGTACCCTACCAGTATCTTCCCTTTTTTTCCGGCGGACAAAAATTCATTGCTCAGTTCAACCAGGCATTGGGTGAGCAATGTGTTTTGCATGTTGCAGGTACAGCTGATAATGACTTTTCACTGGCGAAGAATTATTCTTTTCGTCCCCTGCTGAAAAAGAGCCGCTCCAGATATGCAGATATCAGTTCTTTCTTTCGCATTAAGAAACTGATCAAAGAGCAGGAGATTGATACGGTTATAATTGAGCATCCCTATCTTGGATGGCTTGGATGGTTACTGAAGAAAAGCTGCAGCATTCAACTCATTGTTCATACTCATAATATCGAATATGAACGTTTCAGAACGCTTGGCAAAAGCTGGTGGTCTGTTTTAAAATTATATGAAAGTTGGGTATTACGCAAAGCTGATGCTGTCTTTTGTATTTCTGAAGAAGACAGACAATGGATGATTCAACAACTTCAGTTGAAACCCGAAAAATGTATACTGGTTCCCTATGGCATCAACCAAAAGTCAATGCCTTTGGATAAACAGAAATGCAAAGAACTCGTTTGCAGCAAACATGGCTTTAATCCCGAACACAGCCTTTTATTTTTTAATGGTCTGTTAGATTACAAACCAAACCTGGATGCTTTACACATCATCCTTGAACAGATCAATCCACTCCTGCTGCAATCATCTCTTCAGTATAATATTCTTGTTGCCGGCAAAAGGCTTCCTGCTGAATTGGATGAATTAAAGGAATGGAAAAGCAAGCATATACATTATGCAGGATTCGTTGATGACATTGAACTGTATTTTAAATCAGCTGATCTTTTTCTTAACCCTGTTCAGAGTGGTGGTGGAGTAAAAACAAAAATGATCGAATCCATTGCATTCGGCACAACTGTTATATCAACCAAAAGTGGAGCCATTGGTATTGAAGAAAAAGTGTGTGATGGTAAACTCGTAACAGTTGCAGATAATGACTGGGTAAATTTTACAAAAGTAATTGTTGACCACAGTAAAACATCAACAGCTACCCCTGCTGAATACTATGGGTTATATTACTGGGAAAATATTATAAAGAAAATCATTTCTTCTTTAGCATAAGCAAACCCGGCTCAGCTTTTCAAAACCGGGTAATTCATTCCATCTTTCAGCGCCTGTACTAATTTTTTTCTCTGCTCTTTATTAAAGCGCAAATAATAGGTGATCCTTGTAAAGAAAGTATACCCTATTGCGAAGTGCTTCATAAATCCGCTGTAATTCTTCCTTATAAAATAAAGCTTGTTCCTGTTGGAATAATAAATATAAAAAAGAGAAGAGTCACCACCGGAAGAAGAAGACACTTTATGCAGGATGGTGATAGCCGGTTCATAATAAAGTCTGTAACCTTTCTCACAGGCCCTGTACACAAAATCAGTGTCGTCGTAGTAAGCAAAATATTTTTCATCCATCAAACCCACTTTTTCAAACACACTGCTTTCAACGAGCATAAAGCAGGTTGGCGCATAGGTAATATGTTTGGGTACGCTATATTCAGGTGCATCTTCTTTATTATAACCATAATGAATGCCCAATGCCCGCCATTTATTCATACTGCCGCCAGCCATCCATATTTTACGGTCGGAGTAATAATACACTTTCGTTACAATAATATGCTCGCCTTTATTTTCACACAATGAAACCATCGTACTGAATGCAGTATCCTGCTCAATTTCAATATCATTGTTCAGGATCAGGATATGTGTGCATGCATCAGCCAAAGCCTGTTTGATGCCGATATTATTCCCTTCAGCCACACCAACATTCGCTGAATTCTTTATATGCCTGTGTTCTGTTACAGGATAATCAGCAAGACAGGTTTCAATTACTTTATTTGAAACTTCATTCACAGAATTGTCAACGAGATAGAGAATATAATCTTTGTGTGTTTGTTCTGAAATGCTTTTAAAGAAACCGGGCAGCACATCATCACTCTTAAACAGAACTGTTACCAAGCCAATTTTCGCCATAACATTTATTTCAATAATCCTTTTGACTTCATTTCATTGATAGACTCTTCATACTTGCTGCTCTGGATCTGCTGACTGCTTACCCAATCAGTAAACCGTTTCAATCCTGTTTTAAAATCAACCTGCGGCTGAAAGCCAAGTAGGCTTTCAATCTTACTGATATCAGCAAAATTATGACGGATATCGCCTAACCTGTAATTGCCTGTGATCTGTACCGGTACCTCTTCTTTATAGTAATCAACCAGCAATGCAGCAACTTCTGAAACAGTTGTTGCTACTCCAGTACCCACATTAAACACCTGTCCGTTTGCTTCTTCTTTTTCAATACCCAGGAAGGTTGCAGCTATCACATCATCAATAAACACAAAATCACGGGTTTCTTTTCCATCTTCAAAAATATTGATGGATTTTTTATTCCTGATCAGTGTAGAAAAAATGGAAAGAATACCTGTATAGGGGTTGGTTAAGGATTGCCCCGGCCCATATACATTCTGGTAGCGGAAAGCAACGGGTGCAATACCAATGGATGGGCAGACGGTCATTACCATCTGCTCCTGATTGTACTTGGTAATTCCATACACGGATGATGGATGAATTTTTGATTCTTCATCTGTAGCAATCAACTGCAAAGGTTCCATTGCACCGGGATAGGTTGCGTCAAAATTTCCTGCATCCATCAACGCCGATGTTCTGTGTTCAGGATATACCACACCTAATTCTTTTGAGAAGTACTTCCCTTCTCCATAGATTGCCCTCGATGAAGCAATCACTACTTTCTTTACACTTGTTTTATTATTCGCAAGAATGTCTAAGAGAATGGCTGTACCGCCAACATTCACATCTACATACTTGCTGATCTGATACATGGATTGTCCGGTGCCTGTTTCAGCAGCAAGATGAACGATTGTTTCATTGTCAGCTATTGCTTTTTTCCAGTCTTCAACCGATGTAACGGTTCCTTTTATAAAATGAACTTTCTCCTTAATGGAAGTATATAACGGAGATGTTGTTGAAGGATCTGCCCCATGAATCTGTTCAGATAAGTTATCCAGCACCGTTACTTCATACCCATGCTGAAGCAGGTGTAAAGCAAGATTTGAACCAATAAAACCTGCGCCTCCTGTGATTAATATTTTTTTACTCATTGGTCTTTTACTTAAATGAACTGTCCTTCTTTATCTGTTTTGCACCACTGCTTTGTATCAGCATTATAACGCTTAATGATGATTGCTGGCGAACCAACCGCAATACAATAATCAGGAATATTTTTTGTCACTACCGAGTTAGCGCCGATTACACTGTTCTTACCCACACTGGCACCAATTACACAAACATTTTCTCCAAGCCAGGCACCATCACCAATTATCACCGGGTTTGTTTGCCGAATTGGCTGATCAATAACCGGCAGATCAATATTCTGATAGCTGTGCAGGTTATCGCTCAGGTACACTTTATCCGCCATTAATACTTTCTTCCCGATTTCAATTTTCGATGTGGCATAAATATGACTGAACCTGCCGATATACGTACCGTCACCAATGGTAAGCGAAGCATTCACATCACCGGTTAAAGGCTCACAGGCCAGCCAGGCTTTATCACTGATGTATACTTTTGAACCGATAAAAATATGGGAATGCCCGTCAATCTTTGGATTGATCAAACGGGTGGAAGAACCAATTTTGCCCAACAGCAATTTGTATGCAGGATACCTGAACAGATAGTAAAACAATAAGTTTATTTTCCTGAGCATAAGACAGCCAAGCTTTATTGATTCATTCAACCGACAGCGATTTCCACTGCGGAATCGAACGGCGGCAAGTTAGCACATTTCCTTTAATGCAGCCATGAGAGCGCCTGAAGCCGAACCATTTACAATGCCGTAAAATGGCTACTTTTGAGCCGATCAGAAAACCAGCGTATGACCATTTTTGAACGGCTATATATTGCAGTATTCAAGCAGGAAGCGAAACGAAAACTTTTCACAAAAGCCCTTTCGAAGCTGAGTCAGCCCAACCTCTATCCTGCAACAGAACCAACTGCTGTTCATTTTAAACATTTCGGTTTGGTGGGCGATATTATTTATGCCATCCCAGCCATGAAAGCCCTTGCCGGAGAAAAGAAAATTCATCTGCACCTGCAGATAAATCAAAAATCGCTGTACAAAAAAAGCATGAACCATGCCAACAAAGGCAAGATCCTGACAGAGAAAAGTGTGGAGATGCTGGCCCCGCTTTTATTGGCCCAGCCGGGTTTTGAAGTATGTGATGTATTAACTGATCAGCGGATTGATTATGATCTGGATGAATTCCGCAAGTTCCCCTTCGATTATAATACCAATCATATCTGCCGCTGGTATTTTCATATGTACGGCATTACTGCCGACTTGGGAAAACCATGGTTAACCGTTACTCCCGACACTTCATTTAACAATGAAATTGTAATCGCAAGGAGTTTCCGCTACAGGGCACCGGGTATCAGCTATGATTTCCTGAAAGCTTACCCCAACATAACTTTTGTTGGATTGAAAGAAGAATACGAAGATCTGAAACAGGCAATACCTTCCTTGAAATATAAAGCCGTTTCAAATTTTCTTGAGCTTGCACAAATCATTGCCGGAAGCAAATTTTTCATCGGCAATCAATCCTTTCCATTTGCCTTGGCAGAAGCACTGAAAGTAAAACGGGCACTGGAAGTTTGTTTTGAATGTCCCAATGTTATTCCCGAAGGAAAAGACGGATACGATTTCTGTTACCAGCCGCAGTTCGAAAAGATTGTGAAGTTGCTCAATAGTTTATAGAATTTCATTCCTGTATTATAAAAATCATATACCAAAGACCTCATAAAACATGATAAAAACTATTTTAAAAAAAATAAGGCAAACATTGTTTCTTGAAAAAATTGACTGGACTTTATATACCCAAAAGCAATTAGAAATTGAAAGCTTTTTAAATGAAAACTTACATAAAAACCCGAAATATTTGTCGGGTAAATACCTGAATAAATATGAATTTCAGGCATTTTCTCAAAATGGAGAAGACGGAATTATTGAAGAAATATTCAGACGCATAGGTACCACTAATAAATATTTTGTAGAATTCGGAGTTGAAGATGGCACAGAAACGAATAGTACCTATTTGCTTCATCAGCAATGGGAAGGAGTATGGATTGATGCAGGAGAGAAAAACAGGTTGTCAATTGAGCAATCATTCAGCAACGTAATAAAAGAAGGGAAACTGAAATTTATTCAAAGTTTCATTACGGCAGAGAATATAGAAAGCCTGTTTAAACAATCTTCTGTTCCGGCAGAATTCGACTTATTGTCAATAGATATTGACAGCAACGATTATTATGTTTGGCAGGCAATCACCAATTACAATCCAAGAATTGTCATTCTGGAATACAATTCAATATTCAGACCAGGCGTTGAATTCATAAGAAAATATGACCCAACAGCTATATGGGACAAAACCAGTTATTTTGGCGCAAGTCTTGAATCGTATTGTAAACTTGCAAGTGAAAAAGGCTATAAGCTTGTAGCATGTGGCTTTATTGGGGCGAATGCATTTTTCGTTAGAGATGACCTGGCTGATCAATACTTTGAAGGTCCGTTTACAGCTGCCAATTTTTATGAACCCCCAAGATATTTTCTCCTTTCAAAAAGTGGTCACCCAAGAAAAATTATCCTGTAGACTATTATTTTTTCAATACATGTGTTTTTCATACCTATTTATTACTTAGTTTACCCATAAGATTAGTTATTCAAGTATTTTTACAGACAAATAAGAATAGAATTTCAGAAAAACTTTAGTATACATTATATGGACAGTTCCACAAACAAGGAAGTAAAAACAAAATCCTATTTTGAAAATAGAAATGTAGATTCAGGCTCATATGTAAATTATTCGTTGCCAAGATATCTTACTCCCTATTTTACAGAATCAGATAAAGACCTGAAAATTATTGATATTGGTTGTGGCCTTGGCCAGTTTTTGGGATATCTTAAAAAACAAGGTTTTACAAATCTATATGGCATTGATATAAATGACGAATCAATTAATGCCTGTCAGCAAAAAGGGTTAGAAGTAGCACAAATAAGTGATATTAGAGAGTTTGCCAAAAACAGTGTTGAAAAATATGATCGGATTGTAATGAGCCATGTTCTTGAGCATATAGATAAAGAGCTCATTATAGACACACTAATTCATATCAAAAAATATCTCTTAAAAGAAGGAGGTGTTTTCTTACTAATGGTACCCAATGCTCAATCTTACACTGGATCCTACTGGAGGTATGAAGATTTTACACATACAATTCTTTTTACAGCCGGGTCATGTAATTATGTTTTAAAATCAGCTGGATTTAGATCAATTGAATTTATTGACCCCGACGGAACAAAACACATGAACCCTTTAAAAAGAATGATTATCAAACTGCTGATTGGGTATCATAAGACCAAAGAAGATGTTTGGAATAAAATACTGCAAACTTCTTTCCATAAAACAAGTCCAAGGATATATACTTTCGAATTAAAAGTAGCTGCTTATTGATGAAAGCCCACTATATTTTTCCAAGCATTTAATTTCAACATAACAACTACAGGTATAACTTAAGAATTCTTCTTACTATATTCTGCTTCGGTCTTTAAGAAATCATCTGCTAAAGAATCATCTTGCTGATGAAAAATGCAAATATCATAGTATCCTAATAGGTTATTCTTGCCAATTGCATATTCATGCAAATAAGTTATCTCAGCTTTATTTGCTATGGAAGTAACTAATAACAGCCTCCCACGGTAATCAAAAAAAGCAATTTTGTTGTACCCATAGTCAATAAATGAAAGGAGAGTAGATAACCCATCCTCATTTATTGTTTCCATAATATCTCTATTGTATTCAAAAAACAAAACCGGATGATCTTTCTTAATCTTATCATATGACCCACGCAAAACGATAGTATCAAACCCTTCAATATCTAATTTTATTAATTTTATAATTGCACTCCTATACCTTTCTTCACTTAAGACCTCATCCAATGTCTTAAATGAAATTGTTTTAGTCCCGTTTTCTGAAGGAATAATTGCAGTGTTCCATCCGCTGCTTTCCAATTCTACTTTTACATCCTGCTTTTTATCTCCGAGGAAAGTGTTTACAATTGAAACTTTAGAAAATTGTTCTGCGTTTTTCTCCAAATAACTATAAGTAACATCATCACCTTCGATTCCAATAATTGGCACATCAATGACAGACTTTATAATTGCGATGGTATCCCCAACATTAGCACCTATATCCACTACGGTCAACTCAGGATATTTTTTTTCAATTGCTGCTGCAAGACGGCCTAAAATGCTATTAAAGTCAGGATACACAACATAAGTCTTGGAAAGTGTATTGTTTCCAGGCATACTGATAGAATAATTACCAACTTTCGCTATATCTTTTCTTCCTCTTTTTGAAGAATACCAAACATCTGTTTTGATGATCTCGTATCCATAATGGTTTAATAACCTTCTGATTATCTTTCTCATATTAAAATCAAATTATTCTCAAAGCGGCGAAGATATAATTATTATTGACTTATTTGCAGGAATCGGTATAAAAGCCCTCCTAACGGAACTGGTCGCATAAACTAAGCTTGAATAATTAGATGCTTAATATCTTGCCTTGAAATAGCAGGAACACTTAATTTTACAAAATACAATCCAGAAGTAAACTATGCGGAAACCCTTGTAAATCATGAATTATACCTGCTTATGAAACAAATCCTGTTGTTTTTTTTACTTTTTTCTAATTCAGCATTTTGTCAGATTAACCTGACTCAGGGTTTAATTGCTCATTATCCATTTACCGGAAATGCAAATGATATAAGTGGTAATAATATTAATGGAACTGTATCAAATGCCAGTTTAACAAATGACAAAAACGGCAACCCAAATAGTGCTTACTATTTTAACGGGACTAATGCCTACATACAATTACCATATTCAGCTCTGTATAATTTTTTACCCCAGGATTCCTTTTCAATCTCTGTTTGGGTTTTGCCTGATCAGGGAAACCCCTGGCCAGCTCAATCACTCATAGTCAAATCACCAGTTCATCCTGATTATACTTTATCATTATGGAATTATGGGATATACATGCTTAACTATAGAGCAATGAGTGGATTTGCCTACAACAATATATTAAATGGGTCAACGGTTTTTATAAACTCACCGTGCTGGTACAATATCATAACCACATACAAAAATGGGGTTTGGAATCTTTATGTGGATGGTAATCTTGAAGCAACTGATGCATCCCAAACAAATTTTATTCTTCAGGATGGAGCTTCCAGAATCTCTTTTGGAAAAAAAGGAGAATCATTCGGGGATTTTTATAAAGGTAAAATGGATGAAGTAAGAATCTATAACAGAGTCCTGAATCAGGATGAAGTAAAGGCAATCGTTGGTACCTGCAAAGCACCCTGTACAATTAAAAACGATTTTTCATTTTCCCGTAATCCATGCTCGCCTAATACAATTACTTTTTCAACAACTTCAATCTCGTACAACAGTATAAGCTGGGACTTTGGTGATACAAATACCGCAACCGGTTCATCAACAGCTTTACATACTTATACTAATCCCGGCAATTACCAGGTTGTAATGATCCAGGATTACGGCACCTGTATTGACACTGTAAAAAAGACAATCACTGTAGATATTCAGAATGACAGTCAAACAATCCTCACCAATGACACAACCATCTGTTTTGGAAAAACCAAACAGCTGTTATCTTCACCTGCACTTTCTTATTGCTGGACTCCAACAACTTTTCTAAATAATCCTTCTGCTCAAAATCCTGTAAGCTCAGCTACACAATCAATCACATACTATCTCACTACTGAAAGTAATGGCAGTAACCTGATTACAAACGGAAACTTCAGTGCTGGGAACACAGGTTTTTCATCGCAATATTTTTATACAAGTAATAATACAAAAGATGCTGAATACTTTGTCGGCACAAGTCCGCAGGCCTGGTATTTTGCTCACTTCCCCTGTACTGATCATACAACAGGTAACGGGAATATGATGTTGGTAAACGGTTCGGAAATAGCTGACCTTGAAGTTTGGAAAACCACCGTTACCGTAACTCCAAATACAAATTATTCTTTCTCAACCTGGATCAGTTCAATCTCAAATCCAAATCCGGCACAGTTAGCTTTTTCAATTAATGGAAATTCACTTGGCAGCCTCATCAATGCAACTGTCCCTCCCTGTAACTGGAATCAATTTTATACAACCTGGAACTCCGGCAATGCCACTTCTGCTACGATTTCAATTATCAATAAGAATACGATATTTTTTGGAAATGATTTTGCCTTAGACGACATATCATTTTCCCCTGTCTACATCAAAAGAGACAGTATAAAAATTACTGTTGATACCCCATCTATAAACACAAATCCTGATCTTGCTGTTTGCGAAGGAACACAAACTCAACTGGCAACTACCGGGGCATCAACCTATACCTGGTCTCCAGCAAATGGCCTCTCAAATCCAAACATATCAAACCCAATTGCAACGCCAGCAATTACAACCAAATACTTTGTTACAGGCACTAATAATTTTGGTTGTATTTCTAAAGACAGCATTACAATTACGGTTAATCCAAAACCGGTAATTACAATTACCAATGATACATTGCTTTGTAATAATGCCACACTTCAGCTTTCTGCAGGCGGTGGAACTTCTTACACATGGTCACCAGCTGCTTCACTCAATAATAATCTTATTCCGAATCCTGTGGCGTCACCTTCTGCCAAAACAAAATATTATGTAACAGTTAAGGATGTAAACAATTGCAGTAACACCGATTCCGTGCAGGTTGATATACGCTCGGCAAATAATTTTACCGTCAGCCCGCCTGTTGGTATCTGTAAAAACGATTCAATACAACTCACGGCATCAGGCGGTGACACCTACAGCTGGAACAATGCATTAACACTTGATAATGCTTCTGTATCAAACCCGTTTGCTTTGCCCCTAACAACAACAGCCTATTCTGTATTGATTACCGACACAGCCTGTCATAATTCAACAACACTTACAACAACAGTAACAGTGTTGCCATTACCTGTCCTGTTACTTACCAAATCAAACGATATTGATTGCAGCTCTAACCAGAGTCAGCTGACAGCATCAGGCGCAACAATTTACAGTTGGCTCCCATCAGGCACATTAAACAACCCGGCTGTTTATAACCCAATAGCTGCTCCAGCTGCAACAACGAATTATATTGTAACCGGAACAGACTTAGACGGATGTATGAATACGGACAGCATCACTGTATTGGTAAATGCTGATAACAAAGGGGGCTACCTGATGCCCAATGCTTTTACACCGAATAATGATGGCGTGAATGATTGTTACGGAACAAAATACTGGGGTATTATTCTTGAAATTGAATTCAGCATATATAACCGCTGGGGTGAACGTATTTTCTATACAGCAGATCCGGCAAAATGCTGGGATGGAACCTATAAAGGAATTCAGCAGAACCCGGACGTCTTTTCCTACACGATCAAAGCAAAAACAAGTTGTGAAAGTTATGTTTTTCGAAAAGGAACGTTTACGTTAATCAGGTAATTCTAAGATCGTAAATTATGATAAGTATTCACCTTCATTTGTCCTGAGTAAAATCTGAATGAGATTTTCTGTGGTAAAGATTTTTACTGAAAATTGTTAAGCCCTGTAATTATCCAGTTGTTTCTTAAACTAAAAAATTGATACACTCTATTTTTTCCAACTCTGTTAGGAATAATAAGAAGGCAGAAGAAAGGTGCGTTTCATAGGTTAGCCGTATATAAATGAATTGCCTTTTTCAAAATTGAAATTAGGAATATAATGCCCAGTTGATTACCTAAACTTCATAACTGCGTATGAAAAGCCTATAACTGTGTTGAGAAAGTTTGAAATCACATCCCGATCCGCTTCAGGAACTCTTCTTTTCGCCTTGTAGCTACTTCCAGCAACGAACCATCACTCATCTCCACTTCCCCGCCCCGCCCTTTATGATACCGTTCAACTTTATTGAGGTTAATTAAATAGGAATGATGGGATCGGAAGAAAAACTGTTCCGGCAATAGTTCCTCATATTCTTTTATACTCTTTGAAGAAACTAATTTTTGTCCGCCCGAAGTATGTACAAATGTATATGGGCCACTTGCTTCACAATACAGAATTTCATCAAATGCAATAAACTCAAAATTTCCATTATGCGAAGGGATAGCAATTTTCTGTAAATTATTATCTGTGTTCTGGATACCCTGCAGTAAGTTATTGAGGCGTAGGTTTAAATTTTTCTGATCAATGCGCTGTTGAGCTTTTGCGATCGCTGTTTTCAGCTCTTCAATGCTAACCGGCTTTAACAGGTAATCTAAAGCCGAATATTTAAACGCCTTTAATGTAAATGCATCAAAAGCTGTTACAAATACAATTTCAAAATTTACAGGCATTATCCTGTCCAACAGGTCAAAAGCATTTCCATTTGGCATTTCAATATCCAGCAAAACAAGGTCGGGCTGAAATTCACGAATTAAAAGAATTGCTGAATCAATACTGTCAGCTTCACCAACAAGCGTTGCCTGTGGACAATAGCCGGAAATTAATTCCTTTAAAATGCGAAGGTTTTTAGGCTCATCATCTACAGTAAGAACTTTTATCATAGCTGTAAGTTAAATGTTTGCTGATCTGAATGCAACTTGCAATAACCATTTCTATTTTAAAACCAAAATATTTACACTGGAAATAAAACAGTTACTCTTGTACCACTTGCGTCATTTGCCTGGTTTCTCAAATCGTCAACGATTATTTGAATTGACCGATCCATGGTTTTATTCAGCAGTTCAACACGGTTGGCTGTTAACGACATTCCTTTTGACTGATACTCGATAGGGTTTCTCGATTTCAACTGCAAAGCCCGTTCTCTTCCAATACCATTGTCTTCAATTCTGCACTCCAAAACATCATCCCTTTCAATGAAAAACAGGTGTATGATTCCTTCCTTGTTTTTTAAACTCCTTACTCCATGACGTACAGCATTTTCAACATAGGGTTGCAATAACAACGGAGGGATTGATATATCAGTTAAAGACTGTTTGGTCTGTATTGTTACTTCATATCGAAATATATCCTCCATCTTGTTCTTTTCCAGTTGAAGATAATTTTTTAAATAGCTGATTTCTTCGTCCAGTGTAATCCGTTCTTTGGATGAAAACTCAAGTGTTTGCCGAATCAGTTTTGAAAAGCCGGAAATAAAACTGTTTGCGCCTTCAACATCCCCTTCAATTACGTACTGTTGAATTGAGTTGAGACTGTTGAATATAAAATGTGGATTCATTTGCGATTTTAATGCCATCTGCTCTGTTTCTGCTATCCGCCTTTGCAGGTCTTCTTTTTCTTCCTGCCGCTTTTTAACCAACCTGATCCGCTGTTTATAGAACAGAAAAAAAAGAAAAGAGACTACAGCAAGTATTATTGCAAAAAACCAGCCAGTTGTCCAGAATGGAGGACTGCATCGAATAGGCAGCCTCATTCCATCATCCGGTTGACCCCAGGAATCAAATTCACGCTTAGCCTGCATTTGTAATTGATAATTACCATAAGGCAATGGATTGATCTGAACTTTCAGATCATTGGTATATAACCAGGATGTATCAAATCCCAGCAGCCGGTAACGGTAATTATTTTTTCCGGGGTTACTGAAATTTAATGCTTCGAATGACACAGATAAATTTCGCTTTCTATAGCTTAATGATTTGAGTTGCCTTGAATCAATCGGGGTCCCGTTTAATTTTATATCTGTAATATAGAATGGCAACTTATAGGTTTCTTTTTTGAATAGTACATTTTTATCCAGGAAAGAAATACCGGAATTAGTTGCCACAATCATCTCATTTCCATTACTGAACATATCATTCACTTCATTGGAGAGTAACCCATCCTGAACTGAAATATTTCTGATGGAGTATAAAAGAGGTTTTTCTGATTTGATAGTGACAATTGAAATACCCTGGTTGGTTGCCAGCCAGATATGGTCGTCGTCAATAAAAATCCGGCGGATATTATTGCTGACTAATCCTGAAGTATCTGATATTTGATAGATGCTGCTATTCTGCATCAGCAATAACCCGTTTCCTCTTGTTCCCAGACAAAGATATTTCTGCCTGTATTCAGCAATATCAGTTATCCTTGACTTAAGAAATGAACTGGAGCTGTCATATGCAGCAATATGGCCATCTTTATACTTCCATAAACCAAATTGATTCCCTACCAGTATTTCGTTCCTGCTCGTGAGAAAAAGTTTGGAAACACGAAAAACATCTTTGGAATAGTTAGGCAGATTATTTAAATTGCTTTTATCGAATTCGAAAATCCGGTCATGTATGCCACTATAAAGTATATTGTTATTTTCTACAAAATCTGAACTGTTTTGAAGACGTAAAAAACTAATCCCACTTTTCCTTATAACCGGGTTATATTTCCAAACGTCTACATTATCATTTACCAATGTTCCACCCACAAGAATAAATGAAGGTTTGAAATGGTAAAATGAAAAAATACTTTTCATTTGCAGAAAAATGCTCTCATAAGATTTATTAATACTGCATTTAATAATTTCATTGGGATCTACTCCACCCAAAAAAGTAGAGTCGTCCAATTTCAATAACACTTTTACCCGTTTATCAACAATCGCATTATTTTTAGCTAAATGCTTTATACTGGAATTGTTTAAATAAAACACCCCTTTGGTGATACTCGAAAACCACAGTCCACCTTCATAATCCTTTTCTACAGATGTAATATGAAGCCCATTGAAGTACGTATTCAGAGTTTTACCATTTTTATCCTGAATCACCAACCCGTTTCCTGTAACCAAATAATAATTGCCTTCTATTTCCTCTATATCTTCAACCGTAAATGAAGTCTTTTGCAATTGATAATCTCCATTTTTTGAAATCCGCACAATACAGTCCCGGGAATAAAAAATCATTTCTCCATTGGAGAAAAGTTTGAGCCTGCATCGTTCAGGTAAAACCAAATGGGGAATTATAATATTTAATTTATGTGCTTTAAGAAAAACAGCAAGTTTGGTTTTATTTTCATTTATATCCCGATTATTAAACCTGGATGGGTATGCAGTTATGCTTGTATAGAACTCGTGACCTGTAATTTGAAACAATAAAAATTCCGGTACACTTTCCTGCCTGAATTTATTTGTAACAACCCCTTTTTCAGATATCATAATATTGGAAGGCCCGGATGCAGATACAAACAAATTTTCAACACTGTCAACATAAATGCCAGTAATAACACCAGGTTTTATTGCTTTAATCACCTTGTCATTCCACTTGTACACTTCAAACTTCCCATTCTGATAATAAAACAGCTGTCCTGAAAAAGAATACGCCCAAATCCTTTTCTTCCCATCTTCGTATAATCCTAAAATTGAATTGTCGGGTAAATTAAAGGTTTCGAATGCATACCCGTTATACCTGCACACACCATGATCGGTTGCAAACCACATATAGTGACTGGCATCCTGCATCACCTGGTACACTTCTGAGCTTGGCAACCCGTCTGATGGTGTATAGTTTTTAAAATTGTACCGTAACTGCTGTGAATTTGAATGAACAGGAATGATTAAATGACTTGCAAACAAGCAGAAATAAATCAGGTATAGCCGCCGTTTTGCTGTCATTTTAGAAATTATACATTTAGAAATTCCAGGAACCTGTTCATTCCCTTCCGTTTCTCTTCATCCAGAACATAATTGATATTATTGGCATAATATTTTTTGAGATCGTAGGTGGAGTATTTCTGTTCTTCTGCAATTTCATCCAGTTTCTGCATACCAACTGCATTGGCGGCATTAAAGGTTTTGATCCAATCCTCACTCATGGGCTTCAAACTCACCCATACAGCAAATACAAATGGCAGAGAGGTCATGGCACGCCATTCATTGGCAAGATCGTAGATATAAGTTGAAAGACGGCGTTGCTCCAAAGCCCTGTCACCAATTACAACGGCACCTGTTGTTCCGCTGATTTTTGTACGGTAGCTTTCATCTTTTGCATCAACCAGTACTGGATTGATACCCCAGAATTCTTTCATCAGCACTTTTGCCAGTGCAACAGAAGTACGGCTCTGGTAATCTAGATAAACAGTGGTAAGATCTTTCACCGGCACTTCGCTGAACAAACAAACGGAAGCCACTTCATAATCAGATGCAATACAGTAATCGCTGACGATATAATACTGGGGAAGGTCGTGCAGCAAAGCCACAGGCACCAAACCCACATCTACAGCTCCGCTTTTCAGCATATCAGCCACCTTCGCAGGGTAATCAGGAATCAGCTCATGGGCTTCCAGGAAAGCCTCCGACTGCATCCCATACATCATGGGTTTTGTGTTTAAATAACTGACTGCTCCAACTTTTATCTTATGCTTTTCGCTCATAATTTCCTTTAACTGACATACAGCATAATACCAACTGACAAAAACGACAACAGGAGTTTTGTTACGTCGGTATTCTTCAATTCATTTACTTTTGCGATGCAAAGAAAAGGTTTTTTTGCCGGAGCCTGTACAGAAAGGATTTTATGCATAATTACCTGTACCGGTGAAAGTTGATGCACGAAAGCACACAACCACAAACTATAAACTACAAACGATATAAACTTCTTCATGGAACTTCAAAACCTCACAGCTATTTCCCCGATTGACGGACGTTACCGTAATCAACTGCAGCAACTGGATCTTTATTTTTCTGAATTTGCACTCATCCGTTACCGTGTACAGGTGGAAGTGGATTATTTTATATTTCTGTCTGAAAAGAAGTTTTTCAAACTCTCGGCCCAGCAACAGAAAGCCTTAAAAGAAGTGGTCTCCGCTTTTTCAATTGATAAAGCAGCTGAAATAAAAAACCTCGAAAGCATCACCAATCATGATGTAAAAGCGGTGGAATATTTCCTGAAAAAAGAACTGGATTTTCTGCAACTGTCTTCTCTCAAAGAATGGATCCATTTTGGTTTAACATCGCAGGATATCAACAATACAGCTATCCCCCTTTTGTGGAAAGATGCACTGGAAAATGAACTGATGCCGGCTTACTCAAACCTGCTCATCCGTTTGCGTTCACTGGCAAAAGACTGGAAAGAGATTCCATTGCTTGCCCGTACACACGGACAGGCTGCCTCTCCTACCAAACTTGGGAAAGAAATCATGGTTTATGTAGAACGTCTGGAAAACCAGTTGCAGCAATTATCGGTGTTGCCAACTACAGCAAAATTTGGTGGTGCTACCGGTAATTTCAATGCACATCATGTGGCTTATCCAAAAACCGACTGGATTAAATTCGGAAATGAATTTGTAGAAAAGAAATTGGGATTACAACGCCAGCAGTTTACCACACAGATTGAACATTACGATAATCTTGCGGCGCAGATGGACAGCATCAAACGCATCAACACGATCTTAATTGATCTCTGCCGTGATATATGGACCTATGTGTCGATGGATTACTTCAAACAAAAGATCAAGAAAGGTGAAATTGGCAGCAGTGCTATGCCGCATAAAGTAAACCCGATTGATTTTGAAAATGCTGAAGGAAATCTCGGTATTGCCAATGCTTTGTGGGAACATCTTTCAGCCAAGCTTCCGGTTTCAAGATTACAGCGTGATTTAACCGATTCAACAGTATTAAGAAATATCGGTGTTCCTTTTGCACATTCCATTCTTTCCTTGAAATCAATTGAAAAAGGATTGGGCAAATTGCTGTTGAATGAAGACAAAATCAGACTTGACCTCGATAATAACTGGGCAGTTGTGGCCGAAGCTATTCAAACAATCCTGAGAAGAGAAAACTATCCCAATCCATACGAAGCATTGAAAGATTTGACAAGAGGTAATGCCGCCATCACACAAAAAACAATGCAGGATTTTATTAAAGGATTGAAGGTTAGTGCTGAAGTGAAGAAAGAATTGAAAGCGATTACGCCGTTCAGTTATACAGGTGTTAACCCGAAATATTAAAAAAGCTGTAAGCCTCAAGCAATAAGCTGCAAGGAATACATGCTTGCAGCTTGTGGCTAAAAGCTCGCCGCTTCTTCAACTAACATCTTCAATAAAAAAATACTCCGGTGCTTTGCCGGTATATAAACGGATGCCGAGAATATCGTATTGAATGCGTTCCCAAACCGGGTACATATTCAGAAATTCTTCCCCGGCATTCATTAACCGTTCCAGTTTTTTTGCAGTGACTCCTTCTTCCGGGTGGCCATAAGTATCCGTTGTTCTTGTCTTTACTTCAATAAAATGAAGAACTCCTTCCCTTTCTGCAATCACATCCAGTTCAAAATAAGAATGTTTCCAGTTGCGGTGCAGGATGGTAAAGCCCTGTCCCAGAAGCCATGCAGCAGCCATCTCCTCGCCTTCCTTACCTGTTTCAAGGTGTTTTGCCATTGCTCTAAAATAACTCATTTCGGCTTATCCACATATTGAGGAAAAAAGCCACTTACACAAAATGAAGTTTGTGGACTTGTTTTTAGTTATTTTTGTCGCTCAACTTAGAATTATGAAGTTTAACAAGAATATCGTTTTCACTTTGCTGGCATTGATCGTTGTTGCAGCATTGTACCGCATCCTCCCTAACCGTCCACTGGGCTTTGCTCCACAGATTGCTATGGCATTATTTGCCGGTTCTGTGATTAAGGACAGGAAGTTTGCCTTTGCTCTTCCATTGATCAGTATGTTCATCAGTGATGGATTGTATGAAGTATTGTACAATGCCGGACTTACTGCTTATGGCGGATTTTACAGCGGACAGTTCACCAACTATTTATTGTTTGCAGGTTTAACCGTTATTGGTTTCTTCATTAATAAAAATAAAGCCTGGCAGATTGGGTTAGGTGCGTTAGTTGGACCAACTGTATACTTCTTTATCAGCAATTTCCTGGTATGGATTGGCGGCGGCGGTTATCATCATCCAAAAACAATGGATGGGTTGATGCTTACATACACAGATGCCATTCCTTTTTACGCAGGCAGCATGTATGCTACTGTTGTTTTCTGCGCCGTATTCTTTGGTGGGTATGCATTGCTGAAAACAGGTTTATTGAAAACAAAAACAGCTTAATCTATTTTGCTATAAAGTGAAAGCCACTCGTTGAGTGGCTTTTTTATTCGCACAGAAAATTAAATTAAGCAGCACTTAACTCTGTTAATGCTTTTACCAGCTGATCCAGTTCTTTGGGGGTGCTGTATACATTGGGTGTAATACGGCAGCCATGCACATTTACATAATCAATAGCAACTGTATAAATTTTATACTTTGTTAATAATACAGATGCAAGATCAGCTGGTTTCATTCCTTTGATTCCAACATTGGCAATAGCGCAGGAACGTACAGGATCAGCAGGGGTATTCAGTTCAACATTTGGCAACGACCTCACTTTTGTTGTCCAGTATTGCTGCAGGTAACGCAGGCGGCTTTCTTTTCGTTCAGGTCCAAGCTTGTTGTAAAAATCAATTGCATCAGCAATGGTAAGATCAGTGTGTACGGGATGCGTACCGATATGATTCAGTCTTGCAATATCATCTTCTTTCGGTCCGCTATCCGCTATCAATGGCCATACATTTGCAATATGTTCTTTCTTTACATAAAGTAATCCGGCACCTAACGGAACACTTAACCACTTATGTAAACTGGCTCCGTAATAATCACAATGCAAATCAGGAATGGAATAACGGATCTGTGCAAATGCATGTGCTCCATCCACCATCACCTGTATACCCTTGCTGTGAGCCATGTCACAAATCTTCCGCACGGGCAATATCTGCCCGGTGATATTGATCATATGACAAACCATCAGCAACTTTGTTTTGGCTGTGATGGCATTGGCATAGAGTTCAACAATTTCTTCGTCAGATGCAGGATGATTGGGAATAGAAATCCGTTTGTTCACCACTCCATATCTTTTAGCCACCTGTTTAAACATATCGAGCATGGCGCCATAATCCTGTTCGGCCATTACAGCTTCATCACCAGCCTGCCAGTGCATACCACCAATGATCATATCGAGCGACTCCGTTGTGTTTCTTGTAATGATTAATTCTTCTGTTGTACAACCGGCCAGCCCGGCAAGTTTTGTTGCGACTTTGTTTTTATTCTCAAATTGAACCGTACGCATATAATAAGCCGCTTCAACATTTACATGATTGATATGCTGCAAATACTTTTCAAGGATCTCCTGCGGCATCATGGAGTAATAACCATTTTCAAGGTTGATGTAATCCGTTTTTAATTTATACCCTTTGCGGATTCCTTCCCAGAATGTTTCATCACTTGCTAATGCATCAGGTTGAATGTGAGAATAGTTGATAAGGAAGTCATCCAGCTGATTGAAGCCCGGCACAGTTACCAGGCCAAGCATAGAGAAGTTTTTGAGGAATGTGCGTTTATCCATAGTTCAAGATAAAACAAAAAAGAGAATTGTATAACAAACGATTGCTGATGATAAAAGATACCCGAACAGCTTAACCCGTTCTTGAAATTATTATACCTTTCCGCTACTTTTTTTCAATTAGAAACCCTGCGTTATGAACCGATTGTTTTTCATTGCTTTTTTACTGCTGTGCTTTTTATCAGCATGTAATAATCCTTCAACTACTGCAAGTGTTTCTTCCGGTGACAGTGCAGCTTATCAACTCAAACCATATGTAGAGATTAAACATCCTGAATGGAGTAAGAATGCAACAATCTATGAAGTGAATGTACGGCAGTTTACAACGGAAGGAACATTCAAGGCATTTGAAGCACATCTCCCCCGTTTAAAAGAAATGGGGATCGATATTCTCTGGCTCATGCCCATCAATCCAATTGGTGTAAAGAACAGGAAAGGAACGTTGGGAAGTGAATATTCAGTGAAAGATTATTATACAGTGAACCCTGAATTTGGTTCAATGGATGACTTTAAAGCATTGGTGAAAAAGATTCACAGCATGGGTATGTATGTGATTGTTGATTGGGTGGCGAATCATTCTTCCTGGGATAATGCACTTGTAACAGAGCATCCCGGCTGGTACAGCAAAAGCAGGGATGGAAATTTTCAACCTACTGCATGGCGTGATTATGATGATATCATTGAATTTGATTATAATCAACCCGGTCTTCGAAAATACATGACTGATGCGTTGAAGTATTGGGTAAAAGAAACCGATATTGATGGATACCGTTGTGATGTGGCCAGTTTTATCCCAACTGAGTTCTGGGAAAATGCAAGAGCAGAATTAGATCAGGTAAAACCTGTGTTCATGCTGGCAGAATCTGAATCAATGGATCTGCATAAAAAGGCATTTGATATGACTTATGCATGGAGCCTGTGGGATCAGTTGCATGCAGCTGCTGTAAAAAACAAAGGCATTGGTGGATTGACAGGAGGATTTCTTGCTGAGCATGTAAGCATCTATCCCAATGATGCAATAAGGATGGCATTTACTGATAACCATGATAAAAATTCATGGGAAGGAAATCAATATTTGAATTTTGGAAAAGGACTGGAATCAACCATGGTATTTGTTTCAACATTTGATGGAATGCCCATGGTATACAGCGGTCAGGAAGCTGGATTAAACCGTTCTTTAAAATTCTTTGACAAAGATCCTATAGAATGGAAGCAGCATCCGTTCTACGATATTTATAAAAAGCTGTTTGATCTCAAACACAAAAACCAGGCTTTATGGAACGGTTCATGGGGCGGCGACATGGAACGGATTAAAAATGATAAGATGGACCAGGTGCTTGCTTTTTCAAGAGAAAAGAATGGTGATAAAGTAATTCCCATTATCAACTTCAGCGATAAAGCGGTAACTGTAAAACTCGATTCCAGATATCATACAGGGAAATACACGGAACTGTTCAGCAATAGAGTATACGAACTGAAAGGCGATGATATACTGACAATCCCTGCATGGGGATATCTAGTACTGGTGAAATAACAGTTAATTGGTCTTCCGTCCATCCTGCAAATAATGCAATCGTCACAATAACCTGAAAACTCATCCATTAGTTTTTATAGCTTGTTGTGATCAAAACTTATCATAATGAAAAAAATAATTTTCTTTTTACTGCTTACCGGCAGCATTAGGCTTGCCGCTGTTGCGCAAATTCCACTAACAGTAACACCCAGTGGAGGAAATAAAAAAGCATCAGTAACTGAACGCATCGGCTTAACCGATGTAAGCATTCATTACGATCGTCCCGGCGTAAAAGGCCGTGAAGGAAAAGTATGGGGCGATCTTGTTCCGGTTGGTTTTACTGATCCCGGCTTTGGCAGCAGTAAGTCAGCTCCCTGGCGTGCAGGTGCCAATGAAAACACCACATTTGAATTCAGTACAGATGTACTGATCGAAGGAAAAAAATTAGCCGCCGGCAAATATGGTTTCTTTATTGCGTATGATCCAAATGAATGTACATTGGTCTTCTCTTCCAACTCTACTTCATGGGGACATTTTTATTACAACGATAAAGAAGATGTATTACGTGTAAAAGTAAAACCAGTTGCAATTGACAAATCAGTTGAATGGCTGAAATATGAATTCATGAATGAAACAGAAAACAGTGCTACTGTTGCACTGAAATGGGAAAAGCTGATGATTCCATTTAAAATTGAAACAGATTATATTAAAGATCAGATTTCCTCCTTCAGAAATGAATTAAGAACGGAGAAGGGATTCATCTGGCAAAGCTGGGACCAGGCAGCACAATGGTGTTTGCAGCACAATACCAATTTAGAAGAAGCATTGCTGTGGACGGACTCTTCCACCAATAATTTCGGTGGTGAAAGATCTTTTGGTGCATGGAGTACAAGAGCACAGATCCTTGAAAAGCTCGATCGCAAAGATGAAGCCGCAGCCATTATGAAAAAAGCAATGCCTTTTGGCAGCATGAATGACCTGCATCAGTATGCCAAAAGTTTAGTACAACTGAAAAAACCGGCAGAAGCGATGGTAGTTTTTAAAATGAATTTTGATAAGAACCCGAATCAATACACAACACTGATTGGTCTTGTAAGAGGCTATTCTGCCAATGGCGATTTTAAGAATGCATTAAAGTATGCAAACCTTGCTATGCCGTTAGCCCCGGATCAGCAAAACAAAACATTCCTGCAGGGTATGATTGATAAATTAAAGGCAGGAAAAGATGCCAATCAATAATATCTGTTAGAAGCTGTTATAAAATGATTCTGCGAATTTCCTGTTTGGCAAAAGTGGTCGGTGGGGACACCGACCATGGCGGGTTGACGCCGTTGGTGTCCCCACCAACGGCTTACATGGTGATTCAAAATTCTATTTTCAAACAGCTTCTTAGAAAATATAAAAGTCCCTGATTCATCAGGGACTTTTTATTTATAGTAATTGTAAGTACTCCTATTTACGCATGATGATGTGGCAGTTCTGCCAGGATTGTATTGCACCGCTCCAATGCTTTTTCAAAACTATCTGTTACATTGGCTTTACCAATGGCAAACAGCAGCCTTGCATCCTTCAGTTCTTTCATCACCTGTTCGCTATCCACTTCGCATAGAATAAGTTTAGTGCCGCGGTGTTTTGATTCCTTATATACTTCTTCAATGGTACGGATACCGGTTGCATCAATGATGGGCACTTTCCGCATCCGGATGATCAGCACTTTTGGTTTTTTCTCAATGAACTTTATCGCATCTTTAAATTTATGTGCCGCACCAAAAAACAAAGGACCCGAAATTTCAAATACTTCCGCTTCATGAGGTATGATGAAATTATTTACTGATGAAGAATCATCTGTTTCCTTTTCATCATCTTCCTCTTTTTCTTTTGAAAGAATACTCACCTCACTCGATTGAATCATATTCCGCATAAATAAAAATGCTGCTAGCACCATTCCTATTTCAATGGCAACCGTTAAATCAATCAATACGGTTAAGAAGAATGTAGTAAGCAGTATAATCACATCACTGCGTGGACCTTTGAATACAGATAGAAAACTTTCCCACTCACTCATATTATACGCAACAATTACCAGGATGCCTGCCAGAGTTGCCATGGGAATATATGCCGCCCATTTACCAACAAATAACATAATGAGCAGTAAAGTAATTGCATGAACCATCCCTGCAATGGGAGTTCTGCCTCCATTTTTTACATTGGTTGCCGTACGTGCAATGGCACCGGTTGCAGGAATACCTCCAAAGATGGAAGAGAAAATATTGGCTGTTCCCTGTGCCACCAGTTCCATATTGGAGCGATGGGTTGAACCAATCATTCCATCAGAAACAACTGCAGATAACAACGATTCAATTCCACCAAGCAATGCAATGGTGAAAGCAGGTTGTATCAATTGTTTCACCGTATCAAAATCTATATGAGGAATAACCGGAGATGGAAGTGAGGATGGAATGCTACCAAACCTGCTGCCGATTGTTTCAACAGGCAGATGTAAAAAATAGGCAGCCAGCGTTGTTACAAGAATGGCAACCAGTGAACCGGGAATTTTATGTGTAACTCTTGGCCATAATAATATAACAGCAATGGTGACAGTGGCAATCGCTGCAGCATAGAGATTCGTTGATGAAATATTCGCAGCAAAGCTTCCCCATTTAGCAAGAAAATCAGCAGGCACTGCGCCCATGTTCAAACCCAGGAAATCTTTTACCTGTGATGAAAAAATAATCAATGCAATACCGCTTGTAAAACCAATAATGAGCGGATGGGGAATAAATTTTATAACAGAACCGAGTCGTGCAAGCCCCATCAGGATGAGCATTACACCTGCAATAAATGTTGCAATAATTAACCCGTTAACGCCATAGGTTTGAACAATGCCGTAAACTATAACAATGAAGGCCCCGGTTGGGCCACCAATCTGCACCCTGCTTCCACCCAACACTGAAATAATAAACCCGCCAATTACAGCGGTGTACAAACCTTTTTCAGGAGACACACCTGATGCAATGGCGAATGCAATGGCAAGAGGAAGGGCAACAATACCCACAATTAAACCTGCCATCACATCTTTACCAAATTGCTTTCGGGTGTAACCTTTCAGTGTGTAAAGCAGCTTTGGTTTAAACGTGTTGCTCATCACGCTGCGCTTTCTTTCATTCCATTACGCATGCGATGCAGGTGCACTCTGGCAGCCTGGATATTACTCCATTGCTGTGCATCTTTTTTCATGGGGCTGTACAATTCCAGTTCAGTGATAATTTTCCCGGCAAAATAAAACGGCACAAAGATTTCTTGTTCCTGCTGTTCCATTTCTTTCATTGTTGCATCAATGATGCTCATTACTTCTTCCTGTGATGCAGCAACTAAAATCTGTTTGATCAACTGAGAATGAAAATGACTGAATGTATGAGGCATAATAAGTAAGTTTATTGTTTGAGCAGGGTAACTTTAAAATCATCAAGGTCATATCTTGCGGCAACAATCTGCAATTCATTTTTTTCTATTTTCTCACGGATAATGGATGATGCTGTTTTCAGTCCTTTTACTCCGTGCCACACATTTGCAATTACACAATCATCAAGACGGTTGATATCAGTAACAGAAATCTGAATGATCTCCTGCTCATTTTTCAAACTGTCGACAATCTCTTTTATATGACCGGGTGCTTCTCCGCCGGCAAGAAATGCTTTTACTGCACCGCAGTTTTCATGGCCCATTACAATGATGAGCTTTACACCCAAATGTTCCACTGCATATTCAATGCTCCCTAACTCAACGCCACCAATAATGTTTCCTGCAGTACGAATCACAAACAGATCGCCAAAGCCCTGGTCAAATAATAATTCAGGAGGCACTCTCGAATCAGAACAACAAATAACAGCTGCAAAGGGGTGCTGTTCTTTTGAAATAGCAACCATCCGTTTAGTATCTGCATCGGGATGAACCGGATGATGATGTGAAAACCTGCTGTTGCCTGCTGTTAATTTTTGCAGGGATGTTTCCAGTTTTGCTTCTGCCGGCAAAATCTTACGCTTACAGCTCATCAACAGAATCAGTAGTGAAACAACAGTGATCAGTGAATGTGAAAAAGGTTTACTCATACTTTTATCCAGTACTTTAAAAGGTTATCCATATCAGAACCTACAACATGATAGTCAGGAGGCATTTCATCTTCGAGGCTGTGAAAAGTTGCTACTCTTGTAGCAGCAGGCATCCGGTCTAATTGTTTATACAGGTAACGGCAGTAATAATGATAGAGTTCACTGGAGTAATCTATGCTTTCATCAATCTTGGTTGTGCCACTGAGATTTTCGTAGAAGGAATTATAGAAATAAAAATGATCGTAATTCCTGAAATCAAGCTGTGTAAAATTGCCGTGAATAAAAGATACATTCTTCAGCCCGAGAATTTGCCTGGCTGCTTCAGCATCATCAATCAGTGTCCTTCTTTGCTCAACACCATAATAAGTTGCATTGGGCATATAGAACGCTGCACTTAAACAGAACTTACCAACTCCACTGCCGATATCTAAAATGCGTGCATTTTTTTCAGCCGCTAAGAATTGTGCTGCTTTTCTGGCTACACTCAAAGGTGTCCAGTGGTTGGAGGCAAGGATCCGGATGGGCAAAGGATAGAGGCGGTTAAATGCCGCATCTGCATTATACCATTCCTCCGTTTTTGATTCTTGTTTTTCTGAAAGCATAGACTTTATTTTCAGCTGAACAGGTAATGATTGAAATAACAATCATATACCGCCGGATTTCCTGAACCCGTACCAGAACGTTCCTGGAAGAAACATAGTTTGTTGTTTGTACCGGCGAATGATGCAAATGTATCAACTCTTTGGCTTTGATGAGGTAATGCATATCACTTTAAAAAGTGAGTTTTATCAATATTTAAAGCATTATTTTTGAAAGGTAATGAGTATCAAGGGCATTTTTCCAATTGATAAATGGGATTTCAAGAGCGAATCTATCCTCAATAATCTGCCGGAAGCGGATCTGAAATTATTAACCTCACATCAATCTCTTCAAACCTGTAAAAAAGGTGAAATTATTTTCAGGGAAGGCGCTTATCCCGATGGCATTTTTTATATCACCAATGGCAAAATAAAAAAATACAAGGTTGATAAAGATGGAAAAGAACAGATCATTTATGTTGCCAATACCGGAGAACTGTTCGGTTATCATGCAATTCTTGCAGAAGACCGCTATCCTGATTATGCTGCTGCACTGGAAGAAAGTACAATCATGTTCATTCCCAAAGAAGATTTTTTAAACAGCTTGCAGCAATCAGAAATATTAAACAGGTTATTATTAAAAACACTGAGTCATGAGTTTGCAGTGCTGGCTAACAGCATTACCATGTTTGCACAAAAGTCGGTTCGTGAAAGGCTGGCTATGCAACTCATTATACTGAGAGAAAAATATAAAGTGAATTTCCAGCCAGGCCAACCTGTTGAAATCAATATGAGCCGTGATGATTTGGCCAGCCTTGTAGGCACAGCAAGAGAAAATGTGGTGAGAATGCTCTCAGATTTTAAAGATGAAAAAACAGTTGAAACAAAAGGCAGAAAAATCATCGTCATTGATGTAAACAAACTGATCAGTATTGCCAATCTGAAATAAATACCAATAGTATTTACCTGCGCATTATACCGGAAAAAAAACCAGGAGCAGG
Source organism: uncultured Chitinophagaceae bacterium (assembly GCA_964580775.1). Classification (GTDB taxonomy): domain Bacteria; phylum Bacteroidota; class Bacteroidia; order Chitinophagales; family Chitinophagaceae; genus Lacibacter. Next base: position 57,233 of record CAZOLW010000012.1, on the reverse strand, counting down.
TACTTTGTACAGGTAAAAATGCAGACCATCTTTTTTGTTATCCACAATTTATTCATCTTCGCTGCGAAAACGAAATGTACAAACAATAAGAAATTATTTTACAGCGTTATTTCAATCAATTCCCCAAAATGCTGCATATTGAAACCAATTGAATGTAACAACTGTTCAGTTAAACCAATATGCTATGAATTTTTTTTCAACTGCTCTTGTTATTGCAACAGGATCTTTCATTTCCTGTTCAACCAACTCAAACTCCAAAACGGCTGTGTCTTCTTATCCCGAAGAAACCCACAAACCCATACCCGTTAAAACGAATACAACATTGAATAAAACTGCTGTAAGAAATATACAGAAGTATTACCGCAACTCAACTGCAGTAAACGGACCAGCATGGATTGTAATAGACAAATCAGATTTTGAATTAAAAGTATATGACAGCAAGGGTTTATTAGCCGTATACCCGGTTGTATTCGGTTTAAAACCTCTTGATGATAAATACATGCAGGGCGACAGAAAAACACCGGAAGGAAATTTCAAAATCATTTATTCTAAACAGCATCAGCTATGGCGGCGGATGCTCATGCTTGATTATCCAAACAGTGAAAGCAAGGTGAAATTTAAAGTAAGAAAACAAAATGGACTAATTCCTGCATCAGCAAGTATTGGTAATGGCATTGGTATTCACGGTGTAGAACCGGGATATGATTATTTTGTCGACAGGTATTACAACTGGACCAACGGCTGTATTTCACTCAAAAATTCACATATCGATGATTTGGCCAGGTACGTAAAACCGGGAACAACCGTTAAAATACAAAAATAAAAAAGTGCAGACGTCAATCTGCACCTGTTCTATCCATACATACTATTTTTATTCGCACAGCTGAATATCATCGGTTGTTTTCGTACTCATGATTATTTTATTCACCAGTTTTTTTGCGTTGAAATAAATGATCAGTGTGCCGTACGCCATCTGGTAAGCTTCCCAGTTGGCATCTTTTATTTTTGGATTGCCCAGTAAAGTAAACAAAGCAGCCTGTTTTGCTCCCATTAACGGCATAGATAGTTTCCCTTTAAACTTTTCATCAATTAAAAAATAATCCCGCTGCATATACACGGTAAGCCCTTTGTCGGCATAATAAATAGCGCCTCCGCATTTTGACTCGTTACCTTCCGGCTCAAAAGAAGTAAAGCAGGGAATCTTTGATTTAATTCTTTCCGGATCTGCACTGGGCATCACTTCATTGATCCATCCTTTGTACACTTCTACATACATAGTGCCACAATCGACCTTAGTCTTTAACTGTGCCTTTGCCTGGAAAAGGCAGGATATTAATACTATTACTGCGAGAAAACGTTTCATGCTGATTGGGATTTACTGATCTACTGCAAATTTCCTGCTAAAAAATCAAAATGACAGATAACAGGCTTAGATTTCAGAAATAATTATCTTCACCCCCATGTTTTTCATTATTTCCAAACTTCTTTATTTTTTTATTTCGCCGTTTAACTGGTTCCTGATATTTGTCCTTCTCGCTTTCTTTATCAAAGATCAGAAACGAAAAAAAAGATGGATCATCATCAGTACCTCCTGGTTCCTGCTCTTTTCCAATCCATATCTCATTCATAAACTCACCATCAACTGGCAGGTGCAGCAAAAAACATTTACACAGGGGGAGCACTATGAAACAGGAATTCTGCTGGCAGGATTTGTTGGGTTTGAATTTAAAAACAAACAGGGTTACTATGGTTCAGCCAGCGACCGGTTTATCCAGGCTGTTCGTTTATATAAACTGGGATATATTAAAAAGATCCTGATCGCAGGCGGCAGCGGCAGCATCTGGCGGCAACAATACAAAGAAGCAGATTTTGTAAAAGAGCAACTGCAGGAAATGGGTGTCGCAGCAACAGATATACTGAGTGAAAACCAGAGCCGTAACACTTATGAAAACGCAATCAACTCCAAAAAACTGCTCGATTCATTGCAGATAAAAGGCCCTTATCTGCTGATTACATCCGCCATGCACATGAAACGTTCGCAGAAAGTATTTACAAAAGCCGGACTTGAAACAGTTGCTTATTCCTGTAATTTCAATGCCATCAATAATCCACAGCAATTCATCGAAGCAATTATACCCTCATACAATGCGTTTTATGGCTGGGATATTTATTTAAAGGAAGTGGTGGGATTATTAGTGTACAAATTAACAGGAAAAGCGTAGCGAACAAAGAAATAGAAACACGCCTGCCCGACATTCTTCATTCAGGCGGGGATTAAACAGATCATAACTGATCACTACTTTTTTTTATCCGTTCATATCTGCCCACATCTGTGTCATCAGCGTTTCTTTCAAAAAAAATCAGGCAAGCTTCTTCATCTCCACCGTATGTAAGTCTTTGAATTTGTAGAGCACTTCATCCAAACGGTTTTTTGGTATGCCGATCTCCACATCGCAAAACAAATTCATTTCCTGTTTTATAACAGTACAATTGTATTGCTTTATTACCATCATTACATCATTCATCCTTGTATAATCAAAATGCAGGAAGTAGTTTACTTCAATCTGCTTTTGAAGGATCGGTGTTGTTTGCAAGGCCAGTGCAGCTGCGGTTTTATACGCATTGATCAGACCGGGAACACCAAGCAAAGTGCCACCGAAATAACGCACCACAACAATAAGCACATTGGTTAATTCCTTACTGTCGATCTGTCCAAGAATTGGTCTGCCTGCACTTCCGGAAGGCTCACCATCATCACTTACCCGAAATGTATTTCCATCAACACCCAAACGGTAAGCAAAACAATGATGCACGGCTTTATGATGTTCTTCCTTTAATGCTTTCAGCTTTAATTTAAATTCCTCAACAGAAGATAACGGGTAAGCATAGGCCAGGAACTGACTGCCCCTGTCTTTAAACTCGGCAACTACAGGCTGGGCAATGGTATTATAAAATTCCTGACTCATCATTTATGTAATACTTTATACTAACCGAATGCAATTAATGAAATGGCAGCAATAGATAAAATAATTCCCAGCCAGTTGAGCTTTGATAATTTTTCTTTAAACATAAACAGGGCTGCCAGTGTACTGAACAAAACAATACCCATATTATTGATGGGGATGATGGCCGAACTGTTGCCTGCATAATCTTTCAGTACACGTACCAGGCACCAGATAGAAAAATAATTCGGCACACCAATAATGATACCTGCTGCAATGGCCTTTTTATCGAATTTCATTTTACCTGTGATGAGCATAAAAATCATGACAATGAAACCAAGAGATGCAGCTACTGCAAATGCAGTAATCAGGTAAGCATTCTTATTCGTATCATTTAAAAAACTGATCTCAACATATTTAATCATTGTATCGAGCAATCCGCTTCCTGCAAACAGAATAACAGGCAGCAGAAAATAGATCGGCAATGCTTTTTTGCCTGAAGGTTCTTCATGTGAGGAAGATGGCCAGCAGGTCAGCACCACTGATACAAGTGCAATGATGATCCCGATGATTTTAAATGCAGTCGGTGCTTCGTTATAGAGATAAATGGAAAATACGAAGGGAATTACCAACGATAATTTATTCGCTACTGATGCCACAGACACTCCCATCTTCTGTGTAGTGAAAGCAATCACATTAAACAATGCAATAAAAGTTAATCCCATTAACAGCGACCAGCCAAACCAGCTTTCACTCACAGAATCTTTACTGATGGGAAATGCTCCGTTTACAAAAGAACCTGTAACCACACAGGTGATATAATTAAATACAATTGCCTGGAATGTATTGATACCAAACCTCTCCACTAACTTAAAGGAGAGTGTTAGCCATGAACTGAGAACAATACTGCCGATTAAAAAGAACACGTTGAAATTGGTTTATTGTTTGGTATAATAACTGATCTGATCTGTTTGAATCGTTTCAATTTTCTGCAACAGTACATTTTTTATTTGAGGAGCGTTCAATCCTTTTTCAATTCTCAATGATGAATTCTCAATCACCCTTGCTTCATCCCATAAACCGGCATCAATAAAACTCTGTAACAGCTGTGCACCACCCTCTACAATTACACTTTGAATCTTCAGCTGATACAATGCATCAACCATCTGCTCAACTGCATTTCCATCTTTACTGATCCGGTAATACTGAATATTTCCTTCGATTGAATCTTTGAGGTTATTAAACACAATTGTCTTTGCCGCATCATTGAACAATTGCAGGGTGTGGGGCAACTTTAGTTCCTTATCCAATACCAAACGGACAGGTTGTTTACCCGGCCAGTATCGGTTCGTCAGCTGCGGATCATCCAGCAAAGCCGTATTCGTACCAACAAGGATCGATGCTTCTTCTCTCCTCCATTGAGGCACCAACCTGTTTGTAAACTCGTTACTGATCAGCAATCGTTGAACAGCGGAGGTCAAAGTCCCCCTATTGGGGGGATTTAGGGGGGCCGTGCCAATCTTCCCATCCCCTGTCTGTGCCCATTTCAAAATGATATAAGGACGATGCTGCTGATGAAATGTAAAGAAGCGTTTGTTCAGTTCTATACATTCTTCTTTCAGCACATCAACAACCGTCTCCACTCCTGCTGCATTCAACTTTTCAATGCCTTTACCGTTTACTTCAACAAACAGATCCCTGCAACCAATCACCACTTTCGGAATCTTATGTTTGATGATAAGATCACTGCAGGGAGGCGTTTTACCAAAATGGGCACAGGGTTCCAAAGAAACATAGATAGTTGACTCAGGGAGCAATTGCTCATAACCGTTTTGAATGGCCTGTTGAATACAATTCACTTCTGCATGTGCTTCGCCGTAACGTTCATGCCATCCCTCACCAATGATTTGTCCATTATGTACAAGTACTGCCCCCACCATTGGATTGGGTGCGACTGAACCTGCTCCTTTTTGAGCCAGCTCAATACAGCGCTGCATATATGTTTCATCGATGGTCATACGGCGCAAAAATAGTTGTTTCAGCAGAAGCTGGTAAATTTGCAGGAATGAGGTGGAAAGAATACTATCAGCAGCTCAGTAAATCATTGCAGGAAATCTATGAGCAAAGCGAAGCAGATGCTATTGCCAGAACCGTTGTGGAATCAATCGGCAATGGAACTTTATCAGGATTGGGTGAGAAAGAACTATCATTTATTGAAGAGCAACGCACAACAGAAACCCAACGCCAGTTATTAACGCATCGTCCCGTTCAATATGTATTAAACGAAGCCTGGTTCTATGGGTTGAAGTTGGAAGTAAATGAAAGTGTTTTGATTCCAAGACCTGAAACAGAAGAACTGGTTGACTGGATTGTGAAAGATGTAAGAAGTATGAAGTATGAAGTAAGAAGTGGTTTAAATATCAATCATACTGATTCTTCCCTCTTACCTCCTGCATCCTCCCTCAGTCTTCTCGACATTGGCACCGGCAGCGGCTGCATTCCCATCTCCATCAAAAAAACCATTCCTTCCTTAGAAGTTTCAGCTATTGATGTTTGCAGCGAAGCATTGCATACAGCTATCAACAATGCAGTGAACCATGAAACAGAAATCAATTTTCAACTCATTGATTTCTTAGATGAACACAAATGGAATGAATTAAGTAAGTACGATATCATCGTCAGCAATCCTCCTTACATAAAAAACAGTGAAGCCAAAACCATGAGTCAGCATGTGCTGGATTATGAACCGCACAAAGCTTTGTTTGTTCCCGATGAAGATGGATTATTGTTCTACAGAAAAATAGCAGACTTTGCTTTAACGCATCTCAACCCAAATGGAATTATTTATCTCGAAATCAACCAACAACTGGGAAAAGAAACTGAAGACTTATTTCAGCAAAAAGGATTTACAGTTGAACTACGTAAAGATATGAGTGGTAATGAACGAATGATAAAAGTAAGTCGTGAAAAGTAAGTCGTGAATCGTCAACCCAGCTTTTTATCTTGATTCAGCATAAAATATTTACTCTGGTTCATCAAAGCTCCTTACATCGTACTTCAGCTACTCACAACTATCGACTCACGACTATCGCCTCACGACTGCCGTTTCCTACTGCACCCCCTTCTTATCCACACTCATCACTGCCTTTACACCTAAGCGGTCGGCAGCACGGAGCACAGCAGCAAAACTTTCAATCGTAGCATTTCTGTCGGCATTGATGACAATGCTTACTTCCTCACCACTGTTACGTTTAGAGCTGATCATTTGTGAAAGCGTTGTATCCATCAGTAAAGGATCAACCGGTTGCGATCCTACATAAAAATGATTCGTTGCATCAATCGTTACCACCACGGTTTGTTTACTGCGGGTATTGCTTTTTGCTTTGGGCAAAGAAGCTTTCCGCACATTGGGATTGGCCAGCGTGGAAACAATTAAGAAAAACATGAGCAGGATGAACAGGATATCGTTCAACGCATCCGTAAACACCTCCGATGATTCACCTCTTTTCTTTCTGAGATTCATGTGTTACCTGTTTATCTTGTTGGTTCCTGTAATACGTCTAAGAAATCAGCTGCAGAAGCTTCCATTTTATTCACTGCTTTTTCTACCTGTGTATGCAGTACGTTATGAAACAGGTAAGCAATTAAACCGATCATCAAACCACTGATAGATGTTACCAGCTTGGTGTAAATACCACCGGCAATTGTACTAAGTTCATATTCACCTGTTGCGTTGATGTTAAAGAACAGCTGCATCAAACCAACCAGTGTACCTACGAAACCAAAGATGGGAGCCACTTTCGATATCACAGAAAGAATACTCACATTCCGTTCTAACTTATACATCTCCAGCTGCGCCACATTCTCCATGCTCTTTTCAATGGAATCAATGGGTTTGCCAATACGCTGCAGTCCTTTATCAATCATACGGCCAACAGGATTCATGGTATTGCGTGCAAAATTTCTTGCAGCAGTAACATTACCGCTAACGATATTATCACGGATGATGTTCATGAAATTATCATCTACCTGTGCTGCTTTTTTAATCGCCAGCCAGCGTTCAACAAATACATATACCGTGAGGATACTTAAGAGTCCCAGCGGAACCATTACCCAGCCGGCTTTAATAAACATGTCGATGATATGCATTTCTTTGGGAGCAACGGGTGTGGTTACTGCTTTGTTCAGGGTATCAACTGCGGTTTGAACCTGGAGAAGGAAAAAGTCCATGTGTGTTATATGGTTTTATGTGTACTTCGAAGCTATTTAGCGAAGTAGAAATCAAATGTAAATCTTGCCTTGCACTAAAACGCTTTGCTGTGTTTATTATTTTCCACAGCCAAATTTTAATCCAACATTACAAAGTAGCAGCTTTGTTTTGTTATAGTAATGCAAAAAAGCTGTTGAGTTTGAGTGATAGATACGCTGATGACGCTGATTCATCCGGATCAATACAGATTAAATCCGTTTCTATCCGTCCCAGCCCGTGTCATTTGCGTTTCTATCTTCTGCCTTCTCTCTTGCCTTTTGCCTCTTTGCCTTTCTTTCCTCTTAACGCCTTTCTGTCTTTGTGGCCATTTTCTCTCTCTTCTCTTTTCCTCCTTGCCTTTTGGCTGTTGCCTATTTGCCTCTTCCTCTTTGCCTTTCGCCTCTTTGCCTTTGCATCTGCCTCTGCTTCCGCCTCGTTGCCTAGTTGCCTCCTCTCCTCTTTGTCATTTCCCCCACATCAACTACCTTCGCAGCCGGTCTAATTATCAATTATCAACTAACAAATTATCAATTAATACATATGGCATACGACGTAATCGTTCTAGGAAGTGGCCCCGGTGGATATCCTGCTGCTATCCGTGCATCTCAGCTTGGTTTTAAAGTAGCAATTGTTGAAAAAGAAAGTCTCGGTGGTGTGTGTTTAAACTGGGGTTGTATTCCCACCAAAGCATTACTGAAAAGTGCACAGGTATATGATTACATGAAACACAGCGAAAGCTATGGTATCAGCGCCAGCAATATTCAGCACGACTTTGGTGCAGTGGTAAAACGCAGCCGTGGTGTAGCCGATAAAATGAGCAAAGGTGTTCAGTTCCTCATGAAGAAGAACAAGATTGATGTCATCATGGGTTACGGAAAAATTGCCGGCAAAGGCAAATTGGAAGTAACAGCAGCCGATGGTGCAAAAAGCATTGTTGAAGCAAAATATATTGTCATAGCTACAGGTGGCCGCAGCCGTCAGCTGCCTTCTATGCCGCAGGATGGTAAAAAAATCATTGGCTACCGTGAAGCAATGGTGTTACCAACACAGCCAAAATCAATGATCGTTGTGGGAAGTGGTGCCATTGGTGTTGAGTTTGCTGATTTCTACAACAGCATGGGTACAAAAATTACCATTGTTGAATTTTTACCAAGAGTAGTACCTGTTGAAGATGAAGATATTTCCAAAGAACTCGACAAACAGTTCCGTAAGAAAGGCATCACCATTATGACCAGCGCTGAAGTAACCAGTGTTGATACAAGTGGTGAAGGTGTAAAAGCAAAAGTAAAAACTGCGACAGGCGAAGTGGTGCTGGAAGCAGATATTTTATTAAGTGCTGCAGGTGTGGTGGCTAATATTGAAAACATCGGACTGGAAGAAAACGGCATTAAAACAGAAAAAGGAAAAGTAGTCGTTGATAAATACGGACAAACCAATGTTCCCGGCATTTATGCCATTGGTGATGTTGCACCCGGACAGGCCCTGGCGCATGTGGCAAGTAAAGAAGGCATCAATGCAGCCGAGCATATGGCTTATATGGAAAAGAAATACAACCATGCTCCTGAAGCAATGGATTATAACAATATTCCCGGTTGTACATACTGCACACCTGAAATTGCATCTGTAGGTTATACAGAGAAAGCTGCTAAGGATGCAGGTTATGAAATTAAAGTAGGTAAGTTTCCATTTATGGCGAGTGGTAAAGCAAGTGCATCCGGAAGCACAGAAGGTTTTGTAAAAGTGATCTTCGATGCAAAGTATGGTGAGTTCCTCGGCGCACACATGATTGGTGCAAGTGTAACAGAAATGATTGCTGAAGTAGTGGTAGCAAGAAAACTCGAAACTACTTATCATGAAATTTTGAATGGTGTGCATCCGCACCCAACCATGAGTGAAGCACTGAAAGAAGCAACAGCAGTTGCTTACGGTGAAGCGATAGATATTTAATGCCTTTCCTGAAAGGAAAGAATAAAAACGTCCCAATTACCATCAATGTATAAGGATCATCGGAAACGGTGGTCCTTTTTCTTTGTCCGCCATAGCTTTTATTAACTGTCGGAGTTTTAACGCAGGCATGTGGCGAAGGCGGAATTTACCAGCCATAGCCTTGGCGAAGGATGATTTAGCAACCCCCGACAGCGGTTGCAAACCCTGTCGGCGGTTAAACAGATAAATATTTAAACTACGCCCTTGTTGGTCGCTTACCAACAGCAACTCTCAAAGTAACGCCCTCACAATCATTTCCCATTCCTCCTGTAAAGAAACAGAAGGTCTTGTCTTCCCTGCCCTGCGGTACCAGTAATCTGCATTACCTATATCACCTTCTTTGCGGTGTAAATAAGCATGTACCCAACAGGCAGTAGCATCATGCAGACTGTCGAGCAATCCATGTGCTTTATCCCATTCATTTTTTGCATCATGCCACATAGCCCGGAGATATACACTGCTGTTTGCCGATGCAGCAGTTGAAGAAATACTTTGCAGAAAGGTTTCGAATTGCATGGATGCTTTTTTCAAAGCTAAGAAATTGTCTAAACCATAATTTGTTGGATTAAGTAGATTAGAATATAACTGCTGAATATCTTTCTCAGCAACTGTCCTTCAGCGTTGGCTTGTGGGTGGGCAAAGGATATTGCGTTGATTACTGGGTTGAAAAAATTGTTTCCTGTTTTTTGTAGCGTATATTAGCCTAAATAGATATGTTGGCTGTAATGAAATTCCATTCGTACCATAATGGACATACAATGACAAGATTTATCTTTTTTTCAATTCTCCTTCAGACAAGTAACATCTGTTTTTCACAGGACATTGAACAACAAGTTCAGATTACTAATCCCAAAGAACAAGTAAGGTTAATTGGTCAATTAGGCAAACCATTAGGTACTACTTTGACAGTTCAAGGTATTATTAAAGACAATTCATCGAAAGGTTATAGAAGCGGGCTTAACCTGACTGTTCAAAATATTAATGATTCGTCAATTCAAGAACTGATAACAATTCCACTTTCACCATATTTTGGAGAATTTGGTAACAACTCACTTCCAAAACTTGAGAAAGGTTCTACCTATCGTTTACGAGTGTATGAAACAGGTGAGTTTGTTGGCATTCCCGGCAACGCATACAAAGAAGTTGGGATTATTTTACAGACAACAGGATTTTATTTTCAAAATAAATTGGTTGTGCTTTCAGGAGAGAAAATTAAACCCCTATTGGAGACCCCTAATAACTTTGTTGGACATATAGCTCTTATATCAGGAGTTGCGAAAAACGAAAATGATACAGCATTTATTAATACATCAAACAGGAAGTTGAGACTAATAGGCTTTAGAAAATGGACAGCGTCAGAGATTGGAAAGCTTGCCGAAGTATATGGGAATATTGAGCAAACAGAAATAAGAGAGGTATATAATGTTAGAAATGGCAATCCAAGGTTAGTGAAATTAGAAGACCAAATTGGAATGACCGTTAAACTTCGGGGAAAGGCAATAAGTTTAAACGGATACTGGTGGTTCAATTATCGTGGAACAGACATTTACGTAGAAAAAATGGAAGAACTTCCGAATTGGACTATAGATAATCACTTTCGTCCAATGGAAATAACTGGAATTCTGGAACAAGCTGTTCTGCCAAGGATTGACCAAATAACATTAAAGACAAACCGGGACAGTAAATTGTATTATATAATCCGTAAGCCCAGTTGGACACCAATAGAAAAATTGTTGGCACTGGAAGACCCTGAAACAGAAGATGATTAAACCCTTTTTTTCTTAGCGGTTGCTGTCCTCACCAACCGAACTAAAATACAGCCAATGGCTTGAAATAATTGTTCCCTGTTTTTTGTAGCGTATATTAGTGTAAATACTTATGTTACAAAATATATTTTCACTTTGCAAGAAAACACCACATCAAGTAAAACTCAATTAAAAATATTCACTCTAAAACAAAGCGACTTTAACCGACATTCGATAGCACAATGGCAAGACAAGATGTAAATATTTTCAAACCTAAAAACTTTCCTTTTTGGATTGTTCTGTTAAACTATATAAGCCTTGCCGGACTGATTTTTTATCCTTTGACAGCTATAGCCCAGTATGCAAGGCAAGGCGACCATTCCTTTTACCAGCCAACAGCTTTTGAATATTTATTGATTTACATCTATCCATTTATCTTAATGCTGATATCCTGGGTGAGCTATACCATATTTGACAGCAATAAAATAATTTCGGCTGCTTTACCAATAACTGTACTAATTTTCTATTTGCTCTTTTTGAAATCAGGGCTCTTTTTAAAAATTGTACCGGTAGTCTTCTGGTAGTCACCAACTGGCTAAGCACTACCGACCTGATAACAATACGTTACTTGATTCGCCCTTTTCTCAGCAACTGTCTCTTTAGCGTTGGCTTGCGGGTGGGCAAAGGACGTTGCGTTGAAGAATGGATTTTCAATGTATCTCCATTTCTAGTTGTGTGATATAATATCATAAATTTAGGCGTACTAAATAATCTTAACAGACGACAAATAGACAATGGCAACATTTCAAAATAACCAGGATGATTGGCAACGCCTGGACTGGTCAATTCTACAAAATGGCTCCTTTGGAGCAGGTCTCCCGACCTGATTCCAATACGTTACTTGATTTAATGCTTGAGCAACTCTTATAATTACAAAACAGATTCCGTCATCCCAGTGCTCTGGCCTTTGCCATCCCCGGCAGTTATCAAACCTCTGCCCGCTTCGGAGCAAGTGCGTCGTAAGTGCGTCAACTGACGCAGAAACGACGCACCAACCCCCGCAATGCTCCCTTCCAGCCACCTGTTTCCTTCGTACCATGTTCGTACCTTCTTCGAGTGTTATTGCTGCGTTGTTCGGTCGCAACCGAACAACGCAGCAACATGGTACGAAGAGAACAGCAACAAGAAAGCAACAAATGGTATTTTTTACGCTGTGTTCTCAACGTGGGTTCACCATACCGCTTTGCCCACCTTATTCTACTCCCCGGCAGCAATGTGTGAATGATGTAACTCTTTTCAGCTATTGTGTAAACCTTTCCACTGTTATAGCAATGACCTTTAGTGTGCTGTTTTAAAACTCCGGCAACTAAACTCCCGTTGGGTGAAATCAAACCTCTGCAGCATAAAAAAAGAGGCCCGGATAACCGCATACAAAAACAACTAAAAAACTACAAATGAAAACAACTGATGTTAACACGAATCTGAAATGGACAATTGATCCGGCACACAGTGATATTGAATTTAAAGTAAGGCATTTAATGATCTCGAATGTAAGGGGCTCGTTCAAAGTATTTGATGCAAGCATCTTTACATATAACCAGGACTTTACAACGGCTGAAATTGACTTGTGGATTGATGCATCCTCCATTGATACAGGTGATTCAAAAAGAGACGGTCACCTGAAAAGTGCAGAGTTCTTTGATGTGGAAAATCATAAACAGATAACCTTTGTATCAAATACCATTGAACAGGCCGATGTTTACGGCAATCATGATGTATGGGGCGATTTAACCATAAAAGGAGTTACAAAAAATATAGAACTGAATGTGCGTTTCGGAGGAATCATTACCGATCCGTGGGGAAATGAAAAAGCAGGATTCACCGTTACGGGAGTAATTAACAGATCTGACTTCGGGCTTGTATGGAATGCAACTCTTGAAACCGGCGGTATCATGGTTAGTGAAGAAGTATCTATTTTATGTGAAATTGAATTAACCAATGCAGGTGAAAAATTACTGGCTTCTGAACAGGAACCTTCCGCTTCAGTAGCAAGTGTTGTGTAATCTGTAAAAAAATGGCACTGTCAAAGAGAGCAGCTGAGCAGTTTTGCTGAGCTGCTCTTTTCATTCCTGCACTGTTTTTTACTTTCCGGCAATTGCAAGCGGATACAATAAGCTGAACATACTACCGCAGCCGGATAAACGTTTTATTGCCAATGAACAGAACAGTACGTAAAACAGCTGCTTACTTATTACTCATTGCAACCGTCATCTTCCTGTTGTTTGTATTTCTTCCACGAACATATGATACACCCAAATTGCAACCAAGAGCAGGTACAGAGTTCTGGCATTTATCAACGGGTTCAGCAATTGGTTATACATACTTCAAAGGCAGTGGCGAAAGAAAACCCTTTCCGCTTATTTTTTTAAATGGTGGCCCCGGTGCTGCTGTTACTGATGAAGCCATTCAGTTACGATCCAGACTTTCTGCTGATGGTTATGATGTGTACCTGTACGATCAGGTGGGAAGCGGTCAATCTGCAAGGTTGAAAAATATTGCTGACTACACACCTGACAGGCATCGAAAAGATCTGGAAGAGATCATCCATAAAATTGGCGCAGAGAAAGTGATTTTAATCGGGCATTCATGGGGTGCAATTTTAGCTGTATTATTTGCATCAGAAAATCAAAGTAAGATTGACAGAATCATTTTCACCTGCCCCGGCCCCATCTATCCTTTCCGTAAAGAAGTACTGTCAGTAAAAGCACCCGACAGTCTGCATTTACAGGCACCTGTTTTTACCAATGCACAGGGAAATAAAAAAGCAAATAATATCCGCACAAAAGCAATGGCTTATTTCGCAACACATTTTGGATGGAAGATTGCAGGCGATGAGGAAGCAGATGAGTTTGAAACCTTGCTGGAATATGAAGTAAATAAATCTACGGTTCGTGATACCTCTAAAATTGCTCCGCCTTCACCCGGCGGTGGTTTTTATGCAGCCATCATGACCTTTAAAAACTTACTCACTGTAAATGATCCAAGACCCAAACTGCAGCATTCAGCTATTCCAGTTTTAGTGATGAAGGCGCAGTATGATAATCAGCACTGGGGATTTACCAATGAATACCTGGAGCTTTTTCCCAATCATACATTCGTTGTTATTCCCAATTCAGGACATGCTGTATCAGTTGAACAGCCGGAGCTGTATTTGAAAACAATCAGGGAATTTCTGGCTCAGTAAAAACAGAACGGTTGAACACTCCTCTTCATTAATGTTTTTCCTGCTGATAATGTTTCTTCAGTACATCTTCACCAAACTCATTTCCTTTTTCACGCCAGATGGTATGAATATGATTCGCTTTTCCCCTTGGACCTCCGGCATTATCAAATTCAATTAAAAATGTTGGCCCGTTCAGTACAAAATAATGTGCTTTGTATTCATCATAAGGCCCGATCCATCCAAAATAAATATTATCAATTCCCGCTTTTACAATTTTTGCATATTCTTCACTGGCCTTTTCATATTCCATGTTGAACACATATTCACGGATGATGTATTGCAGTACGGCTTTCTGTTCTTTTGTTAATTCTGATCCTTTAATGCCCCAGTAATCAATTAAACGTTTTCCTGTTTCAGCACCGGTAATAATATCGCCCGGCACTTCCTTGTTCATGGTTGCTTTTTTCTGCTGTGCAGGTGTAAGCATATGAATCAGTTCAAGTCCTAAATCTTCTTCCTGTCCTAACACACGCCATCCTGCATATTGTGTAATCGACATTTCAGCAGGATCGGTACCAATAAACCAGGGCGTTACGGATAGTGTATTGCCGCTGAATGTATAATTCACTGACAGATGATGACCTTCTACTTTATATCCCCAGTTTTTATCAGCAGGTGTACCAAAAAAAGCAAGATAATAGTTACGGTGTGTCCATTTCAAATCAACTAAAAACTGACGTAATGTATCATTGATATCTTTCCGGTAATACGCAGTATCAACAAACATATTCAGCAGGTTATCGAGGTGCATAATGCCTGTTGCTTTGAGGTATCCCTGTGAACTTAATGAAACAGAAAGGATGCGGTGCAACAGTTTCCGTTGATCCTCTGTCATATCACCAATACTGATTCCTGCTCTTGCCCGTAAACCAACCGGCAGGTTGTTCCATTGTACTCTTGCAGTATCATTAAAGGAAACTAAGGCTGCCCTTTTCTGCAATGGACTGAGTGACTGAATAAATGCAGTGGATGCTTTCCTGATTTCATCATTGTAAGCTGACTGGCCGCTTGCTTTGAACATACAAGTTGAACAGATCAATAGCAGCAAAGCTGTTATGAGTTTTGGCATGGTTGGTTATTTATTTGAAATTGAACAGACCTATTTGTATGGTGTTATTCAAACAGAGAAAGGATTTTCTAATATACAACCAAAGAAAATGGTTTGCAATACTGATTTTGTTGCTCATGCTGGTGTCCGCACCTACATGCTTTTAGTAAGTTATTTTGTTAGTTGGCTATGACAGCAACTAAAACAGTAACTAACCGCCGACAGGGTTTGCAACCCCCGCCTGCATCGGGCAGGGCTGTCGGGGTTCATCTTCTACCTTCTATCTTCGGTCTTCTAACTCCTCTTCCTCACTTCTTCCACACCGGCCCCACTCCTGCTTCCATCAATAATTTATTCAAAGCAGACAGTTTTGTTTCCAGTTCATTGGCCCTTTGCTTTAAGGTTGCCCATTCTGCATCGAGTTGCTTTTTCAAATCAAGATTGGGTTGGTTCACTCTTGGAATATCACTCTCTGTCTGATTAACCAGGAACATATAATCAGCAGTAAACTTATTCGGGAAATTTTCTACATCATCATAAGCTTTTGATTTACGCTGAATCATATCTCCGTCCCATGTTTTCATTTGCTGCAGCAATGCATTGCCTTCTTTACGGATGCTGTCATACTTTGTACCGGCAGGTAATGACTTCAGCAGGTCTGCAAGCTGCAGTTGCTTTGCATAGAAACTGTTTACCAGTTTATGCATCACCGTTACTTCTTTTTCCATTGCTGTCATTAACTGATCATATTCTGCATAAGTAGCGGCTGATGTTTGATACAATGGATTCGGCACAATCACTGCTTTGGCTGTTTGCTGCTGATCGCCCATTTTAATTGTTACGGTATACGTTCCGGGCGGTACTTTATGACCGGAATAACTGCTTTCAATATAGGCATAAGGAACACCGGGCATGGTTGCAGTACGCATATCCCATACAAATCGGTTCAATCCTTTTTGTTTACCCAATACTGGTTCGGCACCGGGACCACCGTCATAACCAATATATGTACTGTCGGCTTTTGAACTGATGACACGTACAACTTTTCCTGCTGCATCTTTTATTTCTAATTGAATTTGATCATCTGCTTTTGTTTGAGGAAGATTGTAATAGATCACTACTCCATTTGATGGATTCACACCACGAAACCTATTTGTACCTGTTGGGTTCGGTTGATTCATTTCACTGTATCCATTCACCATATATGCATCTTCGGGTTGATACAAAACAAAATCAGCCTGTTCTTTTTTGTACTGACGTAACAAACCAAGATCATCGAGTAACCAGAATGAACGGCCCGATGTGGCTGCAATTAAATCGCCTTTGTGAATACGTAAATCTGTAATGGGTGTAATGGGTAAGTTTAATTGAAACGGGCTCCATTGCTTTCCTCCATCCCATGAAATAAATAAGCCGAGTTCTGTTCCTGCAAACAACAGGTCTTTCCGTACATCATCTTCACGTACAACCCTTGTAAATGCATTGTTGGGAATTCCGTTGTTGATCTTCGTCCATGTTTTACCGTAATCTGTTGTTTTATACAAACCGGGAGTATGATCATTAAACTTGTAACGTGTAGTGGCAATATAAGCTGTTGCTTTATCATGCGGCGATACTTCAATGGTATTGATTAAACATTCCTGTAAACCGGCAGGTGTTACATTTTTCCAGACTGTACCATTATCCTGTGTGAGGTAAACAAACCCATCATCACTGCCTGTCCAGATAACGCCTTTCTCCAATGGAGATTCCATTACATAAGCTAGGGTACCATAATTTTCTGCACCTACTGCTTCATTGGTATACGGAACACCGGGCCTTCCCTGTTTATCTTTTTCATTACGGGTAAGGTCAGGCGAAACTTCTTTCCATGTTTTACCCATATCAGTTGTCTTCAGTAAATATTGTGAGCCGTGATAAAACACATTCGTTTCATGTTTACTGTAAATGATCGGCGCATTCCAGTTGTAACGGTATTTCATATCCTTTGCATCACGACCGAGATATTGAATGGGTGCAGGCATTACATTGGTGGCTGCACTTGCTTTTGTATCGAGCAGTTCAATAGTGCCCTGGTAACTTCCACCCATTACATAACGGGGATCATCAGGGTTAAACGCTAAGAAAGCACTTTCACCTCCTGCGGAATAAGTCCAGCTTGCAGGACTGATACCGCCACCACCTAATTCTCTGTGTGCAATGGATACTGAAGTATTATCCTGCTGTCCTGCATAAATGCGGTAAGGAAACTGGTTATCTACATTGATGCGGTAGAACTGTGCAGTAGGCATATTGCTTTGTGTACTCCACGTTGCACCTGAATTAACAGAGACAGCAGCACCGCCATCATTGGCAATAATCATATTCTTTGAGTTGCGTGGATTGATCCATAGATCATGATAGTCGCCGTGAGTACCACTTAAATTCTCCCATGTTTTACCGCCATCTTTTGAACGCAGTGCCGGTGCACTTAATACATAAATGGTTTGATCGTTAAGCGGATCAATAAACAATTCAATATAATACCATGCACGCTGTATGAGGCGGTGATCATTAGTAACCAGCGACCAGCTCTTGCCTGCGTTATTGCTTACAAATAATCCACCGGCTTCTTTTTCACTGTCGCTTTCAATCAATGCATATACTTTTTCTGAATTGGAACGGCTAACGGCAATGGACATCTTACCCATTTCTGTTGGTAAGCCTGCAGTCATCTTTTCCCATGTATCTCCCCCATCGGTTGATTTGTATAATCCGCTGCCGGGTCCGCCACTGATCACCTGCCAGGGTTTGCGTCCATGCTCCCACATGGCAGCATAGAGAATGCGGGGGTTGTTCATGTCCATACTTAGCTCCACACAGCCTGTCTGTTCATTTACATACAACACATTTTTCCATGTTATACCGCCATCGGTTGATTTATAAATTCCACGTTCTTTTGATTTGCTGTACAATGCTCCCTGTGCAGCAACAAGAACGGTGTTGGCATCTTTTGGATGAATCACAATTCTTGAAATATGCTGCGTTGCATCCAATCCCATTTTCTTAAAACTCTTACCTGCATCTGTTGATTTATACACACCATCTCCATGATGCGTCATCACACCACGTACTGCATGTTCACCCATACCAACATACAGCACATTCACATCATTTTCTGCAACTGCTACTGCACCTACTGATCCTGTTTTAAAATAACCGTCTGAAATATTGTTCCAGCTGAGACCCATATCATCTGTTTTCCAAAGACCGCCACCTGTTGTACCCATGTAGTAAGTGGTCATGTCGCCCACCACACCTGTTGCAGTAACGGAACGTCCACCACGGAAAGGCCCGATAGAGCGCCATTTCATTGGTTTGAAAATGGAACTGTTATCCGTTTTTACCGTATCTGTTTTTACCTGAGCGAATGTAGAGAGCTGAACAGTCAGCAAAACTGCAAAGAGGAAATACCTGTGCATGGAGTTGGTTTTAGAATCGTAATATAACCCATATTTGGTAAGCAGAAAAAAGCTAATCTTATTCAATACACTTTGATTATTGCAGGTTTCTGAAAAGCGGAAACTGATGGATAAGTTTGCTGCGCTTTAATTCATGAAACAAAAGATCAGTTATCAAATAATTTATCTGTGAAACAAAAAGCCCTCCGGATTCTCCGGAGGGCTTTTTATACCCGCTATTGCTTCACCACTTTGATTGTTTTATGCTGTTGTCCCTGTATTATTTCTATAAAGTAAACTCCCGGCTTTAATTCATTTCCAAACCGCATTGTACTGTTTCCAACAGTATACATTGTTGAAATCAGTTTACCACTGATATCGAACAACCTTACTTCAACCTTTCCATTATTTGCAGATTGAACCTGCAGGTTAAAATGCTGTGCAGTTGGATTCGGTGTTACAGTTCCTTTCAGCAACAGGCCGCTTTCAGCCTCGTCGCTCACCTTTGAATTGATACCCGGCACAGAACCACTCATATCATGCGGCACAATAATATCAACTGTTTTGGTTGCAGTATTACCTGATGCATCCACACTGCTGATGGTAACAGTATAAATTCTATCATTTCCTGATCCAGCCCTTTCAGCCCTTAATTGCAGATGATGATTATCAAGAATTACCCAATCAGGTGATGTGTCTCCATCTCCTGTTCCATTAACAGGTTCATTACTGCTTACAGTAAGTGCACTTGTAACAGATCCGCAATTATCCCATGTATTATAATTGATAACAACATCTTTCATTTTATGATTCCCCGGCCACAATGAAGAAGGAGTGGCACTTACTTCTGTAATTACCGGGGCCTGTGTATCATTTACTGTTACATTGAAACTGCAGAAAGCAGTTTTGTAAGCAGAATTCATAACAACAAACATATTGCTTGTTGTACCTACCGGGAATACAGAACCGCTTGGCAAACCTGTTAGCTGGTAAATATAACTTTCCCCGCATGGATTCATCACAACCGGATTACTGAACTTTACAACTGTTCCACAACTGTCTTTACCGGCGCTCAGCACCATATCAGCACGACATTGCAGTACAGGATCAGGACAAATGATTTCAAAATAATAGGAACCTGTTTTCCGGTTGAAATAAACATTGTAATTCGCAGTATAGGGTATTGGAATATTCAGACCATTACTGATTGCTGTACCATATGGAAAAGTATTATTACCCCAGTTAACAGCCCAACTGTTGTCTTGTCTGAATTTTGCTTCACCGGCAGAGAATGGGTAATTGAGCAATGAATAATTGATTCCGTCAGTTGTTTGCAGATCAATATCATCGTTCCAGCCATTTAATGCAGAACCTAGTATTCCAATTGACGGCCGAAAACTTTGAAAATTATAAGCACCGGTTATCCTGTTAAACGTAATGTTATAATTGCCTGAAGGCACCTGTATGTTTCCTGCAGAAATATTTCCTGTACCTGAAGGAAAACTATTTCCACCCCAGTTGATTGACCAATCATCGTTCTGCCTGAAACGTAATTCACCGCCGAAAAGATAATAATCCTGTAAGGTATAAACCGTTCCATCCAGCGTGGTCATTTTTACATCTGTTGACCAGTCATAAGGCGGCACTGAAGAACCGATAATCCCAATCCTGTTTGGACAATTAGCAACACAAACAAAATTATAAGCACCGGTTAACCGGTTAAAGCTGATATTGTAAGTGGCGGGTTGCACAGGAATATTTGGTCCATCCTGATAGGCTGTACCGGAAGGAAATAAATTATTTCCCCAATTCACAGCCCAATCCTGATTCTGTCTGAATTTCACTTCACCATTTGGCAAAGTATAATTCAGTAACTGGTAAGTAACACCATCACTTGTTGGCATATTAACGCCGGTAACCCAGTAATTGGGAGGAATAGCTGATCCGATAATTTCAATTGCTTTAGTTTGACCGGGTCCGATGTTTTCAAGAATAATATTATCGAAATACAGTTTGAAATTTGCAGCCCCCATTTCGAAACTTAATTTGTGTAATGGGAATACAGATGTCGCATCAAACTCAATAGTCTTGGTTTGCCAGCTGGTTGTTGCCTGCTGTAAATAATTGGCTGCATTAAGGTTTGTCCACAACCCGCTTTCTTCTCCAATATAAACACTAAAGCTGCGGTTGGCATCTCCCTTTACATCGAAAGTTAGACGGTAATGACGGCCCAGTACCAATGGAAAACCATACTGGATCAATTGCACGTCCCATGTATTACTGCCACTGCTTAAAAAACTAAAGGAACAAACACCACCTGTTACAACGGGATTAAACGATGTAACAGTTCCTTCATCGTGCCAGCTGCTCCATGTATTAAGCGGTAAAGGAGGTGCGCCAATAGGTGTAATTGAAGTTGTACTGCTGAACTGACCATCAGTCAATACATTCTGCCCTTGAACCGGCTGAACAATCAATAACAGTCCCCAGCAAACAATCAGTTTGAATAGAAATGCTTTCATCTTTTGTGTTTTAATGGTTTGAAAATAACAGGGCAGGAGAAAATGTAACTTATAGTAAGGTCATTCACAGAATGGGGGATGATATCCAAAGAGAAGTAAGCTGAATTTATATCCTTTGTATAAATTCGGGGCAGGTTTTACATAACAACCTGTAAAAAAAATATAGCAACTAAAGTTAATCTGTGAAACAGCCAAATCAAATGACCTGCATCATGTTATAAAGTTTTTTCCGCTTCTGTGCAACAATCCCGGTACAGGAACTGAACAAAAGGAAGCATAGATTCCAATAGATTAAATAAAATAATTACCATTGCAGAATGCAGCAGCAGAGCATTTTATTAACCACTCTCAACGCCAAGTACATTCACATGAACCTGGCAATACGGCTGCTGTACGAACTCAACAAGACCGATGAGCGTTTATCGTGGAAGGAATTTGCCATTAAAGAAGACAAACTGATTATAGCCAGTTACTGCAGCCAGTTTGAAGTGGTTTGCTTCAGCTGTTATATCTGGAATATTACACAAACGCTGGAAGTTGCCAAACTGGTTAAAGATATTAATCCTGATACAAAGATTTTACTGGGTGGACCTGAAGTAACCTACGACTGGCAGGGTGTAATGCAGTTACCAGTCATTGATTTTATTATTACCGGTGAAGGTGAAATACCCTTTGCTAAATTTCTGCAACAGTACCCGCAGGTAAACAATATCGCCAATATTGCTTCCAAAGTAAATGGAGAAGTGATTTATCACAGCAATGCCATCAATTTCGATTTAGAATTATATGCCGGTACCAATCCTTACCAGAATGACGATGTAACTACTTTACGCAACCGTGTACTGTATATTGAAACATCAAGAGGCTGCCCGTATAAGTGTGAATTTTGTTTAGCCAGTTTGGATAACCGGGTTCGTTATCTCCCTATGGAGCATATCAAGAGTAACCTGCTGTTTTTAATGACACATGGAAGGGTGATTAAATTTCTTGACCGTACGTTTAATGTAAAGAAAGATTTTACACTCGAAATTTTTCAGTTCATCTTAGCTCATGCACAGCCTGAAAATGTATTTCAGTTTGAAATAACAGCCGATATTCTTCATCCTGCTATTATACAGTTCATCAAAGACAAAGTACCCAGGGGATTGTTCCGTTTTGAAATCGGCATCCAAACCGTTAACCAGAAAGCGAATTTAGAGGTAGGCCGCAAGCAGAGTTTTGAAAAAACCAAAGAAGTCATTCTGCAGCTGAAAGACTATGTGGAAATGCATCTTGATTTAATTGTTGGACTTCCGCTTGATTACTGGATCGATACCAAACACAGTTTTGAAGAAGTTTTTAAATTGTTTGCACCTGAACTGCAACTGGGCTTTTTAAAATTTTTAAAAGGTACTCCTGTAAGAGATAAATACTTAAACTATGGTTATGTGTTTGATGAAGTGGCTCCTTACCAGATCATCAAAAGCAATTATTTATCTGAACAGGAACTGGCAGATATTGTAAAGCTGGAACATGCATTGGAAATTTACTGGAATAAAAAAAGACTGGTACAAACATTAATGTATGTAACGGCTCAACACAGTGTATTTGATTTTTTACTGGAGCTTGGTAAATATTTTGAACAGCGCAGCAGTTTCTACTCCTATTCTTCCATGGATATTTATACGATTGTCCACGGCTTTATACAGGAACAGTACAGCAATGATCCCGTTGTGCTTCAACTGATGGCCATTGATTATTATCTGCAGCATAAAATAAAACCCGCCGTTCTTTTTATACAGGAGCTGGAGAAAAAAGAGAAGTTTTCTTTACTTGAAAAGCTGAATTTCTCGCATCATAAATTCAGATATACCGTTATCCCAATTGGTTTTAATTACGCAGTATTTGAAAAGGAAAACAGAATTGAGAATGAACAGCAGGTGCTGATAATCGAGTACACAGGTACAAGTAAGCCAAGAGTGGTTTATTCTGCCCGGCAAATCCTTCTACAGGGAATAGAATAAATTTCATAGAACAAGATTCTTCACTTCTTGCCGCAACCGCTTCTTACCTTTGCGATTCCCGATCATGCAACATGAAGTACGTTCTATTATCAGTTTTTCTTTTTTTTATCTCTCCGCTATTTTCGCAAAAGAACAGCAGAGTAATCAATGGAACTATTGTTGATAAGATGTCGCAGCAACCGATTCAGTTTGTATCGGTAACACTTCTTAACGGAAATGACAGCTCTGCTGTGAAAGGAACCATCACAGATAAAAAAGGAAAATTCACATTGAGTGATATTTTACCCGACACCTATATTATTAAATACAGTTATATAGGATATGCTGTTCCGGAAACACAGCGTATAACCATTACCAATGAACAAACAGATATTCAATTAGGAATCATCGAACTCAGCAGCCGTGCAACAGAATTAAATGAAGTTGTTGTTTCCGGCAAAAAACAAATGATCAATACTTCCATCGACAGAAAAATATACCAGGTAAGCCAGGATTTAATGAGCAAATCAGGTTCGGCCAGTGATATACTGAAAAATGTTCCTTCGGTCGAAGTGGATATTGAAGGAAATGTAAGCCTTCGTGGATCGGGTGAAGTAATGATTCTGATCAATGGAAGGCCCTCACCACTCATGGGTAAAAACAGGGCCGAAATATTGCAGCAGATCCCTGCCAATTCTATTGAACGTATTGAAGTGATCACAAATCCTTCTGCAAGATTCAGACCTGATGGCACATCGGGCATCATTAACATTGTATTGAAAAAAAATACAACATCAGGTATTACCGGAACCATTGTTGGAAATATCGGCAACCGTGAACGCAGTAATGGAAGCGTGAATCTGAATTATAAAAAAGGCAAACTGAATTCGTTTATCAATTATAATATCCGCCAGGATGAACGAAACCGCTATAGCGAACTCAACCGAACCTATTACGATTCAACCGGTAAGATTTCCGGCTATTACAATGAAATGGGTAAATTAAAAGCAAGACCACTGTCACATTTTCTGAGAGGTGGTTTAGATTATACAATTGATGCGAAAAACAGCATCGGTGTTTCTGCAAGTTATGTTCCATCGGGTTTAACCAGGAACGATTTGGTTCAGCGATTCTATTATGATAACAACAAACAATTGACCAGTCAGTTTAACCGCACAAGGCATGCACCTGCAACTGAATATGAAAATGATGCAACAGTTTACTGGCAACATAACTTTAAACAGGAAGATCATGAATTAAGAGTAGAGGCAACGGCTTCCTCGCAGGCAGAAGATGAAAAAAATTATTACAACAATATTTACAACTTTCCTCCCCAAAGATCGCTGCCCGATAATAACTGGGTAAATCAAATAGAAAAAAATCAACAGCTCACAGTTGATTATGTAAATCCCCTTACAGAAAAAAGCAAACTGGAAGCAGGCTATGCCGGTTCATTTAATCAACAGGATATTGATTTTTATGTAGAAGATTTTGATACAGTGCTGAATAAATTTATTCCCAATGTGCTCAGGAGTAACCGTTTTTTATACTATGACTGGGTGCATGCTTTTTACAGCACCTATCAGCGTACGTACACCGCATTCAGTTTTTCAGTGGGTCTGCGTGCAGAAACGGCCAAAACAAAAGTGAATCTAAAAACCAAAGATTCTGTCATTAACAATGAGTATTTCCAGTTATACCCTACCCTTCACCTTGCTTATGCACTTACAAAAGGTGAACTGCAACTCAATTACAGCCGCAGAGTAAACCGTCCCGATGGAGACGATATGAATCCCTTTCCTGAATATATTGATCCGTTGAATTTAAGAGCCGGTAATCCTAAACTATTGCCGGAGTATATTCATTCTGTTGAAATGGGTTACCAGCTGCAGGGAAAAAATTTCAGTTTTGTACCAAGTCTTTATTACCGTTACAAATACAATGGTTTTACAACTGTCACAAAACAGGTTAATGATTCGGTATTACTTACTACCCGTGAAAATTTATCGAATGATCAATCGGCCGGACTGGAATTAATTGCATCGGCCAATACAGCAAAATTCTTTTCAGCCAACCTCAGCGCCAATATTTTTTATAATACCATCAACACGGCCAATCTCGGTATTCCTCAAAAGAAATCAATCTTTACATTCAGTACGAATTTTATTTCAACGTTTACATTCACACCCAACACGCAGTTACAGTTGAGTTGTAACTACCGTTCAGCGAGGCAAACAGCACAGGGACAAATTTACCCGAGTTTTGTTATGAATATGGGAGCAAGACAGGATCTGTTCAAAAAGAAACTGTCAGTAACCCTGACTCTTTCTGATGTATTAAAAACACTCCGGCAAAAAGTTACATTAAATACAGCCTACCTGCAGCAAACCGTTATTAACAGCAGGGATGCAAGGGTATTTTACATTGGCATCAGTTACAGGTTTGGTAACAGCAGTACAAAAAAACCAGCTGAGAAAATGCAGTTTGATGATAATTTATAACAGCACAGCCAGTCATCCACTTGTTCATCGAATTTTGCGGTTAGTGCAAGCTGGCGGAACCAACATGAGTTAAACACAAAAATAAAGAGGCGGCATAAAAAGTGCCGCCTCTTTATAAAATATAACTGTTTCGGGTTAATCCAGCTTCACAAGTTTCAGTTGTCTTACTTCATTACCCTGTCTTATTTCAGCTAAATAAATACCTGCTTTCAATGTACTTCCTATTCTCACCTGTTGTGCAGTTGAAATATTATTTGCTGCATCAACCAATCTGCCGGTCATGTCATACAACCGCACAGTTACTAATTCAACCCTTACAGAAGGCTTAACAGTTAATGTAAAGTAATTCCTGCTTGGGTTGTTGAGTACTCCAACTGCAAGATTGCCAGCTTCTGCATCAGCTTCAGCTGTTGCATTAACCCTTGCTTTTGCAGACATATCGTGTGGCACTGTAACAGTTGTGGTTACTGTTCCTGTATTTCCACGCTGGTCGGTACAGCTGATGGTAATGGTATAAATTCTTCCACTGCCATTGCCTGACCGTTCAGCTCTCAGTTTAACCAGCTGGTTATTCACAACCATCCAGTCGGGAGATGTATTACCATCACCCAAATCATTGACAGGTTCATTACTTGAAACACTCAACACACAGGTAATTGGTCCGGGGCAATTATCCGTACTGCTGTAACTGACTGTTACATCTTTCATTTTATGATTGGCAGGCCAGAGTGTTGCAAGGCTGGTACTCACATTACTGATAACGGGTGCTTCCGTATCATTAATGGTTACAGTAAATGAACAGGTACTGAATCCTCCCCCGTTAATTGCACTTACGGTTACTGTAGTTGTTCCCAATGGGAATGTATAAGGAGAAGTAATCACTGTGCTGCCGATTTTATAAGTTACTACCGGTGCCGGTGAACCTGTTACTGATGCTGCGAAAGAAACAGACCGTGTACATACACCGGGATCATTTGATGCAACGATGTTTGCCGGACAGGTAAGTACCGGTGCAACAAAAGGAGCATCGAGGAAAATCTGTGTTCTGATTTCTCCACCGGGTAAAGCCGTTGTATGAATATTGGAATACATTAAACCGGCCAGCAGATTTGTTTCCTGTGCAGCTGTAAATACATCCGACCTGGATAATGTACCTGATGTTACTCCGGTTGGAAAACCTGCATGTGCAAGTGTAACTGCAGCATTAACGCCGGGAGCTGCGGGTGCATGGAAATGTGCAGCTACAGTATTGGCAGAAAGCCCGCTGAAGCTGATGGTATAAAAAATGGTATTGGTTATACTATTATAGGCACCCACAATGGTTCCTGTTCCAGCCGATCCATTTGCCGGCACTTCATTGGCACCACTGTAAGTTCTGTTAAATGAATAAACCAAAGCTGATGCAGGAGATAAAATAATCTGTGCCCTTATTTCACCGCCCGGCAACACCGTTGTATGAATATTTGAATACATGACACCTGTCTTCAGGTAGGTTTCCTGTGCGTCTGTTAAAACATCCGATCTTGAAAATGTTCCCGATGTTACTCCTGTTGGAAATCCTGTATGGGCAAGTGTGACTCCGGCATTAACACCAGGAGCTGCGGGTGCATGAAAATGCGCCGCAGTTGTATTGGGACTCAACCCGCTGAAGGTAATGGTATAAAAAATTCTGTTGGTTACATCATTATACACACCAACAATGGTTCCCGTTCCCGCAGATAAATTAGCCGGTACTTCATTGGCACCTGAGTAAGTGGCACTGAACGGAAATAAATCGGCCTTTGCCGTAAAAGAAAAGCTGTTGAAAATAAAAAACATCAGAAGAAAAGCTCCTGTGCCTGTTTGTTGATAAAATTGTTTCATACCCGTAAATTTTTAAAGATGAATATTTACGGTTTCTCATATGGACTGGAAAATCTTTATGAGTTTAAAAGGTAAGTAAGCAGTTTATAAAGTTAGACTGTAAAAAAATAGAAAGCAAGCTATATTCTGCCTGCCCGATTGAAGGGAAATTCCAACATCCGTTTTACTGCTGTTGATCCCTGCCCTTAACGGCCAACTGTAACCTGCTTATTCTTGAATTTATTTTTGTGGCATCATAATTGGCTTATTTAATTTAAAATATTGTCATGAAAAATTTTGGAATCATTCTGATTGCTGCCGGCATTTTAATGTTGGTATTAAAAGGGTTTAATTTTACGCAGGAGAAAAAGGTTGTCGACATCGGTCCAATAGAAATCAATAAAACAGAAAATAAGAGGGTGGTGTGGCCAACATATGCAGGAGTTATTGCACTCGTTGCCGGAGTTGCCATAATAGCTTTGGATAAGAAAACAAAAGCGAGCTGACAAGTCTTTAGCTCTTAGAATAGTAATGAATTCGGTCTTTGAATTTTTTACTCGGCCTCGGTTCGTAACTTCACAAGCCTATTTAAACATACTTCAGGTTCGTGTCTCTACGAACTGGGGCGTTATTCCTTTAAATATTTGTCATAGTACCAACTAAGGAAATGATCAACTTCTTCAGGGTTGTTTGCTTTGTGTTTTATACTAATCTCTTTTATCAGATTACTCTATTGCAACAGGTTTAATTTCATCCTTTTTTTTATTCAATAGCGCAGGTGCTGTTTCGTATAAAAGGAATGCAATCAGGCCCGCACTGAGCGCTGCACCTGCTGCAATAAGAAAAGGTGCATGCAACCCAAATTGATCGGCTGACCAACCTGCTGCTGCAGGAGCCACAAAACCACCCACCAATTCACCAATGCCCATTGTTAGTCCGAGTGTTTGGGCAATATACTGACGTGGTATTGTTTCAGATGGTATAGTTGCAAGCACAATCGGGAAACAGCCCATTGCAGAAGCCCCTACTGCTATGAGCAGTGAAAGGCTGAGGTAACTTCCCCCGGAATAAATTACACCAAGCGGCATTACCGCACTGAGCAAAAAGAAACTAATAACAACGGGCTTTCGTCCAAACTTATCGGATAAAGCGGGCACCGCCATACCCCAAACAATTGCGCCCAGTCCAAATGCACTCATTGTTTTACCCATATCTTCTGCTGTAAAGTGTTTAATTGAAATTAAATATTTCGGCATAAACGCCATTTGAGCAGACAGCCATGTCATCATACAACAGCTGAGTAAGATGGCCACCCATACATTTCGGTATTTCAATAAATCAGCAATGAATGTTTCTTGTTTTGTTTCTTTTGCTGCTGTTATTTTTGTTCCTTTTATATAAAAAAATCCAAGTGCAGCCAAAATCAAACCAGGCAGTCCGGCAATAAAGAATGCTTTTCTCCAACCAAAATTTACAGCGAGCGCAACCAGTACTATTGGTGCCAGTAAGCCAAACAAACTGCCTCCAAAGCTTTGCAGAAAGCCCATATTAAAACCCCTGCGTTTCTCTGTAGAAGCGTCAATCATTAATGATTGAGCGAGCGGTAACACGGGACCTTCTGAGAAACCCATGATGATTCGTGCCAGCAATAAAAAGGAAAAGCTTGCGGCCAGGCCGGAGGTAAATGAGCAAATTGAAAAGATGACTACAGCTATAAGGAGGTATTCTTTTCGTTTACCCGTTTTGTCGGATAAAGTACCCATCAGATATCCGGAGACAGCCCATGCCAGGGCAAGCAAGGAATTAAGCAAACCAATTTGGGTATTATTAAGTCCAAGCTCTTTATCAAAAAAAGGCACTAAAAAGCTTAAAGCCATACGATCGAACAGTACCACACCGAAAGTAAAACTGAGTAAAATCAGGAGTTTATTTTCATAACGGAATAAACGGTTGGCATACATGCAGAAGGCTTTCAGATGAAATTAATCATTTATTTTTATCAATGACTTATATCACCGCATTGCAGAAAGCACACTATTATGACCAGAACTTCTTTGCAATTAAGGAGCTTGCTGATATACAATCTTTCCATCAATCATTGTTAATACACTTACAGTTGCAGGAAGTTGTTGAACGGGTATGGTAAATATATCCTGCGATAACACAACTAAATCGGCCAGCATTCCTTTTCTAAGCATACCTTTTTCCTTTTCTTTAAATTCTGCAAATGCATTTGTCTTTGTATAGGCAACTACTGCTTGTTCTATGGTAATATTTTCGGACGGGTTTGTGTGCTGACTGGTAATCATCATGATGTCAAAAAAAGGATTCGTTGTGCCATCCGGTGAAATGCCTACTAATATCCCATCGCTGATCAGCGAACGAACCGGACTGTTTATGAGCATGGCGAGTTTGGGTGTATGCATCATCATGACTCCATACTCTTTCATGATTTTTCGCTGATCTTTTGTGGGAATTCCAACATCATTGTGTTCAAACCTTACTCTCAACGGCTTCCATTGTTCTGCAGTGCCCGATTCTTTGATCAGCTTAAGAACAATTCCGAAACTGCTGTCGGCCGTAATATGCATCAATAACTGCCGTTTAGTGGCTAAAGCTTCACGAATGATTTGCCGTATTGTATCGACCGGGTAATTTAAACGTCCGTTTCCATTACCACGATTGTGATAGGGTTTGCTTCGTAATGAATTTCCTTCCAGAGGGGTGCCATCAATACAATATTTAATTCCGGATATGGTACTCATTGGAGTGGGATGCGTCTCTGCCATTGGCCAGTCGGAAACCTGCCGGCCGCCGGCGGTAGATCGTGGCCAGGCAATGATGCGTAACCGTTGGGGAATATTTGCATGTTGCAGAGTACTTGTTGCTAACGAATGTGTAAACCCGGTTGCCATAAAAAGGGTTGACGTAATGCCACCACGCAACTGCTCCTGTCCAAACTCTTCCATTGGTTTTATGATCGCTTCGGGATAAGCTGTGTTTATCGCTAACCTAAAAGGTTCTTCTGCATTTTGCTGAATACTAGAAATATTGCCATCGCTGTTTCTTTCGTACCATCCACCAACCGGATCTTTTACTGCATCACTTAATCCTGCTGCTATTAAACCTTTCTTATTCGAAACAACTCCGTGTCCCCATGCCACCTGAAGTAAAACCGGATTGTCAGGTGCTATACTATCGAGCGATCTGCGCATACTGGTATCAAAAAAAACATTGATTCCAATCTTGCCTTCAATCCACTCACCGGGTTTTGCATTAACCAATAATCTTGCAACAGAATCAAGCACAGCAGCCTTATTGAGACCTGGCACACTAAATTCCACACGGTCAAATGTAAAAGGTGCAGCACTGTATCCAAAGGCAAAATGGTCATGCTGATCATTTAAACCAGGTACCACAGTTTTTCCTTTCAGGTCAATTCTCTTCGTTTTAGCAGAAGCCAGTTTTTCGATAGCTTCATTGGTTCCTGTTGCTAAAATTTTGTTTCCCCTTACGGCCAAAGCCTGCACATAGAGTTGCTTTTCATTGGCAGTAAAAATTTTTCCGTTGGTAAAAATGATGTCGGCTGATTGAGCATAGCTATTTACGATGCTGAACAGGCAAACAGATAGAACGACAATGAAGAGGAAGAGGGTTGAAGTAATTACTTTTTTCATGATTGATTGTTTCCCTGTAAAAATATCTGAACGGGAAAGCAAAACCATAGTACAAAAGCGACAACTTAGCCAAGTGGACGGAAAAATAATTGCATAGGGGATGCTGCAAGCTCCGATTCAATATGCGAAGGACTGAGGCCGGCAAATTCCTGGAAGTCCCTTATGAGGTGCATCTGGTCAAAATAACCGCATTCATAAGCAATCTTAATCCAGCTGATGCCAGGCTGTTGCTCTTTTATCGTCCAAGCCTGGGCAAATCTTACTAAACGGGAAAAGTGTTTGGGTGGTAACCCTATCCGTTGCTGGAATACTCTTTCAAATTGCCGGATACTTAAACAGGCATGAGATGCCAGCTTGTCTATTTTTATTAATCCACGCTCTTTCATAAGCAGGAGAAATACCTGGTCGATGGGTAAAGCCTGTTTTAGTTTGCCTGCCCGTTTAATTAAAAAGTCTTCAACGATTGTCTTCAGCTCTGTAAAAGAAACTGCGTGCTTTAATTTATCATTTACTTCGTTTACTTCATTTCCCAGCAGTTCTGTACAGTTAAACGAATCTTTACCTAAAAGTTCGTTCATCGGTATTCCTAACAGACGATATAAACCACCCGGCTGAAAACCAACCTTAATCATTAAATGATTGCGCCCGGGTGTCATGACATTCCTGTTGGTATGCGGACCAACGATGATGGATGAAGAAAGTGTTCCCTTTTTATTGGTAGCTGTATTTTCTACTTCTAAACTGTCTCTCACATAAAAGAATAAGCTTTGTTCGGGAAGCGGGGGAACCGAAAAATTGATTTGGGGTTGCGATGAATCAAACTCTGCCTCATGTATCATGATGTTATTTACAAACCCTTTTAAAGCTGGATGCGGTTCGTAAAATTGATAAGACATGAAATTTATTTAGAATTATTATTTGCAATCAAAACATCAACGTCTGAATGACCGATAGAAAAACTGTCTCGCCCCGTCAACTAAAGCCGGTTGAAATTACTAACGTTGAAAATACAAATAATATTCAACAGTATCCGGAAAACAGCAAGAACGAAAGATGATTAGTACTGATATTAATTCCTTCAGCCGGCATAGCAGCAAGCAATGTAAATGCTGCCGGAATGCTACTCTTCGTCCTGGTTCAAAATATTCTTCTGTTTATTTTGTTGTCCTCGCACCAATTTGAATTCCCAGCTTTTCAAATTCTATATCATTGGGCTCCCACAGTTCAATTTTATTGCCTTCTATGTCCATGATATGAATGAATTTTCCGTAATCAGCTGTTTCAATTTTGTCAAGAATTGTTACACTGTCTTTTCTAAGCTGATCAATCAGTGCTTCCAGGTTTTCAACTCTGTAATTAATCATAAAGTCTTTTGTTGAAGGCTCAAAGTATTTTGTTTTTTCAGAAAACGGGCTCCACTGTGTAAATCCTTTTTTTGTTGTATCTGCACCTTGTCTCCACTCAAAAACGGCCCCATATTCATTCGTATTTAAACCAAGATGAGTTTTATACCATTCTCTGACTTTTTTCGGATCCTTGCATTTGAAAAAAATACCGCCAATGCCTGTTGCCTTTTTCAATGATTGTTCGCCATGAATATTTAAAAGCAGAGATTTGAAAGCGAATCCAAGTGCGAATGTGGTGACAAGAGTCAGCGTGATCAGTATTCTTTTTTTCATTTGCCAATAGTTTATGTTTGCGATGGTTATTCTATTTACTGTTAACGTTTTGCAATAGGGAGAACAGGAAATTCATTGCTTGTTAAGCCCGTTTGTTGCTAAGGAATAATCAGCTGGCGTTTTCTAGTTATTTTGCCGGCAGGCGATTCTTTCTGTAAGAATTCTTAATTGCTATTTTACCATCTTTAAAAGTAAACAGATCGCATCCTGTAACTTCAACCTTAATGCCATCCGGTTTCGTTCCTGTAAAAATCCACTCGGAGAAACCTCTGTTTCCTGAAATAAAGTGTTTGGTATTACTCCAATGAGCATCGGGAAACGTGGTAAATACATTTTCAAATGCTTTTCTAACCTGTTCCTGTCCGGTAAATTTTTCTCCGTCTAAATCCGGTCCCGACGAAGCCTCAAACACGCAGTCTTTAGTCATATGAGACATGATTGCCTTAATATCATGAGCATTAAATGCATCGGCAAAAGACTGGAGAAAATCTTTTGTGACTTTTTTATTTGATTGCGTCATAAGTAAAATTGGCAATAATATCAGAAATGTCAAAGTTCCTTTTTTCATATAAGATGATATTGCTTGTTTTGAGAAGGATTTATAAAATGTCTGCTGAAGTACTAATTACCGCTACTGATTGTTTTCAATGTCCAGCCCGGCAATTGGTAATACTCCTGTCAACGGTTGTTGTTCTGTGTCAACAGGGAGTTTTTGTTTTTTCGAAAGCCGGTGCAGATACCAAAAAGTAAGAAGTGGTAAAGCAGATACCTGAAATATAAAAACCAACCATGATAATAAGCCTTGTAATTGATTTTCATTGGTCCTTACAAAAATTGCCTGTCCAAAAGAGCCATTTGAAAATACAACCATACAAAATAAATTCCACCCAAAATGTAAACCGATTGGCAAATAAAGGGAGCTTGTTTTTGCAAATGCAAAAGCCCACGAAAATCCAACAATCGCTGTCATTAGAAAAGTAATTAACATCATGAATGGATTTCCAAATACGTTGAACGTAAACCAATGATAGATACCAAAGCCAACTGCAGAAAGAATACATGCTTTTATAACACCGATTTTTTTTATTGCGATGTAAAGCAAAGCACCTCTGAAAATTAATTCTTCATATAAAACAGATATGAATGTCCATCTTACACTTTCTACTATTCCTTTTCCAGTCACCTGTTTATTTAATGTCCAGTTATTATGAACGAAGACTGTTGTCATTATTTGATATACTGTACAACAGGAAGCTGCAATTAAAAGACCAACGCCCAAATTGGTCACTCTGTTTTTTGTCGGCCTGAATCCTAATACAGAAAGATGCTTCCTGCTGATAAACCAAAGTAAAAGCCATGAAATGATTAATTCAACTATAATTCCCGCCATTCAGTCAAGATAAGGTTTTTACTGAAGTGAAGTGTTGTTTTACAATAAGCGCCAACACATAAATCTATTCTGCATTACGCTATAAGGTAAAAATAAAATGCCGATTCTAAATGCTATCAGATGCAAAATCATCAGCAGAGCCTTCGCAGTAATAGAGTGAACCAACCTTTTTTGCCGTTATCACTAAATTTAAAACAGCAGCCTGAAATTATGGCGTCACTATTTGTTTATTGTCATAGAATGTGTCAACAGGGTTATCGTTCGCAAAAGATACTTTGTTGAAATCATCTTCTTCAGCCCGGCTATAACAAAACTGATTTCGGTTCGTGTTAACACTTTCAAATCTAATAATACTTTTCTTATCCTCTTAATCTGTATTTACGCACAATTGACAAACGTTGCTCGTCATACATAGTGATGTCGTACCGGGTATATAATTTATCCATCTTTTCCGTTGCTTCCTGAGAGGTAAGAGATATACCACGCTGTATGAGGTCGGGTACCAGTTTTACAAACATCTCTTCCATGAAATTATCAAAGTCCTGGTTGAAATACATATCAATAAACCGGGCAGGTTTCCCGGTGGCATTCCAAAAAGTATGCACCATTCCATGTGGCCGCATGTGCCATCCACCGGCTTTCACTTCATACACTTTTTCTCCAACCATCACGCTTACCGTGCCTTCCTGTACAAACATGATTTCATCCAGGTCTTTGTGTACATGAGGTGCGGGGCCCATGACTTTTGCTCCAATCAGAAACTCTATGCACGAATACTGTTTGTTGGTTTGTTTGCTGCGTACTTTCAATCTGAAATCAATACCATTCGGTTGTTCTTTCAGAGGTTTGGGTGACGGCGGAATATAAAACGGTTCGAGAGGTTCAAAGTCATTCCCTGATGCTGGCAACGGGAAACCATGTACAGGTAAAATCGAGAGCCCCATGCCGGCAAGAAGACCCGAGGCAAGAAAATTTCTACGCTTCATAACAATGTGATTGAAATGTAAAGTTGAATTACCTGTTTCGTTGTTCAGTGGTAATGAATCGACATTTTATTTACTGCCGTATTCTCT
Source organism: uncultured Chitinophagaceae bacterium (assembly GCA_964580775.1). GTDB lineage: Bacteria > Bacteroidota > Bacteroidia > Chitinophagales > Chitinophagaceae > Lacibacter. The sequence continues at coordinate 21,874 of CAZOLW010000012.1, read as the reverse complement.
TATTCATGTAAATTAAAAAGTCTTTCAGGGGCCTGTTGGTCCAGGTGAAAAAAGGAAACAGGTGTGAAACCCGTGAATATTTTGTAATCTCTGACCAGGTGTTGGTAATCATAATAACCACCTGAAACAGCGATGCTGAGCCAATCTTTCTCAGGGTGGGCATTTTTTATCCTGTAGGTTTTGTCAAAGCGGGCAAGGCGGGCAAATAGAGAAGGGTTGATCCCCATGCGTTCCTGAAACTTACGCTCAAATTGCTTTTGGCACAAGCAGGTTTCGTTAGCGAGCCAGTCCATGCTTATGTGTTCCGTGTTTTGTAAAAGTATTTTGGCGGAGGCTTCTATACTGTGGGTGCTTTTTCTTGAGCGGCTGACCAGTTTTAAGAGGTAGGATTCAACAACGCCAATCATTTGCTGATAAGAAGCAGTACTGTTCAATTGTTCATTTACTGTTCGGATTTCTGTTTGAAAAAGGGCTTCGGCGTCGATACATGTATTGGTAAACTCATAAGATGGGATACCTGTTAAGCGGTATAAGGCTCCCGGTTGGAAATGAACAATTACGGTTAAAAAGTCACGGCCTACAAACCGATGTGTTGATAAGGTATGCTGCCCCATAATAAAAGCAGGAGGGTTTTTTGTCTTTTCACCATCCTTAACATAGGTCATATATTCCGTGTCTTTGGGCAAAAAGTAGAGCGCCTCACCGGGCCGGGGAGAATATGTTTTGGGGGGAATAAGATCACCTTTCGAAAAGGTGAAATGCACAATACCGAAATATCTTACGAAATCGTTCAAAGCAGGACTGGGTATGACACGCTCAAGAAGCATATCGCTGGTTGTGGAGATTAAAGAGTTACGTTTTTTGTGAAGTGTTCTAAACATGACCGCTAACACTTAAATATACAACACTAATAAACAAAACTATTCAAAAAGCCATTTGATGTTCACGCTTTGCAATTCGCCATCTACATTGTTGTTGCGTAAATACAATTTCATTCGCCATCCTTAGTGCAGAAGTTTTTTTTCGGTTGGTGGCTCACCAACCCATATTTGTTATTCAATGTTGCTGATTTTTTTTACTTCAGCCCTGCTTTTGCCAATGCACTGTTAGCAGTTGTTTTGGTTTCACAGGTTTATTTGGTATTGAATTGTTCCGTCACGTGTTGTAAACAGTGTGTCATTCTTTCGAATGTTCACACCATTTCCGGCTGCGTCCCACTGTACAAATGTTCTTATGTCGCCTGCAGTTTGAAAAGTAATTGTTGTATCAATTGAGCGTCTACCATTTAGAATAATACCTGTTCCAGTTGTCCCATAATTATAGCTGAATGTCAAAAACTCAAAGGTTGTTACTGTCGTTGCACGAAACCTTACAGTCAACTTTGCTGGTCTGAACAAAGCAAAATCCTGATTAAAAGGTATGCTGAATTTAGTACTATCCAAGCCAAATACTTTTACGTCATTCTGGTTCAATGGGTCATAAAAATAGCCGCTTTTAGTCGCTTGAATACGATAATACCCTGCTCCTGTTTTATACTTTGTTCCGTCAAACTGAAATTTATACTCGCCGTTTGAATTTGTTATCGTCTTCCCTAAATAACGTGTCGGGTCGCTGAACAAAGCGTAACCTGGCGGACGGTAATAGAACTTAAGCTCCACGCCCTGTAGTCCAGCATTTGAAGGTGTGTCAACTACTTTCCCTGTCAAAATATAACAGTTGCCTGAACAGTTTACTCCGTCGAACCCTGGCTTTGTCTTTCTACAAGCTGTGAGTAGAAGAATAATTGTTATGATTAGTAATGTTCTCATAAAATAGCTGCTAACGTTGTCTCGTCCTGCCCTCACTTGCGGCAATGCAATGTTAGCGGTTCGTTGTTCTACAGTCCGTTTTTCTATTTCATCTTTGTCATATACATGTACCAATTCCATTCCCAGGTCTTACCGTTGTTATTTGAAGAAGCTTGGCTCCATACTGGATTGTTTTTGTCCCTTGTGTCCCAGCGAAAAACAACTAGTATCGGCTTGCCATTGAAAGTATCTTTGGTGAAAAAATGTCCAACGTTATTTTCAAATGAACCTAAAACCGGTGGATCTAATTTCCCTTCGTTAGAGTCTGCCCAATAAATACTCCACAATTTTGTTTTAGGATTGAAAAGTCTTACAGTCATTCCTTCAAATGGTTGGCCATTAAATTCGGCGAGGAAATTATCAATATTTCCAATCCCATTTAGCACCTTATACATTTCTTGTGTTGATTCAAATTCAATCCAATCAGTACAATGGTTTAATCTGGATTTAAGTTTTTTATTATGAAGTTTCCATTTACCTTCAAAAAAGTCAAAGTCATGTTTTGATGAAGTAGAACTTGGAATGATTACTAAATCTCCATTTGTGTCAAAGTTTAATTTCGGTATTTCTAAAGTGTCATTGTTTAACATAAATGCTTTTTTGAAATTGAAGGGTCTTTTACAATGACCGCTAACACATAAATTTATGCTATAAGATGCAGGTCTCAAAAATAAATTGCAGTTGAAAATCAATCATCTGTAATGATACATTTCGTATTGTTTTTACGTCAATGACCTTTTCACAGATCTGTATACAAACGGGGCAACCTGCTTCGGCAGCTATCAAAGTAATTTCAGGTCTTGCTCCCCGCCGTACAAAAGCCGGAATGACCGTTGCAAAGAATCCGGTTCAGATCTCCCCTTCTATCAGTATTTTGCTGATTCAAACCGCATCAACGGTATCTTTCAACATCAAAACAATCACAACATGAGAAAACTGTTTCTTTTAATAATGGTTATACTTACCATTACTGCGTCGGCCCAGGAAGAAAAGATTGATCTTGCCATCATCAACAAAATCATACAGGAAGGAACCACAAATTCCAAAGTGATGGATATTGCCTTTCATTTTACGGATGCAACCGGTCCACGCTTAACCAATTCACCCGGCTATTTCCGTGCAGCAGAATATGCCATTGATCAATTAAAAAAATGGGGTGTCGATAAAGCAGGTCTTGAACCATGGGGCGATTTTGGCAGAGGCTGGCAGTTGAAAAAAAGTTATGTGGCCATGACAGCACCTTACTACAAACCCATCATTGCTTATCCAAAAACATGGACCAACAGCAGCAAAGGTTTGCAGAAAGCAGAAGTAATTGTCATCAATGTAAAAGATTCAACTGAACTGGATCAGTACAAAGGAAAACTCGCCGGTAAGATTGTTATTATTAACCGCACCGATAGTTATACAAGAAGTTTTAAACCTGATGCATCAAGACATACGGAAGAAGAGTTGAAAAAAATGGCGGAGTTTAAACCACAGCCTCCGGGTGCAGCAGGCGGTCGTGGAAACAATGCAAACTTTGGTCGCTTTGCAGGAATGCAGCGTTTGAATACACTCATTAAACAACTCATTACCGATGAAGGCGCAGCTGCTTTTTTAACAACAAGTCCGCTTGCACATGATGGTACCGTATTTGTACAGGGCCCTGCAGGATCAAGAGTTGATTTTACCAATGGCAAACCTTCTATGCTTGAAATTTCTGTTGCCTATGAAGATATACAAACCATTTCCCGTTTAGTAAACCAGGGCATTCCTGTTACAATTGAGCTGGATGTACAATCGGAATTTACAGGCACTGACGTAAAAGGTTATAATGTAATTGGCGAAATAAAAGGAACTGATCCAAAACTGAAAGATGAGATTGTAATGATTGGTGCACATTTAGACAGCTGGCAGGGTGCAACCGGTGCTACCGATAATGCTGCAGGCAGTGCAGTAATGATGGAAGTGATGCGGATTTTCAAAGCATTGAATCTTCAACCAAAGCGTACTATCCGTATTGCATTATGGAGCGGCGAAGAACAGGGCCTGCTTGGTTCAAGAGGATGGATCAAAAACAATGTGGGCGACAGGATGACAAAAACTGTGTTGCCGCAGCAATCAAAAATATCTGCTTATTACAATATTGATAATGGTACCGGTAAAATAAGAGGCGTTTATTTAGAAGGTAACGAAGCTGTACAACCGATTTTCAGCAAGTGGCTTGAACCGTTCAGCAGCATGGGTGCAACCACACTTACCCTGCAGAACACCGGCGGTACCGATCATATTTCCTTTAACGAACTGGGCATTCCCGGTTTCCAGTTTATACAGGATGATATTGATTACAACACACGTACACATCATACGACCATGGATAACTACGATCATTTAATTCCTGATGATCTGAAACAAATCGCTGTGATTGTTGCATCGTTTGTTTATAACACAGCACAGCGTGACGAAAAATTACCAAGAAAAGAAATGCCGAAGCCGGCAACTAACTAAACAATTTCTTAAAAAAAAGCTCTGGCAGTGCCAGAGCTTTTTTTTATGTACTGCAGAAAGCTTCCGTTAAAAACGACTTACTTTGCTATAATCTTTAACATAATAAAATTGTAATGGATTTCAAACTGAGGCCCTGGTCACTGAACGATCTTGACAGCTTAGTGAGCAATGCAAACAACTATAATATTGCACGTTTCATGACCGATGGTTTTCCGCATCCGTATACAAGGCAACATGGAATTGATTTTATTGCAATGGCAACAAAAGATGATCCCATTCATATTTTTGCTGTTGAAGTAAATGGGCTGGCAGTTGGGGGAATTGGCATTCATCCGCAAAAAGACATTATGAAAAAAAATGCGGAGCTGGGATACTGGCTGGGAGAAGATTACTGGGGAAATGGAATTATTACAAAGGCCATTATACAAATGATTGACTTCGGATTTAAGACCTACGATATTACAAGAATTTATGCAAGACCATTCGGCAGCAATCTTCCATCGCAGCGTGTGCTGGAAAAAGCAGGCTTTACACTGGAAGCAAGAATTGAAAAAAATATTTATAAGAACGGCGAGGTACTGGATGAATTAATTTATGCAGTAAGAAGATAAGTTGAACGGTACAGAACAGTTTTATTTAACAGGAATTACCAATGAGCAAAGATTATTTTGAAGACGAAGTATTTGAAGGAAAAAATTATACCACTGCCCCCTTTCTGAAAGGTGAATATGATAACTGCAGGTTTACCAATTGTATGTTCACCAAAACAGATTTAGAGAATATCATCTTTGCCGATTGCATATTTGACCGCTGTGATTTGAGCATGGCTGAATTAAGAAACACCACTTTCAGGGATGTGCAATTCAAACACTGTAAATTACTTGGTCTACGCTTTGATGAATGCAACAGCTTTCTCCTCTCCTTTTCCTTTGAAGATTGTGTGCTGAATTTTTCTTCGTTCTATAAACAAAAACTGAAGAACACGAATTTCATCAACTGCAAACTGGAAGAGTCGGAGTTTACAGAAGCAGACCTAACCAATGCTGTATTTACCAACTGCGATCTGCACAAAGCTGTGTTTCATAAAACCATCCTGGAGAATGCTGATTTCCGCACTTCGTTTAACTTCTCCATCCATCCTGAAACAAACAGAATCAGCAAAGCAAAATTTTCACTGCATAATGTAACAGGGCTGCTGGATCAATATAATATCTCCATCGAATAAGAAAACCTGTTCCACTCATCATTTTCTTTACGGGTAGCCGCTGTCAGTATCGGTTAATCAATATATTTAAGGTCTTAAACCACTGCTATGATCAGATCAATTATTTCCCTGTTTTTATTGATATTATTTTCGCAGGCTTCAGCCCAGCAACAATTAGGCAAGCTGACTGTTGAAAAGATAATGCGTGATCCACGCTGGATGGGCACATCCCCTTCTAACCTGCAATGGAGTAATGATGGGCAGCAGCTTTATTTCAGCTGGAACCCCGAAAAGAATGTTGCTGATTCAACTTACTTTATTACACTCAGCAATAAAGTACCGGCAAAAACAACTGTTGCACAAACACAGGACATCAACTTCAGCGCAAACTTTGTTTATAATCTTTCCCGTTCGGCCTATGTGTACAGTAAAGACGGCGATGTGTTTTATACAGAAACAAAAACAGGAAAAACAAAACGCATTACACAAACAACCGATGTGGAAATGAATCCGCAGTTTTCTTTTAATGAAACAAAGATTGTGTACAACCGCAGTCAGAATTTATATGCCTGGGATATTGCAACCGGTGAAACCATGCAGCTCACCAATCTCAGAATAGGCGATGCAACACCTCCTCCATCTGCTTTCCAGGGGAGAGGCGGTAATGCAGGAGCAGGAGCAAGAACAAACACGGTTACCACATCAGGCAATCAGCAGGAGGAATGGTTAAAAAATGATCAGCTGCGTTATTTTGAAGTGTTACGTTCAAGAAAAGAGAAGAGAGAAAAAACAGATGCATACAATAAATCATTACCCAAACCAAAAGAACTAAGATCAATTAATATTGAGGATAAATTTTTACAGGGTTTAAGTATAAGTCCGGATGGACGATTTATCAGCTACCGTTTATTCAAAGCAGTAACAAATGCCAAAACAACCATTGTTCCAAGTTTTGTAACGGAGTCAGGATTTACAACTGATATTCCTGCCCGTACAAAAGTGGGTGCAGCACAGGGAAGTTCTGAATTCTATTTCTACGACAGGGAAAAAGATTCTGTGATTACAATCAAAACAGATTCTTTACCGGGTATTAAAGATTTACCTGATTATGTAAAAGATTATCCCAAACAATTAGAACAGCGTTCAAAGAATCCTGCAAACCGTGCTGTCAATTTTTCATCGATTGTATGGTCACCAAAAGGAAACAATGCAGTGATTGAAATCCGTTCACAGGATAACAAAGACCGCTGGCTGATGTTGTGGAACGGAACAGCCATGAGTTTATTAGACAGGCAGAGAGATGAAGCATGGATCGGCGGCCCCGGTATTGGCTTTGGCCGCAACACCGGATGGATTGATGAAAGCACTGTCTGGTTTCAATCAGAAGCAACCGGTTATGCTCACCTGTATACCATCAATGTAACAACAAAAGAAAAGAAAGCATTAACATCAGGGAACTACGAAGTGCAGCAAACACAATTGAGCCGTGATAAAAAATTCTTTTACATCACAACAAATGAAGTGCACCCCGGTGAACAGCAATTCTATCGTTTATCGATCGCTGATGGAAAGAAAGAAAGAATCACAACTATGACAGGTGCCAACCAGGTAACTGTTTCACCCGATGAAAAATATATCGGCATTCTTTATTCTTACTCAACTAAACCATGGGAACTCTATTTGCAGGAAAACAAACCCGGCGGAAAGATTGAACAGATCACCAGTAAAGCACAGAGTGAAGAATTCAAATCATATGCATGGAAAGATCCTGAAGTAATTACATTCACTGCTGCTGATGGCGCACAGGTATATGCAAGAATTTACAAGCCTGCCAATCCGCATCCAAATAAACCTGCCGTGTTATTTGTGCATGGCGCAGGTTATTTACAGAATGCACATAAATGGTGGAGCAGTTATTTCAGGGAATATATGTTCAACAATATGCTGGCGGACAACGGATACTATGTAATGGATATTGATTACCGTGGCAGTGCCGGTTATGGCCGTGACTGGAGAACAGGTATTTACCGATATATGGGTGGTAAAGATTTAAGCGATCATGTGGATGCTGTTAATTACTTAGTGAAAACATATGGAGTGAACCCGCAGCATATTGGATTGTATGGCGGATCTTACGGCGGCTTCATTACACTAATGGCGATGTTTAACAAGCCGGATGTGTTTGCTGCAGGTGCCGCACTTCGTCCTGTTACCGATTGGGCACAATACAATCATGGCTACACATCAAATATTTTAAACGAACCGTTTACTGACAGCATTGCTTACAGAAGAAGTTCGCCTTATTATTTTGCTGAAGGTTTAAAAGGTGATCTGCTCATTTGCCATGGCATGGTTGATGTGAATGTTCATTTCCAGGATGCCGTGAAATTATCGCAACGTTTAATTGAATTGGGAAAAGACAATTGGGAAGTGGCTCCTTACCCAATGGAAGATCATGGATTTGTAGAACCCAGCAGCTGGATAGATGAATATAAACGAATCTTCAAATTATTTGAAAGAGTATTAAAGAAATAAAAATTTTACTGCAAAAGAAAAGGGATATTGTCATAACGACAATATCCCTTTTCTTTTGTTACTTATTTATTCTTCGATTTCCGGAACCTGTACATTTAATTTCAGTTCATCTATATCCATCTCCATTTCCACCTGCCTGATAACAGAATCTGTGTACTCTCCTTCCTTATGGAGTTTCAGCAATAATCCTCTTTGAAATTTACTGATTTCCAATTCTGCGTTTACCAATGCATCCGGTTCTTTTGGGGTAATCTCTTCATCGTTTCGTATGGCCCGTTTATGACGCCGTATTTCTTTGCTGAGTTCCTGTACAAGTTGCTCATACTTCTTTTCAAGTTGATCCTGTGTTTTCTGATCAAGTGAAGCAGACAGTTCCTGCTCAATATAATGCAGGGTGCTGTTGGCTAAGAACAACTGCAGTTCAGTTGCTTCTGTTGTTGTATTGTCGGCCGGTTTTATCTTCAGCAAACGGATCAGCAAAGGAAGTGAAAGCCCCTGTACTACCAGTGTTACAAAAATGACAACAAATGCAAGAAAGATAATTGAATGCCGTTTCGGAAAAGCAGTTCCATCATCGAGCAGTAAGGGTAATGCCAATGCAGCAGCCAGTGAAATAACACCTCTTGTACCTGTCCATGCAACAATCAGTACATTCTTCCAGTCATTTCCATCATCAGTAATGACAGTTGCACTATCCTCTTCTTTTTTCTTTTTTTGAAAAAGGCTTTGCCAGTAGGCACCGGCAATTACCCATACAATACGTACAATAATTGTTACGAGACTGATGAGTAACCCATATCCCACAATCACTGACAGTGGGTAGTTTCCTATTCCTTTGATGATAGAAGGCAATTGGAGCCCGATGAGCATGAATATAAAACCATGCAGTAAAAAAATCAATGTATCCCATACCAGTCTTGTGCGCAATCTTGTTTGATAGCTGAACACTTCCGGTGATCGCCATGAAATGACCAATCCTGAACTTACAACAGCAAGTACTCCCGACATATGAAATTGTTCTGCTGCCAGGTAAGAAATAAAGGGCAGCAGCAGTGTAAGACTTGTTTCAACAACAGGGTTGTTGCCAATTATTTTATGAATCCATACAAACAGGTAACCGATCACAACACCAATCACTATTCCCACACTGGCAATTAATAAAAACTGAAGACCTGCCTGCCACAAAACAAAACTTCCTGTTGTTACAGCTGCAACAGCATAACGGTAAGCAATCAAAGCAGAAGCATCATTTACTAAACTCTCTCCTTCTATAATAGTGATCACTTTTTTATTTAGTCCCAATCCTTTGATAATTCCTGAAGCAGCCACCGCATCAGGTGGAGAAACAACAGCACCTAACACAAACGCAAGCGGCCAGGTAAATCCGGGAATGAGGTAATAAGCGGTTACAGCTACAGCAACTGTTGTAAAGAAAACAAGTGTAACAGCTAATGCAGAAATAGGACGGATGGAAGTTTTAAACTCATGCCAGGAAGTTTTAGAAGCAGCATCATACAGTAGTGGCGGCAGGATAATGGCAAAAACAATTTCAGGATCAAGCGCCAGGTCTGGCAACTGCGGAACAAAGCCAATGATCAGGCCAGCCGTCATGAGCAATACCGGGTAAGGCAGTTTCCGCTTATTGGCAATTGCCGTTAAAGCAATCAGCACTGCTATTACAAATATGACGATTTTAAAATCTTCCATACCGGTTGAATCAGGGAATCAGAAGACCATTCATTTTATATAAACAAATACTTCCTTTTAATTTCCTGAAAGATACAATTGCTGAACAACATTTACCGTAATGTGTGAATAATGTAAGATTTTCTCAGATTCATGTAACAGGTTGCAGTAAGAACTGCTTCATCTTTGTTGATATCATTCTAAAACCTTTTTTATGCCATTATTAAATATTCTAATTGTCTTAGTTGTTGTGGGTGTTATTCTCTGGCTTGTAAACACCTACATCCCAATGGACCGCAAAATCAAGAACATCCTGAATGTGGTTGTTGTGATTGCAGTAGTCATCTGGCTGTTAAAAGCTTTTGGCCTTTTAAGTTCTTTCAGCAGTATTACCACCTGAAAACCCGGAACGAAATGAAACTAATTAAACATCTCAGTTTCGCAACCGCCTTTTTATTTGCAACAATGCTGATCATTTCAGCATTTATTATTCTTTTCAGTTATACAGGCTGATGATGAGTGAAAAAGGTGATTGGCTGTATTTTATTAAATAACAATCAGAATAATTCAACTCATACAATGTCAGTAAATCTTTTAGAAAGCATACAAATTGAAATGGGATATCCCCCGTTGCAAAAAGTTGATCCTAATACGCAGAGAGTAGAGGGAAATGACAGCTCATCAAACGAGGAGCAGTTCAGCCAGGCGGCAATACCTTCTGTATTAACTGCCCTGTACAGGTACAGCCGTACCGATGAAGGTGCTGACAATATTTTGCAGGGTTCTGTTTCAACCAATGGAGCCAGTATGATTTTTGAAGACAATGAAGAAACTGTTATTCAAAAAATAGCAGATTATTCAAATTACACCGTTGCTGAAACAAGAACAAAAATAAATACGATCACAGCTGCTGCTGTTCATCTGATAAAAGAACATCTTCCTGCTGAACCGGCAATACATGATGTAAAGACATTCTTAGCCGGTCAGAAAAATAATTTTCTTCCTTATCTGCCTGCAAGTTTACAAATAGGAGAACTGCTGCATGATAACACACTTGATGACAGCACCAATAAAATGGGAGGATTGTTATCAGGTTTAATGCATACAATTGGCGACAAATTTTCTGATGGAGAAGTAACAAAAGAAGATTCTCCTGCCGGTTAAAAGCAGATAACAATCCGGCTTCAACAGATCAGATTAAATTTCATATTCTTTTCATAGAAAATTACCGTTCTGAAATCACTGCTGCATACTTCTGCCCGCAAACTTCTCAAAATATTTCCTTCTGTTTGTTACCGCATTATAAAGTGTGAATCATGTAAGAACTATCCATAGTTGTATAACAATAACAACTGCAGATAGTTCAACCTTTACTTACTCAAATTTATCAGAGTTTTAAACTTAATATATGAACTACAATCGTATCGCAAGACTTCTACTGATTTTCCTGTTTGCAATATCCCTTTCACCGGTTATTGCACAGGTGCAGACATCTTCTTCCAAATACAGTATAAAAAATGATGTGGATGGAGATGGTGTAAAGAATAAAAAAGATAAATGTCCATCCACACCTCCCGGAGTTATTGTTGATGGAACAGGTTGCCCGGTTGACAGAGATAAAGATGGCGTACCTGATTACCTGGATAAATGTCCATCAGTACCCGGCTCAGCAAATATGAATGGTTGCCAGGATAAAGACAATGATGGTGTTAGTGATAATGATGATGTATGTCCGAATGTACCGGGTCTTGCAAGATTTAAAGGTTGCCCCGATAGTGATGGAGATGGTATTGAAGATGCAAAGGATAAATGTCCGAATGCAAAAGGAACTGATATGTTCAATGGTTGTCCTGATACAGATGGCGATGGAGTTGAAGATGCAAAAGATAAATGTCCTGATACAAAGAGAGGAGTTAAAGTAGATTTTAACGGATGTATTGCAGACAGCGACAGAGATGGAGTTACAGATTCAGAAGATAAATGTCCTGATACCAAATACGGATTAAAGGTTGATGCAAGAGGATGTCCGGCAGATACAGATGGTGATGGTATTGTTGATTCATTTGACAAATGTCCGACCGTAATGGGTGATGCAGCAAACAATGGCTGTCCGGAAGTTAAAAAGGAAGTTCCAAAACGTTTAAAATTTGCTACACGCAAAATTAATTTTGAATCAGGTAATGCACTGGTAAAAGCGAATTCATATCAAATGCTGGATGAAGTTGTCAATATACTGAACGAATATCCTGATTACAATTTGTGTATCAGTGGCCATACTGATTCCTATGAAAAAACACCGGTTACACTTTCACAGGGCCGTGTAGATGCTGTTAAAGAATACCTGATGAGTAAGGGTGTTGCCAACAGCCGGATAATTGTAACGGGTTATGGCAAAACAAGACCTATGTCATCCAATGCAAATGCAACAGCCAGGTCACAAAACAGAAGAGTTGAATTGGATCTGTATTTAAGATAATTCAGAATAAACCACAAAAAGCACCACATAATTAATGTTTTGATATTTTTTATGTTTTAAGGATGCAACGTTCAATCTATCCTTCCAGAAAAGAAAAGCCTTTTATTTTTCTTTTAAACTAAAAACATGAAAACATTTTTACGTCTTTCCCTCTGCCTTACCATTTTTGCATTTGGCTACACAACATCAAATGCCCAATGTACCGTTTCTGATGTAGTTGTACAAAAAATACAGATCGTGGCATCTGCCACCACTTCATGCACGGTAAAATTTGATGTGAGCTTCAACATTGAAGACAATAATGGAAATAAATTTATTTATCTGCATGCCTGGCTGCAAACTAATTATCCCAATTACTTTAAATGTGAAAACGGCCGCACAACTCTGAATGGTTCCATTGCTGCGCCTACTGCATCTGATTTGGGCAATACCGGGTTTAACATAGGAATCAATAATGCAGATGCAGTACCATCACTGCTTACAACTTACGAACCCGATGCAACTGTTCCGATAACAATAGCAGACTCTGTAAACAAAGTTGTGCTGCCTGACGGAACTGCAAACTTTACGATTTATGGAGTTACCGTTACTTCTCCTTTTGCCTGTGACATTCCAAATGTGCTGGTTGTGGATCTCTGGTCCAGCCAAACTGCCAGGTCACAACGTGCACAGTGTGTAAGCTGCGGAATACGTTATTCTGCCGGTTACCTCAATTTAGCAGGCAATATTGATTGCAACTTAAACATCAAAGCCGTACTCATCAATAATACAGCTACTCCTATTACAGGGTATTACAAATTATATGTTGATGTTGACAGAAACGGTTATTTTGAATTTGAGGTGGATACACTCCTTCAGGCGAGCACTTCATTTACATTGAGTGCAAATGGAACAACAACGGTTACAGGTCAACTGCCTGTAGAAAACCGTTTCCAAAATGTATTTGTACTTGTAACACAAACCTCAGGTTCAGGCATTGATGCCGCCAGGGTATTTATGTTAATGGCGCCGCAGTGTGCAGTATTACCGGTTTCCTTTACAACATTCTCAGCAACACGTAACAGTCATACCAATGTACTGCTCAAATGGGAAACTGCAACAGAAATCAACAACAGTGGTTTCCTGGTTGAAAGAAATGAAACCGGGGCTGATTGGAAAACAGTAACATTTGTTCCAACACAGGCACAAGGTGGCACTGCAGGTTTCCCGCTTGCGTATCAGTATACAGATCTGAATACAAACAAAGGTGTAACACAATACCGCATCAAACAGGTAGATCTTGATGGCAGAACAAGTTTCAGTTCCATCCAGGTTGTAAGGGGTGATATAGGCAAAGGAAAACTGATGGTTTATCCCAACCCAAGTACGGATGGTCATGTCAGTATCCTGTTTGAAGATCAGCAAAGCACCCGTGATGTTACATTATCAAACATGAGTGGACTGGCTGTTAAGCAATGGACTGGAATTAAAAATAATATACTTCGAATTGATAATCTTGGAACCGGTATGTACATATTGAAAGTGACCAACCGTGAAACCGGTTATCAACTGATAGAACGAATCGTTGTTGTTAAATAATTAAAAACCAAATGGTCTTTATTCCGGCAACTTCTCTCCTATGTTTGAAAAATTAAATTTGTACAGGAGATATTTTGTAAACAAAACTTCACTTGATGGAGAAGTTGCCGGAGATAAAGAATCAGAAAAACTTTACAGCGTTGGCAGTTGGTTACAGCCTCTGCATCCGATACTGACAAATGGGGCAGTAATCAGCTTTTTGCTGTTGATTTCCGGTTGATTTTCTGCCGGAAAAATTTCTGTATGAATGGGTCTGTCAGTTAAAAGATATTTTACAAATACGCCTCCGTTACTTTTTGAAAACTTAAACATTGAAAAATTAATTTTATGAAACAGTTTCTTGCAATATTGATCAGTCTTTCAGTTGCATTTTCTATGAATGCCCAGAATAATACGGGCAAATTAACAATTACCGTAAACGGCAACAGAAACCTGCAAATAACAATCGATGGAAGAAATTACAACCCACAGGTAAATAATATAAATACTTCAACCATTTCAGTTACGAACCTGGTAACAGGGCAACATACGTATACATTATCAAGAACGGTTCAAAACAGAACTACAGCAGAGAGAATTTCATCCACCTTTAACCTCAGGTATAACTATGACATGTTACTGAAACTGAATGAAAATGGCAGTTTAGAATTGATTGAAACAATAAACCGGGGTGGTTCAGATTACAGGACAGCAATGAATACAACAGATTTTAACGCCCTGCTTAGAAGTGTAAAATTACAGCGCTCAGCAAATGCAAGGAGAACGCTTATCAGTAATGCTTTCAGCAAAACAAGCAACTATTTTACAACAAACCAGGCTGTACAATTAATACAGCAGGTAAATACTGGAAATTTCAAACTACAGCTGGCGAAACAATCTTATCCGTTAATTACAGACAGAATCAACTTCAGTAAAATGTATGGGCTGCTCATCAACCAGCAAAACAGAAATGAATTAGAAGAATATGTAAATAATTATAACGATGCCAGTGACGACAATTCTGGTAACGGTAATATGCAGGAGGCTATGTCAGATGTCAATTTTAATACCTTATACCAAAACATTCAGCGGCAATGGCCGGTTAGCAGCCAGGTAAGTTCATTAACAAATGCATTTAACAACAGCAGTAATTATTTCAGCACCTCCCTGGCAGGGCAATTGATACAAATTGTAAGAAACGAAAACAGCAGACTTCAGCTGGCTAAATTATCTTACCGGAGTATTACCGACCGGAATAATTTCAATCAACTGTATGATTTGTTCAGCAACCAATCAAGTAAAGATGAATTGGCGGCATATGTCAATAATTACACCGACGGAAATAACCCAACGAACAACAGCAATTCCAACAATGCGATGACAGATGCTGACTTTGCAGCTTTATATCAATCCATTCAGCGGCAATGGCCGGTTACCAGTCAAATGAATTCTTTAACCAATTCGTTTAACAACAGTAATAATTATTTTACTTCTTCACAGGCAAAGCAATTAATACAAATCCTAAGTAACGAAAGCAACCGGCTTCAACTGGCCAAGTTATCTTACCGCAGTATTACTGACAGGAATAATTTTAACCAATTGTATGATTTATTCGAAAATCAATCGAGCAAAAACGAATTGACTGCATATGTAAATAATTATAGCGGCAACAGCAATAATCAATCAAATAATGGCAATTCAGGCGTGGCTATGATTGGCTCTGATTTCACCTCCTTATACCAATCTATTCAGCAGCAATTTTTACCCGGCGAAAGAATGAATAGCATTTCGGCTGCATTCAGCAATACAAATTATTATTTCACCAGTGCACAGGCAAAGCAGCTGATTCAGTTAATTGCCTTTGAAAATAACAAGCTGCAGCTGGCGAAATTATCATACCGCAGCATTACAGACCGTAATAATTTTACTCAATTGTATGATTTGTTCAGCAACCAGTCAAGTAAAGATGAATTGGAAAATTATGTACGGCTATACAAAGACTAAAACATGCCCTGAAGTTTTTGAATGAATTGTTACCGGTTATACTTATTGCTTATAAAACGTATTCCTGCACTTCGAAAGTCACTTGGCGCTTACAAATATGCCCCTGAACTGTTAAGAACAATTTCCTTTTACAAACAGTTCAGGGATTGAATTTATTTGTGACCTACCTTTATACTATAAAAAGAGCACCATGGAATTTATAGACTATTATAAAGTGCTGGGGATTGATAAAAATGCATCGGAAGAAGAAATCAAAAAGGCCTACCGAAAATCAGCCCGCAAACTCCACCCCGATCTGAATCCCAACGATAAAGAAGCTCACCATAAATTTCAACAGATCAATGAAGCCAACGAAGTGCTCAGTGATCCTGCGAAGAGAAAAAAATATGATCAGTACGGAAAAGACTGGCAACATGCTGAACAATTTGAACAGCAGCGTCAATCACAATCACAACAACGCCATTCACAGTTCAGGGGTGATCAGCAATTCGATGGCGGCGATGACAGTGATTTTTCCAGCTTCTTTGAATCAATGTTTGGCGGCGGAGGCGGCAGAAGCAGGCAAACAAAGTTCAGGGGGCAGGATTTTAATGCAGAGCTGAAACTAAGCCTCGCCGATGCCATGGAAACAAGGCAGCAAACACTGGCGGTAAATGGGAAAAATATCCGCATCACTATTCCTGCGGGAATTGAAAACGGGCAGGTAATTAAATTGAAAGGATATGGTGCACCGGGTGTTAATGGCGGACCCAATGGCGATTTGTATATCACTTTTTCCATTGCTACACATCCTCAGTTTAAACGTTCGGGCAATGACCTGTATATGACTGCGGCAATTGATCTGTACACTGCACTGCTGGGAGGAGACACAACCATTGATACACTGAAAGGAAAAGTAAAATTAAAAGTGAATCCTGAAACACAGAATGGAACGAAAATAAGATTGAAAGGAAAAGGAGTTCCGGTATATAAAAAAGAAGGCGAAGCCGGTGACCTCTATGTAACCTATGATGTAAAACTCCCGACCAGTCTTACTGAGCAGCAGAAAAAACTCTTTACTGAATTGCGTAACCTTCATTAAATCTATTTGTATGCAAACAGAAGAAATGATTCCCGCCGAAGAATTTTGTATTCATCACAATATTGAAACATCGTTTATCTATTCCTTAAAAGAATCGGGGCTGATAGAAGTTGCCACTGTTGAAGAAAAAACATATGTCCCGGTTAACCAGCTTCATAACCTGGAAAAGCTGGTACGATTCTATTATGAACTTGATATCAACCTGGAAGGGATTGAAACCATCACTTACCTGTTACAGCGCATGAATGACATGCAGCAGAAAATTGTTCAGCTTTCGAACCGGTTAAGCTTATATGAAAATGAATGACATATTGAAATAAATTTGCTGCAAAATTATTTACACTCAAATACAGCTTAGAACCAATTATTTTTTCTGATACACAAATTTATCTTTACTGATTTCGTTACTGACCTCGAAATACCCTTCCTTCATCATACGCAGAATCTCTGCCGATGTCCATTGACAATCAAAATAAAATATATGGCTCTTGGAATTCCCATCAAAAAAATGGCAGGACAGTTCCCCTGTTTTGGATGTGCATTCCCATAAATTATATAACCGATCACTCTTTCGTTCCAGAACGATTAATCGCCACCAATTACTGTAGTCTGATGCATCTTCTCCAAGAATGTTGTTACGGATATTCAGAACATACGTATCCCGCTTCAGCTGACGGAGAAAAGCATTCTGACCAAGGTCAACACAAATAGTATCATTTTTTACAACAACAACCGTGTCTTTATCCATTACAAAAGGATATCCCTTCTTCAAAAATCTTCTGTCAGCTATTTCGTACACATGCCCGTTACGAAACCCGTAATTGATTACCGTGTCAACAGGTCTTTTTAAACTGTCGTATGTAATTGTTTCAACACTGTTGTAAAAATCCGGAAGAGAAATCACCTTACCTGTTGCATCCATTTTCGGCCATGCCCCGTTAACAATTTTTTCCGTATCGCTGAAAAGCAGTAAAACATAGTTTTTAGTAAAATAATAATGCTGGCTTTCATCCTTTACATACCAATTACCCCTTAGCGCTTTTGGAAACTCATAGATATTTGTTTTATCAACCGGTTGCGGAACAGAAAAATTAAAGGAGTCGCAGGAGCTGAAAACGGCAATCATTCCAAGAAACACTAGCTGGCAAACAGGTTTCTTCCAATTCGAACACTTGTCTTTCATGTCAAATCAGTTTGTTGAAAGGTACAATCCTTACAGGTACATTCAAATGAGGCGGGTCATAGGGTCAGCTGATTCAGAACATTGGAACAACTTTCTCCGCTTCTCTTTATCTTTAGCACAAACCTGCTTACATGAGAAAATTAACCGTTCTCTTTCTTTTTTTACTATCCTTCAGTTTACTGAAAGCACAAACGCATGCAAACACAAAAGGCTTAGATTCTGCTTTAACCAAACTTCACCAAACCAATCGCTTTAACGGCACCGTACTTTATGCTGAGAATGGCAAAGTCGTTTATAAAAAAACATTTGGGGTAACTGATTACAGAACCAACGTGCCGCTCACCACCTCCTCTTCTTTCAACCTGGCATCGGTAACCAAGCAGTTTATTTGTATGGGCATCATGATCCTGAAAGAAAAAGGGCTGCTGCAATTTGATGATGACTGCCGGAAATACATTCCCGAACTTCCTTACGAAGGGATAACAGTTCGTAACCTGATGACACATACATCCGGCATTCCTGAATACTTTGATCTGTTTCAGCAATACAAATCACCGCTTGATACATTGACGAATGAAAAAATGATTACGCTTTTTTCAACCTCTAAACCGGCGCTTGATTTTGCAACTGGAACAAAATGGAATTACTGCAATACAAATTATGTGTTACTGGTGAGTGTTATTGAACGGATCACTAAAGAACCTATTGATGTATTCATCAGAAAAAATATTACGGAACCGCTTAAATTAAAAGATACTTATGTGTATCATGTGTTGATGCCATCTGTTCCGGCAAATCATGTGTACGGCTTTGAAGAAACAGGTGAAAAAAGAAAGCTCAGCGATCTTACTCCGTTTGATGGAGTTGTAGGTGATGGAAATATCTATTCCTCTGTTGAAGATTTATTTAAATGGGAACAAAGCCTGACAACAGAAAAACTGGTAAAGAAAGAAACTATGGCGCAGGCTTTTAAGCCTGTTGTATTAAAAGATAGTACAACTTATCCATATGGCTTTGGCTGGTTTCTTGACAATGAGAAAGAACAGCAATACTCACACACCGGCGGATGGGTAGGTTTCATTAATCTCATTTACCGTGATGTAAAAAACAAACGCACTATCATTTCGTTGAGCAGCGGAAGCAATGGCACTGCAAACCGTATTACAAGAAGTTTCATACAGGGAGGTTCATTGGATATTACACCTACTCTTCTTATAAAAAATGTACAGCTGATTGACGGAACAGGCAGTAAAGCAAAAAATGCTGCTGTAAGAATACAGGGTAAGCGAATCATAGCAGTTGGCAATCTTACTCCATTTACTGACGAAACAGTTATTGATGGAGAAGGTAAAATTCTTGCGCCAGGGTTTATTGATAGTCACAGTCACCTTGCCGGTTACTTAGATAAATATCCCGAAGCACTGGCTGCGTTGAACCAGGGCATTACCACCATTGTTGCAGGACAGGATGGTGGCAGTGATCCTGTTGACAGCATCATTGCACAATTGAAAAGAATTCCTGCGGCCATTAACATTGCAGCTTATACCGGCCATACTTCTATCAGGGAAAAAGTAATGGGTGAAAATCAACTCAACAGGCCGGCGACAAAAGACGAACTGGAAAAGATAAAACAATTGCTGCGTGAAGATTTGCGAAAGGGTTCACTTGGTCTTTCTACCGGCTTAGAATATGAAGGAGCTTTTTACAGTAACATGTATGAAGTAATTGAACTCGCCAAAATTACCGCTGAAGAAAAAGGAAAATATATCAGTCATATCAGAAGTGAAGATATCAGCATGGCGGATGCCATCAATGAAATCATTGAAATTGGAAGACAGGCAAAAATCCCTGTTCAGATTTCACATATTAAAATTGCATTGAAAGATGATTGGGGAACAGCAGCTTCCTTACTGGCAACTTTGCAAAGAGCAAGAGCTGAAGGGATTGATATTACTGCCGATTGTTATCCTTATGATTTCTGGAACAGTACTCTCCGTGTTTTATTTCCTAAAAAAGATTTTTCGAGTTTACAAGGGGCCGCTTATGCAACGGAGCACTTATTTGATGCGGAGGGTTCTGTACTTGTTCGCTTTGCACCCGATACAACTTACAAAGGAAAAACAATTGCTGCCATTGCAAGATTGCGAAATGAAACGCCTGCACAAACTCTTTTATATTTAGTTGCTGCTGCTGAAACTTACGGTCAGCAACATCCTGATGCAGGTGGTATTGAAACCATCATGGGCAAGTCAATGACAGAAGATGATATCATAACATTTTTAAATTGGAATCATACCAATATTTGTTCAGATGGTGCCAATGGTGGTCATCCGAGAGGATATGGAAGTTTTACCAGGGTGCTGAGCCACTATGTAAAAGAGAAAAAGATCATGAGCTGGGAAGAAGCCATTTATAAAATGACCGGTTTGGCAGCAGAACATACAGGAATTAAAAATCGTGGTATTATTGCGCCGGGATATTTTGCTGATCTTGTTTTGATAGATCCTGAAACAGTAAAAGACAATGCCAGCATCAAAGATCCGAGAGCATTATCAGATGGTATTTTAAAAGTATGGGTGAATGGCGTGCTGGTATATAAAGACAAAACTACACAACAGAAATACCCAGGAGAGTTTATTAAACGGTAATTAGAAACAGGCCGCATATTATTGAAAGAAAAAGTAAACGATCAAATAAAGATGACAGGTAAACCAAAAGCAATTGTATTAACAGATGGCATGCTGCATGATTCAGATGCCAAAACAGCACATGGATTAATCAGGGGAACAGAACGTTTTGAAATTGTGGCCATCATTGATTCATTGCATGCAGGGAAAGATGCAGGTGAAGTGTTAGATGGAAAACACCGAAATATTCCGGTACTTGAAAATATTGAGGAAGCAACCGCATCCATTAAGGATATTAAATATTGTATCATTGGTATCGCCACCGTTGGGGGAATTCTTCCTGCACATTTTATTCCTGTTCTGGAAGCATGCATCCGGAAAAACATTTCATTGGTGAATGGTCTGCATGATTTTTTGTCGAACATTCCTTCACTTGCGGCATTGGCAAAAGAGTACAATGTTCAATTGATTGATGTACGCAAACCAAAAGACAGAAAGGACCTGCATTTCTGGAACGCAGAAATTTATTCTGTGAAAGCATCCATCATTGCAGTGATAGGCACCGATTGTGCATTGGGAAAAAGAACAACCTGCCGCATGTTAAAACAGGCTTGTGCTGACGTAAAGATCAATGCGCAGATGATCTATACCGGTCAAACAGGCTGGCTGCAGGGTGGACAATATGGTTTCATTTTTGATTCAACACTGAACGATTTTATTTCGGGTGAACTTGAACATGCGATTGTTTCCTGCTGGAAAGAAACCAATGCTGATGTATTATTAATTGAAGGACAGTCGGCATTACGTAATCCCAGCGGGCCATGCGGCGCTGAAATGCTGGTATCAGGCAATGCAAAACATGTTATTCTTGTGCACGCACCAAAACGGAAATATTATGAACATTTGTCTGAGTGGGGAGCCATTCATTCAGTTGCTTCTGAAATTGAATTGATAAAAATGTATGGATCAAACGTAATAGCAGTTGCACTTAATACAGAGCAATGCAGCACAGAAGAAGCGTTGCATTTTCAGAAGGAATATGAAGCAGAATTAAATATTCCTGTTTTATTACCGCTGCAGCAGGGAGTAGAAAAAATTGTCCCCGTCATTCAATCGTTGTTTAAATAACCTGTATGAAATATCCATAAAAATTATCGAGCTAATTTATACAAACAGCGATGATA